>CAYUNX010000001.1:0-76382 GCA_964446255.1 uncultured Candidatus Saccharibacteria bacterium
AGTGTAGTTTTGCCTACAGCTGCACGCTGATGAGGTGGGTTTTGACGGTGGTGGGTGTGGGAGGTGTGAAGGTGGTTTCTGGTCGCATTGTGCCGGTGTCATTCTGAGTGCAACGAAGTATAGCCGAAGAATCTCCCCTTCTGTATTCTTTTCCCCGTACTTTTGCATGGCCAAAAGTACCAAAACCCACCGAGCGACGCAAAAAACCGGCTGACTGCCACTTTTTGTTCCAGCTGTCTGGTGCGTGCGGAACTCGCTTCGCTCAAACAGTCCTCCTTACGCAGGCAGCTTACACAAAAAGTACCAATCAGTTTTTATGCGATGCTCGGCTCTGGCGGCGACCCAGGTCTAGCAGCTTCGAAGGTAAGTATTCAATCGCAAATTAAGCTTAGCTACGCATGTGTCCTAAAATTGTAACGAGCAACAACATCTCATCCAGGATGGTTTCAGGGTGCCAGGCTGCCTCCGAACGTTAGTCGGAGATGCTCGGCAGCTACTGAGTTTTATTCGATGATCGTTAATCTTAATTCTTTAATCAATAAATAACACCAGAGTCATTCCGAGCGGAATGGAATAAAACTGAATAATCCGCTGAGAAAAATGCAAGATTCAAGAATCCGAACCGTTACGTGAGTTTGGCGAGGAATTCTACGAGCTGGCGCGGGGTTATCTCGGCTTTGATGAGGTAACCATCGGCCTGCCCTTCGATGTCGGCGCGAACTTCGTCGCGTTGCTCAAGGTTAGTCGTGACGATGATGCGGGCATGCAAGCGTGGGGTAAGGCGTTTGTCGCGTAACGTACGTAGCACTTCAATCCCAGTGATGGTGGGTACCATAAGGTCGAGTAAGATGATGTCGTACTTGTCTGACTGAGCGGCAGCGAGGCCTCTCTGACCGTCACTCACGGTATCGACCGCGTAACCGGCCTTGATGAGCGCACGGTTGTAGAGCTCGCTGATAAAATGCTCATCCTCGACGACAAGTATTTTATTGCCCGCAGGCGAAAGTTGTGTTGGTTGCATAGACTTAGTGTATCACTAGGGGTTAAAAGTTCATAAGGTTCATAACTAGGTAAGATTTGAACGTTCGAGTGATCAAAATAGATATATTACTCGCGGTACATAGAATGGTTTTTAATCCATCCGTGGGCACCACGGACAATCCCGCCCTCTGCACCCTTCTTACCTGCTTCGGAGAGCTTACCATATGGCAAAACAGTGAATGAGAACGTGCTGCCCTCGTTGACCTTGCTGTCCACGCTGATTTGACCACCATGCGCTTGTACAATAGCCCGGCTCAAGAAAAGGCCGAGACCAGTGCCGCCTATCTGTGCTCGATTGCGGTGATTGCGGTAAAATTTGTCAAATATATGCGGCAAAATGGTACTGTCGACACCGAGGCCAAAATCTTTTACACTCGTTTCGACAACACCATCTGAATTGAGCTGAGATGTTAGGTACACTTCGTTTGTGCCCTTGGAATACTTAATGGCATTGTCGAGCAGGTTGGCTACAACCTCATAAATACTGTAGCGGTCGACTCCGACCGTAGGCAAACCCTCTGCAATGTCTGATTTGATGGTAATTCCTCGCACACTAGCGCGTATAGAAAGGTCACTGACGACGCCCTCGAGAATCTCTGACCATTTTTCCTCATGGAGTTGCAGTGTAAGTTGGTTGTCTTCTATTTTAGCGACATTAAGGATATTGTTGACGAAAGCAGTAAGCTGCTGAGCGGCCGCATCCATCTTAGTCATAAACATTTTTAGCTCGGGGTCGAGCGTTGGGCCAATTTCTTCATTAAAAACCTCAATGTAGCCACGTAGTAGTGTAAGCGGTGTACGGAGTTCGTGAACCGTGAGCGCCACAAAACTCATGGCTTGGTCGTCTTGACTATAGATTTCGCTATGATCAAACAGCACTATCAAGGTCTCATAACCAAGTGGATTGCTTCGGTTATAATGCGCGGCAAGGTCGAACTGTTTACTACGACTTTGACCGGGCAGGCCGATGCGAACGCGTTCCCACTGACCTTCGGCTGTTGCACTTTTGCTACGGGCAGTAGTCAGCCAACTCTCAAACGTGTTTTCGTCTGCAAATGACATATCGAGGGCGGTATATAAGTTTTTCCCCTCGAGCTCACCAGGGACAACATCAAAATATTTACAAGCCGCTTCGTTGGTATACACCATTTCGTCTTCGTGGTTGATGACAATAAATGGTAACGGTAGAGAGTTTGCGACAAAACTAGTGTGGATGTCTCTAGCGGCGACTGTTTTGGTTTTTTCGACATCATCGACGACACTGGCAAGTTGGTAAATGTGATTGGCCAGGTTTGCAACCATTTCCCGCCCTACTTTTGCATGGTCGAGGTCGGGTGAAACATGCTCGGTGCTATGTGGGGAAACGAACTGGATAACATTCCAAAGATTACGGACCGGTTCTACACTATCGCGAAGTATAAAAGAACTCGCAAACAACACGCAAACCGTGTAGATAGCTGTAAATAAGAGGAAAAATAGCAAAGGTTCACCTTGAAAATAGGGGTATATAAGCCAACATATACCAATTGTTATGAGCCCTGCCAAAAACTGTGGTAGGAAAATCCGTCGTGAGATCTGACTTCGATATTTGTTATAAAAATCCATTGTTATTTATAACCCATGCGATCAACGCCTGATAAAGCGGTGAACCATGTCTGGCCGGCATTGAGGGCAAGAGGCTTGCCGGCTTCATCGGTGAGTGAAAGCGCGCCTTTGATGTCGGCTTTGTGCCACTGTGCTTTAGTAACAATACCATCTTGGAAAATGTAAGCTTCACCCGAACCGATAACACCGTACTGCGAATGGTTGTCACTGGCGATACCATAACTGAGTATCAGCGCTACGACTACTTTTGGCTGCAGTTGAGTCTCGGCTCCTGCCCCGTTCACGACCATATGTGGCGCCCCAGCTTGGCTACGTTTGTATCTGTCGGTCGCCGCATCATAATCAAAATGAGAATTAAACATGTAACTTGAGATGTTGAAATCTATGCTGCTTGCGTTTGGTGTTTGGCTGGGGGCGTCTTTTTTTCGAGCTAATGGCGTGTAGGTAGCTGCTCCATAGCTTTTTGATGCCTCGTATTCATTGAGTTTAGCCATCGAACTATAAAGGTTGTGTGGAGCGTAGCGGCTATTGATGCGCCAGAAGGCAGATGCGTTGTGGTTGAGATCTTTTGTACCCCAATCTATGATGTTTTGGAGCGCCTCAGGGCTGCCGCCAGCGTGAGCCAGTGCGCAGTCAAAGCTCATGCACCACTGCACGTAGTATGGCCGGGCGCTTCGTACGGGGCCGATGTAGTCGGGCGCACCATCTTGGAAAAGAGTCAGAAAGCGTGTGATACCACCCTCGGCGATAGCTTCAAACACAATTCCTGCTTGGTCGATGCCACTTTGCGGTCGAGCGTCCTCGCTGTTTTCAATCATGACACCAGTTACTGGTCGTGCGTTGATGCTAGGGTCGACGACTAACCCTGTAAGGTTGCTGGTTATAACTTTTGGCGCTGGCTTGGGAGGTTTCTTGCTTATAAATACGCCCCCCTTAACATTTGGCCGTGTTAAGATTGACGCAGTTACGCCCGCACCAATGAGTAGTATGGCGATGGCCGCAAACACGATGGTCCAGCGTTTGCTACGTGTCCATCTCAGCGTAAAAAACTGATGCTGTTTTTTAGTGTTATTTGACTGCCCAACGCTGCTAGTACTTGCTTCGGCTACTGGGGGTAAAATGTTCGTATCATTAACTGCCTGGGGAGAGCTGACAAAAACTTGCGGCGTGACATTAGCTGGCTTCTGGACCGCATCGAAGCTTGGCAGTTTTGGCTCATTTAGGTTGTTGAGTGGTGAAATAACTTTTGGTTTTGGTCGCCCACTACTAAAATCAGGATCCATAAGCACTATTGTAACAAAGTAACAGAGTATATTTAAATGTTATCTGCGGTTAGCTGAAAATGTATGTGAAAATGTGATTGAATATCGAATTACGGCGCGTAGCTGCGACCTTATGGAGGTGTCGGATTCGTGCAAAATTGTGTGCTATGTACGTGCTAGAACGACTAGCTTGTCACATGAAAGGTAGTCGCTGTGGCTTGGCCGAGCAGCGCTTTAACGAGCTATATAGCCTTTTGCGACGAGTAACTCGGCTACCAGTACGGCGCCTCCAGCTGCTCCTCTGAGGGTATTGTGCGATAGTGCTACGAACTGCCACCCAAAATGAGGATCTGGGCGGAGTCTTCCCATCGCGATTCCCATGCCGTGCTCTATGTCGCGGTC
Organism: uncultured Candidatus Saccharibacteria bacterium; assembly: GCA_964446255.1. GTDB lineage: Bacteria > Patescibacteriota > Saccharimonadia > Saccharimonadales > UBA4665 > JAGXIT01. The sequence goes on from CAYUNX010000001.1 coordinate 4,311, forward strand.
GAGTTTTGCCTGAGGCCGGTCGTCTTCGTCGAAATAGGTGATGAGTTGCTCGGGGGCCGACGGCAGCGCAAGCCCCGCAAGTGGATTTTTGAAGTGTCGAACAGCGTCGATAATAGCGTCTTTGGTTGGGGTCTTATCGAAGCTCACGCGTACGCTTGCCATGTGACCATTGCTAACGGGCACTCGGATGCAGGTCGCAGAAATAATCGGTGTAGTTGTGGGTTTGATGGCATCTGCAGTCACCTCGCCCCAAATTTTCAGGGGCTCTCGCTCCGATTTGTCTTCTTCACCGCCAATCAGGGGGATAACATTGTCGACCATTTCTGGCCAGGTATTGAAGGTTTTTCCCGCTCCTGAGATTGCCTGCAAGCTCGTCACGGAGACTTCTGTTGGAACGAATGCTTTTAGCGCGGTCAGAATTGAAACATATGATTGTATTGAACAGTTTGGTTTGACCGCGAGTAACCCCTTCCGCCAGCCATATTTTTTGCGCTGAATGTCAATCATCACAAGATGTTCTGGGTTAACTTCTGGCATGATCATCGGCACATCGTCTGTCCAGCGATGAGCCGAATTGTTCGATACGACGGCAACGTCACAGGCAGCGTAGGCTAACTCGATTTGTTTGATAGCCTCTTTATCCATGTCGAGCGCGCAAAAAACAAGCTCGACAGAGTCTGCGATATTTTTCATATCTGTCTGTACGTCTTGTACCACGATGTCCGCAACATTTTTAGGCACATCTTGGTCCATTACCCACCGGTTCGACACAGCCTCGTGGTAGGGTTTGCCAGCAGATTTTGGTGATGCGGCTAGTGCTACTACTTCAAACCACGGGTGATTGGCGAGAAGGGTAATAAAACGTTGCCCTACCATACCGGTAGCACCCAATATGCCTACGCGTAATTTATTCATACCGCTCCCACACTTCTTAAAATATCACTAAATACTCCGGCGGCTGTCACTTCAGGCCCAGCACCGGGACCTTTGATGACGAGTGGATTGTCGTGGTACCGCTTGGTTTGAATGACGACGATATTATCGGGGCCAGAAAGATTACCTATGTCCGAGCTTGCATCAACTGCTTCGAGTGAAACGGTGCATGAATCTGGGCTAACGGTTGCGACGTAGCGCAAGACTTTGCCGGTTTGCTCAGCGGCAGTAGTCTTGGCGTTGAACTCGGCGTCGAGTGAGGGCAGATTTTGCATAAACTCGTCGACCGACATTTTCGACATCTCGCTCGGGTACAAGCTAGAAACCTGTACGGAAGCTGGCTCAAGCTGTATGCCAATTAACCGCGCAAGGATGACAACTTTGCGTGCCACATCCATACCCGACAAGTCATCACGTGGGTCTGGCTCGGTATAGCCAAGTTGTTTGGCTGCAGTGACGGCCTCGGAGTAAGATTTACCGGCTTGGAGCTCGGAAAATATAAAGCCGAGCGTGCCGCTAAAACAGCCTTGTATGCGCTCGATCTTATCGCCTGTTGCGATTAAGGATTGCAATGCACTGATGACCGGCAGTCCCGCACCAACAGTTGTCTCAAAAAAGAGTCGATCGTTGGCTGCGGCTAACAAATCATCAAAGTCTGACTGTGAACCGGCTAAAGGTTTTTTATTGGCTGTCACTACGGTATTTCCACGCGCCAAAGCCAACTTCAAGAGCGGCGTCGTGCTGTCCGATGAGGTAGTGTCAATAATGATGAAGGGAGTTTGTGATGACTCGATGACACGCTGTGGATCGTGGGTCGTAGCGCCAGTGAAACCGAGTACTGCTTGATCTGTTAAGCCGGTGGGCTCAAAAATTCCTCCACGTGAAGTGAAAAGACCGGCGTACACCAAGTCGATACCAAAGCGTTTTAATAATGCAGCTTTTTGCTGAATGATCTGTTGCCTGAGCGCGCCGCCGACTTTGCCGACTCCGAGCTGCAATAAGTAGTATTTTTTAGGTGTGTTCATAGTTTATCCTCCAAATGAAATTCGTCGTGTAGACTTCTTAGAACCCTTGGCATATCTTTTTCGGCAACAATGAAAGATATATTGCGCTCAGATGAGCCTTGGGCGATTGCGTACACATTTGCTTTGCAGCGTCCGATTGCCGAGAATATCTTACCGGCAACTTCTGCATGACCTCTCATACCTTCCCCAACGACGGCGACAATGACAAGATTGTCCTGATGGGTAATGGCTTCTAAATCTTTAATCTGGAGCGCATCTTTAAATGCTACTCCCAATGCATGGACAGCCTTGGCACCGTCTTCTTGCGGGACGGCAAATGTAATATTGTACTCTGAAGATGCTTGCGATATAAAAAGTACATTTATTTTCTTTGTAGCGATCACTTCAAAAACTTTGGCAGCCACGCCAGGTACGCCAATCATACCCCTGCCTTGGATCGTAATGAGTGAAAGAGTTTTTGTCGTTGATATCGCTTTTTCAGCGTGCTTGGTGACGTCGACTTTGTTAGATATCAGCGTTCCGGGAGCATCAGGGTTAAACGTGTTTTTTATACGGATTGGTATGGCTTTTAATGATGCGGGCACAATCGTGAGGGGGTGCAGGACTTTTGCCCCAAAGTAGGACAACTCAGCCGCTTCATCATAAGACAGAGCCGAGATAGTCGAGGCATCATGTATAACGCGAGGATCGGCGGTCATGACACCGTCAACATCTGTCCAGATCCAGACTTCGGTTGCATCGACACAGTAGCCGATAATCGTTGCGGAATAATCAGAACCGCCACGCCCGAGGGTTGTAACGATACCGTTAGGTGTTGCACCCATAAAACCCGTTATAACGGGAATTTCTCCAGCCTCTATAGCCTGAAGCAGCACGAGGTTAGCCTTTCGGTACGATTCAGGCAGAAGTGGTCTGGCATCGCCAGATTCTGACGTTGTAACGATAAGCTCATTTGCTTCGAACGGTTGGGCGGTACCACCTAATTTGTGTATGGCTGCTGTGGTGAGGTGGATGCACATTTTTTCGCCGTATGACACAATCAGGTCATGAGCACGCGGAGTTAGCTCGCCCAGTGCATAGACGCTTTTTAGGAGTTCGGTTAACTCGGACAGACGAGTTTCGATAACGGTCGTTAGCTTGTCGTTGCTTTCTGTGTCTAGCTCTAAATCGTGAATTGCAGTTAAATGGAGTTTGCGTATTTGTCTCAGGTAGCGCTGAAACTTGAGGCGATCTTTGCCGACTGCAGAATGAGCAGCCGCCACCAACAAGTCGGTCACTCCGCTCATGGCCGAAACGACGACTATTACTTTTGCATCCCTTCGTGCTGAAATGATTATTTTGGCGACTTTGAGGATCCTTTCGGCATCTCCAACTGAAGTACCGCCAAACTTCATGACTAGCATAGTTAACTCCTTATAACTTTCTATACATATAATACACGTAAATGGTATATTTTATATTTTTACCGATGTTAATATGCAGATAAATGTTATGTGTTTTTTACATATCACATGCTGATTGAAAGAAATATGTTGCAACGTATAGTACGTAATGTGTTTGGAAACGTTGTTTATACGCTCAATTTATAGTTTAGTTGTTGAACCAAGACGGTTGAGTGTAGTTTCGCGACCAAGTAGTGCGAGCGTGTCATTGAGCTGCGGACTGAAAGGTGCCCACGTGGTGTAGATGCGTATAAGGCTAAAGAGTATTCCTGGCTTCTGCCCTGTTTCTTCGAGAAGCTCGTTGAGAGCCGTCTGGATTGTGTCAGCCTGCCAATCTTCGAGCCCAGTTAATTTGGCGTGCATCGATGTAATGAGTTGGGTTATCTCATCAGTGCTAAGCTTGGAGAGTTGTTTGTTGCCGCTGATAAGACTTGGGTCGGGTGTGGGCTCGGCAAAAAAGTAACTTGTGAGCTCCGGCAAGTCGGCAAGCGTCTTGAGACGGTCTTGGGCGAGGGCCAGTACGCGCAGCTTGAACTCGTTGGTTGCCTTTTTGGCGCTCTCGGGCCAGAAAAATTCAACGCGTTTTGCTAATTCACCCAGTGGTAACTCGCGGATGAAATGCCCGTTAACCCACAGCAATCGCTTTTCATCGAAGCGGGCGCCGCTTCGCTGGACTTTGGACAGATGGAATTTTTCGATGAGCTCGTCGACCGTGAAAACTTCTTGCGTTGAGCCGTCATTCCAACCAAGTGTGGCGATAAAACTGACCATCGCCTCTGGCAAGTAGCCATCTCGTATGTAGTCGAGGACGTCTTTGGCACCGTCACGCTTGCCGAGTTTCTTGTTGCCCTGTTCGTTCATAATGTGTGGCATATGGGCGAGCAATGGGCGCTCAATCCCAAGTGCTTCATACAAGTTAAGGTAATTGGGAACTGAGCTAATGAATTCTTGGCCACGGATGACATGGGTAATTTTCATCTCGGCGTCGTCGATGATGTGCGCGAAGTTATAGGTCGGAAACCCGTCGCTTTTAATGAGTATTATGTCGTCGATAACTTCGGGCCCTGTCGTGATGTCGCCCATTACCTCGTCATGCCAGGTGTAGGCTTTAGGTTCGGACTTGAATCGCAGTGGCTTCGTGCCATCCCAGACAGGGGGGTTTTCGGGGCGGTGATTGCGGTAAAGGAAGGCTTGCTTGTTACGCTGGGCATCTTCGCGGAAAGTTTGGACTTCTGCTGAAGTGTACGGGTCGGCATATGCCCTACCGGCATCGATGAGTTTTTGCGCCCACTGTTTGTAACTGGCGAGTCGTTCGCTCTGGATGTAGGGACCGTAGGCGCCGTCGATGTCGGGGCCTTCGTCGTAGTTTAAGCCGAGAGCTTTCAGACTGGCGATAAGGTGCTCTTTGCTGCCGGGTACTTCCCTTTTTTGGTCAGTGTCTTCGAGACGCAAGATGAATTTACCATGGGCTTGGCGTGCGACGAGCCACGCGAATAGCGCGGTGCGGATGCCACCAACGTGTAAAAATCCGGTAGGGCTTGGCGCAAAACGTGTCCTAACTTCACTCATGCCCTACAGTATACCATCCCTGTAGTATCTCTAGCCAAATCAGATATGGAATTGGATTTTTATGATATATCTATAGTAATATTCTTCTTCACTGTACTTTTACTTGGCCAAAAGTACCAAAACCCACCGAGCGACGCAAAAAGTACCAATCAGTTTTTATGCGATGCACGGCTCTGGCGGCGACCCACGTCTAAATGCTTCGAAGTGAAGTCGAACAACCCCCTGATTCTTTTTTAAAACAGTTCCCGAACTGCGGTCGGCTTACTTTTTGGACCGCCAAAAAGTAAGATAAAAAACTCGGCACGCTTCCACCCTCTTGGTGATCTGTTGTTGCTGATTACAACGGCCACACACTAAGCTCCACATTCGTTACGCTACGCATGTGTCCTACTGTTGTAACGACCAACAACATTTCCGTCCAGGACGCCTCCAGAGTGCCAACGAGCTGCAACAGCTCACACTGTCATTCTGAGTGGAACGGAAAGAAGTCGAAGAATCTGCTTGGAGACATTCAAGATTCTAGAATCCAGTATCTAGATTCCAACCGGATAATCTATAATCGTGATTCGTCTGCGCCTTTAGCTGTTTTGGACGAGGCTGCGGAGAACAGTGTCACTGATAGCTCGCTCGCCATTCAGCTGGTACCAGGTGCCATTTTTTACCCAAGTGGCATTGCCATTGTCGAGACGATACACTGTTTGGTCGCCGAATTGCACTGACTTGAAGTTGGCCCTACCGCTCGCGCTGACCGATGATATCTCTTCGATCATTTGCCCACCGGCCCAGTTGGTCGGCTGTTGTATGAGTTGGTACTGAGCTTCGTCTGTTTTTAGGCCAATAATGCGCTTATCTTGGTGGGTTGTGACACCGGTAAATGCAAAACCTGCAGCCGCAAAATCGGGGTTCATGGTGCTGACACCGGCTCGCACACCAGCAGCGCGTATCTGAAGACTTGGTGTGTTCAGGTATGTTACAAAGCCAACAATAATGAAGAGTGCACTTGCGCCGATTGCCATACTGGCAAAATGTCGGCGAGCAGTTTTCTTGTAGTTTCGCGTGTGATTTTTGATGTCGGCGTGATGATTTGCATTAGCTATTGCCCGCGTGAACATATCTTCCGGGCTGTTGGTAGGCTTTGGTTGGGGCGCACCGGCCCCCACATCATCACCTTCTGGTTTAGGAGGAGCACTACGTACGGGCACATGAGTCAATTGCACGGCTAGCTTCGCGGCGTTTTGGTCGTGATTGAAACGGCTAACGTGCTCGCTGCGTACAGTCGTCTTCGCGCGTTCTAAACGTGCATGACCAACGGTAGTAATAGACGGTTTTGGTGCGATTGGAACGACGTGAGATTGTCCTGTGAGTGGGTGTTGAACGCGAATCGGAGTGTTAGAAAGGCTAGGTTTTTTAACAGCACTACGCATAAGCGTTTGTGAAGGCTTGGTATGGTGAACGACAATCGATTGTGGCTTTGCATTTTTGGGGGTACTATTCGCGACTGTAATTTTGTGTGTGTTAGCTTGAGCATCATGGTCGTCCGGCGACACAAAACCTACGAGTAGCTCGCCGGTAATAGCATCGTAGTGCTTACCGTTGATTTTGATTGTTTGTCTGCTCATGCCGTTCCTTTTGTATCGTTGTAAATCGTTATACAAATAATAGCGCTAATGTATACATAAACGCAAGTGAAATCGACCAAAAGTATGCATGCAGTCGCCATACTCTCTCCTCGGTTGATTGCAACCTGCTAATTCTGCTCGCCAGTGGTATACTACATGTCAGTCTATGGAATTTCTTGATCCGCAAGCTGAACGTCGTCACCGCATACTATTGTTTATTGGTTATGGGTTAATAACTATTGCGATAGCTATCGCCAGCCTGGTGATGTTGTATTGGTCGTATGGCTATTCTTTGACCAATGACGGCGAAGTGCAACAGAGCGGACTTGTGTTTGTGTCGAGCCAACCCGAAGGCGCCACCATAACCCTCAATGGAAAAGCAGAAACATCAAAAACAAACGCACGTTTAACTCTGACTTCCGGCTCATACGACATGCGTATTAACTTAGCAGGATACCGACAATGGTCTCACAACTTTAATGTTGAAGGTGGCGATGTCCAGCGAATCATTTACCCACGACTTTTCCCTTCCAAACTCACATCGACATCTATCAGAAATTTTGAAGCTGAACCTACCGTAGCCTCACAGAGCCCCAACCATCGATGGTTGCTCATTAAAAACGCGGCAACCTCGAACACCTTTTTGCTGTATGATTTGCGGCAGCCCGAGGAACCAATTGCCGCCGATGTAACTATCCCACTGGAATCAATCACTGCAGGAGATGGAGCGCAGTCATGGACTGTTGTCGAATGGGCTGGCAATGACCAATACATATTATTAAGTCATAGTTACACCACTGGCGAGACTACGGGTCAAGAGTACATCTTACTTGATCGTACTAGCGGGGAACGGACTCAGAACTTAACGCGCACACTTACATTAAGTGTCGATGACGAGCTCACGTTATTCGATAAAAAATTTGATCAATATTATGCCTACAATAAGCAAACAAAAAGTTTGCGGTCATTTACGGCGAGCGGCAAGGCCTTAGTCGCCCAAATAGATCACGTCTTAGCATACAAAACGCATGGTGATAGCTCGGTACTGTTTGTTACCGATGTGAACGAAGATGGCACCCAATCTGCTAGTACTGTAAACGTAGTTTTGCTTCAAAATTCTCGTCGCATGGTGCTACGACAATTGCCGGCCACGTCAGCGGGTTATGTACTTAATCTCGCACAGTATGACAATGCCTGGTATATTGCAGCAGGTGCAACGGATGGCGGCGGCGTGTATCTGTACCGGAATCCGTCCGAACAGGTTGTATTAAAGGGCAAGCCCTACCAAACGTGGCGGTACCTGCGAGTTCAAAACCCTTCAAACGTGTCATTCTCGGCTAATTCACAGTTTGTACTCGCAGAAAACGGCCAAACATGTGTTATCTATGACGCAGAAAATATTGAAGTCAAACGCTTTATTTTGTCCCGTGCCTTAGACGCGCCACAAACCAAAGTTCAGTGGATGGATGGTCATCGTCTGACTTATGTCTCTGGTGGTAAGGTAATTGTTGTCGAGTACGATAACCAAAATATGGTTGAGTTGCAGGATTCGCTTCCTCAGTTTGCAGCGTATTATTCGGGCAATTATGAGTATGCGTTTACGATTGCTAAGACCCAAAGCGCAACTACCCAGTTAACATCTACGCCACTTATTATCGTGAAATAAACGGTTACCTTAGCGTGGTATCAGCTATAGCTTACATAGAAATCGACGTTTTGAGGCTGCAATAACACCCTGCTTACGAGCAATAAAACTACGGCTAAGCCTAGTTTTTACTGGCTAGTTTATTCTTCGGGCTTCCAGAATTGTAAGCTTCGCGTAAACCGTTCCCATGCACTCGGACCTTTGCTGGTCAGCTCGGCGGGTTGTTGGTTTTGGTCTGGTGAAGCCGCTGCAGTGTTCGTGACGGGGCTTGGGCTGATTTGCTCTCCCCACACGACGAGACGATTGGTACTGAGGCCAGGCGGATCACAGGTGATGAGAACGGCGGTTGCTTGCCTGCCTTTGGTGTCATTGAGTACGCTAACTTGTGTGGGCGGCACAATCTCTTTGGCAAAAACTTGGTAGACATAGCGTTTGCCTTGGTGCGTTATGTAGAATATATCTCCTGTCGTGACTTGATGCAGCAGTACAAAAGCAAATTTGTATTTGCCATTATTAAAGATGTTTTGACTACTATGTCCAAAGTAAGCACCGTTTCCATTCTGCCCAGGGAGTGCGGTTGACGGGTAATGCACCACGCCACCTTCAAGCGACGCTTGAACTGTTGCTTCCTGAATGTTCGGAACATTGAAATCAATCGGAATCTGGATGTTTATTTTGGGAACCATAACCGTGGGGCCGGCATTTGCGTCAGCATTGTTCGTGACGATGATTGGAGCGGCGGTCACCTTGCGGCTCGGTTGTACGAACGGCGCGATTACGTACTCATTAAAAAAGCCAAACATCATAACAAGCAGGACGACCGCACCCATACCGAGGCCAAAAAACAGTGATTGCCAATGGTGCTTAGCTTCTAGCTTGCCACCCGCTGTAACGGTATCAACAATTTGTTTTTTGATCTCCTCGGTGGGTTTTGGTCGCTTGGCTCGTTTGACTGACTGTAGCTTTGAAAGTGGGGTGAGCTCAACGGTTGGCGTGTGCGTAGCCACGGTAACACCCGTGTTCGACGGAACTGGCATGGGCTGTTGAGTTTTTTCTAGTCCGCTCGGTACTTTTTGATCCTCTACCTGACCACCATGCTCGAAGAATTTTTGGTAAGGTGTATTTTGGTTGGCAGCATAAAACTCATCCCATACAGCACGCTTTTCGTCGTCGGGCAACATGGTGTAGTAGCGATGCCACTCTGTTTGCACCTCGGCTAGGCTCTTGCCTGACTGGCTGAGCTCGCGCATAAAGACCTGATGCTTGCTTGGTACGCTGTTTACTGTTGATTGGGCTAGTTCGGCAGTAGCAATCGGCTCTTCGCCGAGCGCAGCGGCAACTTTACGGCGAACCATTTCGATAGCCGCTTGGTCTTGTGGGGCCGAACGGGGCTTCATATCATCTGAGATTGGATCGATTCGCTTTGTCATGGTATGAACCGCATCGGGTTAGGTTTGTTACGGCCTAACTCTCGCATTTCTGATGACAGTATAGTACAATACACCTCTGATAGCCATGGTTTTACTTATGGTTATTGCAACTAATATTTCTCGGAGTAAGCGTCAGAAACAACAGATATTCGCTTTCTTATCGTCAATAAAGTTTTTTCTAGTGCCGCAGCGTGCGGAATTGGTAGACAAATTGCAAGCAATTTAATACATTATATCTGTTGGGCGAGTGGTGGAATGGTAGACACGCTAGACTCAAAATCTTGTGAGCTTTACGCTCGTGAGGGTTCAAGTCCCTCCTCGCCCACCAGATACAATGTATTACCCTAGACAATTCGCTTCGCTCATATTTCATCCAAAATCTTGTGTTTTTCAGGGACGTGCTGTGAGAACTGCCAGTGGCAGTTTGCAAGGAACCCTACTCTTCAAAACTTGTTTTGAATGATGTAGTTTCGGGCCTGCCGAAGGTAGGTCAAGTCCGGCCTGCGGCACCAGAAAAAACTTTAACCCACATCAACCGTCATACGAACCAACTAGCATAACCTTGTGATGCTATGTAATAAACCTAAACGAACCGAGTCGTAACTTTGAATCTGAGTTTGCGATTATCTGACGCGATGCCGCCAGTGCTACATTGGGGTTTTCTACCAGTAGCTCACCCATTACCACCGTGAAAAGCCGAGGTTCAACAGAGAGTACTCCATTTTTCCCTGCGGCTGTAAGCTCGCCAAACAACTTTCTGCGCAGGGCGTCGCATGATACCGAGCCGAGCCCTAACTCAACGCGCCACATCCCATTTGTGCATGCGTTAAAGTTTAAGGTTTGCGGTGTACCATCATCGGTTTGAATGGGCGTGTCATCAACAAGTTTCTGCAAAATACTATCAAATTCATCAGAGCTTTGCCTGCTTTTATTTTTTGAACAAAAACTTTTGTATGTTACTTTCATTTCTTCGTGGTTCACCACTGTAATAAACGGATTGTCAATAGGCAGGTAGATACTACCTTTTCCAGTTTGTTGGGAGCCCGTTGCATTTGTAATAGCGTTCGAAACTAATGTTGAAAAATCTGTATCAGTACCAAATATTGTCTCGATATCACGGTATATAAGCATCAGCCTATCAGGCACGAGGGCAAGTGAAGATTTTCGCTCATGGGGCAATATCATAGGTATATTATAATACAATTTAGCAATCACGACAATAAAGCAAAATAGATATTAAGATTTTTTATCAGCCGTACGCGAGCTAAACGCAACCGAGTCCATCCGCTTTGCGACCAGTCAACCCTACTTAAAACCTAAAAGCTGAGGGTTACTAGTATTGCACTCTGGCACTCCAACAAAAAAGTCTGTCGTTAGACAGACTTTTTTAGTAGTCTTACCACTTTATTCTTTAGAGCTGTAATTCATCGTTGGTCGGCTCTGCTGCTGAGCTGGTGGGTTCAGATGCAGCTATGGCCTGGTCGACTTTGCCTTGCTCTTCGAGTATCGATTGATATTTATCACTTATATCAAACAGAGTTGCAAGGCGCCCTAGATGTTCAAACACACCAAAAGCAGCCATTTCATGATTGCTTGGTCCGACCTCAAACGTAGCCCCACTTCCTGTGTCAACATTTCGCTCTTTTATTAATCGGGTTAATGCTCGGCCTCCTGGTCGGTTCATGAAGAACACATCATCATATGTATTGTAAGAAAAGGAGCCCTCAGAGTATTGTGTAACTTTGTAGGATCTTGTTTTTGGATCGTACATCTTTCTCATATCGCTTTCACTTGGCGCTGTCTGCAGAATACCTGCCATTGCATCTCGAAGCAGCGGGGTTAGCTTTTGCCGAATTGTTACCGTTTTTATACGTGGCGCGAGGGTGCCCGTCCCACTTAGCAATAGTAACTCACTGCGTTGCTTTCTATTGTTCGCTGCTGTTTCGCCAATGATATACCAAGGGCGACTATTATTGTTGAATGCTCTTTCTCCGACGCTACTTGTAGCCTGCCACAAAGTCGATGCTTGCAACCTGCGTACTGAAAATATGTCTTTAGCTAAGATATACTCATCATCCTCTGTGTGTGCCCATGAGCCACTTCTATAATTCATGTATGTTTTGACAGGTTCTTCACTACTATGTGGAAGCGCTGCATAGAGACTAGAAATAACACTGAAATTTTTTAATCTTTCAGTATGTTCCTCGTCAAGTGATTTGGCTACGGTCTGACCATCTGAAGTTTCACCATTGAGTTTTGCGCGTAGGTCATCATAGACAGCGGCAAGTGATTGTTGCTGAAGATTGGCACCCTGCTGGGCGATACCATAGACATCCCATATCGGGGTTTGTTCGGGACTTAGTTCTTGCGACATAAAGTTATTATAGCATAACAATAGCCCATAAGTCAAGTATATTTATTGCGTCGACTATTTAATTACGCTCGTGGTTAGGGCTTCGAAGGGTTTGGTGGGGTTTTGGAGCCACCAGGTGGCAGCGCGCGCGGCGAGCTGTGTCGTAGACTGGTCAGCTACCTGTGTGGTGCTGAGACGTCCATTGACAGCCACGGCGACTGTTTGACCGTGTTGTACCACAAGATGGGCAGTATGAAGTTTGTTAAAATCAGTTAGTTTTTCGACAAGCTGTAACAACGACATACTTGAAGTAAATGCTTCAGAATTATGGGCTGCGACTGCCAGTTTCTGGAGCTGGCCTATTGTGAGTACGAGTGTAGTATTTGGTCGGTCGAGGACAGTTAAGGGGTGTACGAAGAATGATTCGATGACATCGCCACAGAGCGTCAATGCTAAGTTATCAGACTGATCTTGGTTCGACATCCCCGTTGCATGTTCGGCGTATCCTGAAACGAGTTTATCGTGACGGGTAATAAACTGCTCAAAGAGTCTAGAAGTTTCACTGTTGTGGCCGGTATCGCCCGCGATAAGTACGCCGTCTGCCCAACGTGCGGCATCAAGTAGCTCGGCGAACGCGGTCATGCCAAAGCTACCGCTCAGGGTGCTCGGAGCAAACTCGGCGGGTGGAAAGAGCTTTTCGACAGTTCGTCGGAGGCTTGCCGGGAGCATGACACGGGTAGTGCCGATACCGGCTTTTTCGGCGGCAGCATATGCCTCTGCGGCACCGGAAAAGCCCTGCCCGGTACCACCGATGATGAGCAGCTTACCAGCGTGCTGCTTGTTCTCGGGGCGAGACCACAAAAAATCAGGAAATAATGGGTCACTGCCCTGCTGTTGCCAGTGGCTATGCATGGTTCACTGCCCTCTTCGTCTTACATTCATGACTCATCACTCTTGCACCTTTGCTTTGTCCATTGTCGGAGTAGTCAGTATGTAGTTTCCTAGCTGCGCGGTTAACTCATAGATGACGTTTTTGCGTTCGACGATGATTAGCCACTGCTTTTTCTGTGCAATCTCAAACAGCCCTCGGTCGGGGTTAAAAGCAATGGGGTTTTCGACAAGTTCGAGCATGGCAGCATCGCTGGGGCTATCACCGACGGCGTAACTACCGCTATAGGTAGCGTTAAACTGCCGAACAAGGCGCTCGAGAGCCGCCTTTTTGTCATGAATCGGTGTGATTACTTCGCCGGTAAACACGCCGTCTCGTTGTACAAACTCTGCACCAATAGCCGCATCGAACCCATGGTGTCGTGCGAGCCGTTCGATTATCTCGGCTTGCGATCCACTGACAGCGAAAAGCAAATAACCTTTTTCTTTGAGTGCGCGGACAAGATCGCGCGTGTAGGTAAACGTTTGATCTTTGTAGTCGTGAAAAACTTCATCGACAATGCGTAGGTAATCGCTCGGCTCGATACTGGTGAGCACCTGCAAATAGGCATCAACCAGAACTTTTTCGTAGGCACTAAATCCTTCGTTGGTTTCGCGGTTTTTCCAGTTCATACGAGCGGCATTGATTTTCTCATGCGTACCGCGAAGGATGTAACCTTGCTTGCCGAGCGAATGCACGATAGCGTGAAACAACTGCCAGCGGATAAGCGTGCCGTCAATATCAAAAACGGCAAATGGCCTCTGCGTTGTCATAGTGTGTCTACCTCCGTTATTTCGTAATCTTCAACTTGTTCGTCTTTGGCCATAACGATGCGCGTACTGAGTAATTTGCCCTCAAGTACCTGGGGGAGCCACAGAATGTCGTCTGGCCACATTTGGCTATAGGGTATGTCACTAAGGTGGAACCAGCGCGGTACCAACTCATCGCTCGCTGTTGGTTCACCCTGCCATTCGGTCGCTATATACGCATGTGTCCATTGATGCCAAGAAGCTGTTTCGTTTTGCAAGACAAAATCATGGTACGCAACTTTTCGGTACGTTGTTGGCGTGACGCTGATCTCTTCTTGGCACTCGCGCACCATTGCTTGTTCGATGGATTCGCCAGGGTCTACCTTGCCGCCAGGACCGTTCCAGTAACCTGCCCCAACACCACGTAGTTTCATGCCGAGAAGAATCTCATCGTCTCGCAGGAGAAAAACAATGGTGCAGGTAATGTCTTTCATATAATTAAACTTTCGACTAAGGTTAAACAGTCTTCGGCAAATTGTCGAGCTTCGTCACTTTGCTGAGATTCACCAGCGAGTATTTTTTGTACAACTTTTAGAGCTTGCGCCGACTCGCCGTCACGGTTGATAACCCACGCATGGTCGTCGGCTGTCTGTGCAAGCGACCATTTGATGCTAGAGGCTGCTTCTAGTAAACGTGCTTGGCGGTGTGGGTTATCCGCTGCAAAACGCTCGTCAAAGCGTCTTTGCCAAGCTTGCGGCGTAGTTATGACCGATATAACGACAACTTTTTTAAAACCAATTTGGCGGAACCCGTCGATGCTACTCGCAAATATATCGCCGATGTTATAGCGGTGGGTGTAACCGGTCACTTCGCTGCCGTAAACATGCAAGTTGAATGGGTTGATATTGTACTGTAACACTTCTTGGCTGTCGATGCGTTCAAGCAGTGGGCGGAGGCCTTCATCGTCGTGGTTGTAGTAGGAGTATCGAGCCTGATTGTCTTCAGGCCGTGGCTGTCGCGACGTGAAAACGACGAATTCACCGTAGTCGACATCTTCAGCGACAAGCTGCTGCATCAGGGTCGTTTTACCCATACAGCTAGCCCCGACAAAACAAACGACTTCGACGTCTGCGATCTGTTCAAGCACTGCGTCAGTTGGTCGGTAGGTCGGCTGTGCGGACAGCAATCTTCGTAGTTCCTTCTCTGTTGACTCGGCAATCATAGCACTAGTGTAGCATTTTATTGACCGGTGTTGGCGCTTACGGCTAGAGCTTCATCTCATTGAACGCCAGCTGTAGCAGGTTGAGCATGGCTTGGTAGTGCGTGACGTCAGACGCGCTCTCGTCACTATAGAAGTAGATAACGTTGTCGACGACCTCGATGTTTACCTCAAATGGCGCCGCTTCAAGCTGCTCCATGTAGCGTGGGTTCAGGAGCTCAAAACTCGTTGCTTGCTCGGCACTTGCGGCGAAAACTTCGTATTTGTCATTGAACTGTTGCCATTCGGTCGAGACCTTTTCGAGCCCGCGGATGCCAAAGAACTGGAAGGCTTTTTTACGCCGCACGACGATGGAACCGTAACTTTTTGGCACATTAACTTGAGCGATAAGGTACGATTTTGTGTCATCAGGGCTTGGTCGATAGGTGTAAATCTGCGTCAGCAATTGCTGCTTATAAAGGCCGATAACGTGGTTGTTGATGTCGGACTTGCCAAATTTAGCATTGCCAAAAAGCTGCCCTTGTGCCGGAATGAGCAGCCAACCCATATCGGCGCTGTAGCGGTAACCATTGGCCAGCGCAAACTCTTCAAGGGGCATGTTGTGTGTCCAAGTAGCCTCGGTTGCTTGCTGGATACCGTCGAGTAACCATTGGTTGTTCTGACGTTTAAAACGCCAAAACTCGGTGAATTCGCTAGTATCGGTGAACAGCTCTTGGTCAGTTCGAACATCGACGAGTCGGTCCGTAGCACTGGCGGTGACGCCAACGGTGACGGTATCGAGCGAATTGTCGAGTGCGTCGTTCATATCGACGACAACCATATCTGCTATCTGGGGGTTCTCGACGATGTTACGGCGCCTGCCCAGCTGCAGAGCATAAACCAGCAGCGCGGCATGGTGTTGATAGCCTGGGGTCATATAGGTCTTCATGGCCTCGGTGTTTTGCGTAGACCAATCTTGCTGGTACTTCGAAAAAACATCGGTCGCACGTGCTATCAGCGTTGGCTCGTCCCACGCCCCGTCAGCTTGGGCTGCCGACTTGAGCTTCGATTGGACGAGCTTGCTTTGCTTGATTTTACCAAACCAGTTGTACAGCCCAGCGCCGGTGCCAACGATGGCTGCAATGGCAATCAAAAAGCCGAAAAACCCCGGCCAGATAAATAACCAGAGTACCGCATAGACACCACCGATTACCCAGCCAGTTACCTGTTTGGGTACGGTCGTGAGTTTGTCGGGGCTGCTGCGTCGCAGTCGGCTACCGATGTAATGCATCGGCAAATAGCCCAGAACGATGATGATGCCATCACCACCTCCACCGCCAGACCCCGAACCACCCCCACCGCTGCGGGCAAATGACTCAATCAACGGTACAAAATCGGCAAAAAGCATGGTTTTTAGGTGGTTTTTTTAATTTGTAAGTTTTAGAACTGTACGTCTACAGGTTTCTCGATAGCGGCAGCTTCTGCCTCGTCTACATCAAAGAACTCTTTGTCGGTGTTGAAACCAAGCATACCAGCGAGAATGTTGGCTGGGAACTGTTTGCGCCTCGTGTTAAAGCTGGTGACGTTGGCGTTGTAGAAGCGGCGTGATGCGCTGATTTTGTCTTCGGTGTCGGTAACCTGTGCTTGGAGATCGATAAAGTTTTGTGAGGCTTTGAGGTCTGGGTACGCCTCAGCGACGGCAAAGAGGCTCTTAAGGGCTGCATGGAACTCACCTTCTGCTTTGCCGGCTGCGGCAGGACCAGCATCAGCGGCGTTAATGGTGGCGGCACGTGCGGCAGTTACAGCTTCGAACACACCTTTTTCGTGTGCGGCGTAGCCTTTGACAGTGTTCACGAGGTTCGGGATGAGGTCAGCGCGGCGCTTAAGCTGAACGGTGATGCCGCTCCAGGCTTCTTTGGCTTTGATGTCGAGCTGTACGAGGCTGTTGTAGAGAGCGACGAGAAACCCGCCGACCAGAACTACGATTCCGAGAATGATAAACAGTGTTGTCATGAGTAATGCTCCTTTTAATACTACTGATTGCAGTATAGCGCACCGCTGCGTTCCTGCATATGTATATTTATAAGGTAAGGTGGTGATAGATGAGGCTGAGCGCGGTCGTGGTTTCGTGCTCGGTGGCGTGACCACTCATTACCCAGGTCAGGTGCGCGTTTGGTGCGGACTTGCTGAGTTCGTACGCGGTCGCAGGTGGGCAGACGAAATCGTAGCGGCCTTGCACGATATAGACCGGCATGGTCAGCTTGTGAGCGTTTTTTAAGATATAACGGTCGGGCATGTAGCAACCATTATGCAAATACCGCATCTCAATCAAAGACCCGTTCGGGTCATAGCCTGCGGCTGGTGTGGGAATGTGACGGTCGTCAAGAGATATTGCCGATGCCTCTAAGTCATCGTAAGCACGGGCAGAGTCGGCCGCAGCGTGAGCATCTTTGCCGAGGGCGCGCTCATAATGGTAAGAGCTTGGGTTGGCGCGGTGTTCTGTGGGCACGGTAGCAACATAGCGGTCCCAAGCGTCAGGAAAATGAGTTTGGAACATCCCATTATCTATCCAGTCAATTTCGGCTTGTGAGCCGGTAAAGACGCCGTGTATTACTACTGCCACGACTCTTCTTGGGTTCTCGAGCGCGTAATACAGGGCGAGCGTGCTACCCCACGAGCCTCCGGTGATGATGAACGTGTCGATACCGAGTTTGTCGGCGATGCGTGTGATATCCTCTGCGAGGTCCTGTGTTGTGTTGTGATGCCAACGCCCGAGTGGTGTGCTCTGCCCTGAGCCGCGTTGGTCGTGGAAGATGACGCGTTGGGTCGTGGGGTCAAATGCGAGTTTGTGCTTGTCTTTGCTCTGGCTACCGGGGCCACCGTGCAGGTGAAAAATTGGAGTTTTTGCAGCTTTATTGCCCCAGTCATGTACGTATAGTGTGTGCCCATGCCCGACGTCGAGCATACATGTTTCGTTGGTGTAGTCGTCTTCTGTCATGAGCATCATTGTAGCACTGTCATCCTGAACTCATTTCAGGATTCCGACGATTTTAATCTTGGCACTATCTATCCATCAAAAAGATTGCTTCTCTCGGCTTTGTTATAAAAGGAAGCAAAGAAAATAGCCTTAATCTACGTCACTCGGTCGCTCGCTGTACTGTTGGTGCCAGTTTAATGGTACCCTAAGCGGGCTTTGGATAATTGACCCAACTAAACGCTTGCTTCTTGGGCACGGGCACGGTATTGACAGAGACTAACTCCAGCGGTGGTTTATCTATTCTTACGGGGGTTAAAACTGTATCATCACTTTCGGAGTATGATGGGAATAGGTTGATAGCTTTCGGGATGCCAAGAGGTTCAATCAAGCCCCTCCATTCCAGGTAGATGTCATCGGGCGATGTCTGGGCGCTCATAATAGTTTTTGGTGTGATTTCTTTGGCGGATGATATCCGTAGCTGGAATTGTTTTTTGGCTTCTGGGTGATAGGTTAGTATGCCTAGTCCTACACTTAAAAACCCTAGGAAAGAACGTTCTTTTGCCATTAATTTATTGACGAAACTTTCTGCTAACTCTGGTGTGAAGTGTGCTTCAGCAGCTGCCGTTTCGACTAGTTGACCGCGTAGGTCAGTACTGAAAACTGGGCAATTTACCGTTATTTTACTTGATTCTGAGCCGAGCTTTGTATCGGTAAGTGGCCAGAAGACTGTAGGTCGCCAAACTGGATCGCCACTAGTAGATCGTGCGTCATTGACAAGGAGCAACCCCATAACCGCTTCTGATGGGTGTGCCACACGTGCGGCCGCTATGGCTTCGGTGTCCATAGCCCTCAGAACTTCATCGTATGTTTCGCGAACAGTTTCACTCATATTACTATATATTAGCACTAACATGTAAAAAAGTCAATTAGCACGAGCTACAGCTCGATACTAACTGGACAGTGGTCAGAGCCAAGTACGTCGGGGTGAATCTGTGGGTTTTTGACTTTATCTGCGATGCCCTTGCTCGCAAGCCAGTAGTCGATGCGCCAGCCAAGGTTACGAGTACGGGCGTTTGCCCAGTGCGTCCACCAACTGTACGCCTCGGTCTTGTCTGGGAAGGCACTCCGGAAGGTGTCGACAAAGCCAGCGTCAACGAATGCCTGGAACCCTGCCCGTTCTTCGTCGGTAAAGCCGTGTTTGCCGATGTTTTGCTTGGGGTTGGCGAGGTCGATTTCACGGTGGGCGACATTGAGGTCGCCGCAGAATAACACCGGTTTAGATTTCTCTAGTTGCATCATGTAAGCGAGGAAGGCTTGATCCCAATGTTTGTGCCGTAGTTCGAGGCGGCTCAGGTCGCCTTTGCTATTGGGCGTGTAGACGGTGACGACCCAAAAGTCAGCGAACTCGGCGGCGATGACGCGACCTTCGGCATTGGCATCGCCGTAACTGTCACCTGTGACATTGAACTGCTCGATAATCTCTGCCGGGAAGCCGTCGATGTAACGGAGGGCTGGAGTTTTGCTGAAGATTGCTGTGCCGCTGTAACCCTTTTTGACCGCACTAAAAAAGTGCTCGGTGTACTGGGGCATGTCGAGCTCTACCTGGCCACGTTGGGCTTTGGTCTCTTGCAGACACAAAATGTCGGGGTCATGTTCGGCGACAAACGTCTGAAAAACACCCTTGTTTAACACCGCCCGCAGGCCGTTCACATTCCAACTGTATAAACGCATGGGCATAGTATACTATGGTCTAATGAAAGCACGTGATTTTCGTGGTGACTATGTATCTCAGCGATTTATCGTTCGGATCATTGTGCTACTAGTCGTGATACTCGTTGGGTCTTTAAGTTATTTGGCGGTCGTAAACTACTCGGCCGCTTCGTCAGCGCGTGGTACGCGCGATGTGTTGGCGCGGGTGCGGGTGGCTGATGGGGTGAGTGAGGACGAGTTGTTTATCGACCAGACTCGTCTCGAAAAACGCGTGACAAGAAGTGGTGTTTTCTCGAGTAAAGCTGAACTTTATGTTAAGAAGTTAGATGCGGGTAATGGCAACATGTTAACTTTTAATGGGTGTGTTTTAGTTGGTACGTATAAGCCAGTGCAATGTGTGGCTGACGATGGTAAGACGTACTGGGTGACGATTACTGAAGAAACTGACACTACTTCTTCTTGATACTAACCAGGCTATAATTTGCAGTTCCCGAACTGCAGGCGGCTTATATTATTCCAACGCCTTAATCTGTGGTTCCCGCACCACCGGCGGCTTACTTTTTGGTTCGCCAAAAAGTAAGATAAAAAACTCGGCACGCTTTCACCCTCTTGGCGATCTGTTGTTTCTGATTACAACGGCCACACACTAAGCTACGTTACCACTTCGCTACGCATGTGTCCTGAAGTTGTAACAGACAACAACAGCTCAGCCAGGACGCCTCCAGAATGCCATTTAGCTACAAACCCCCTTTGTCATTCCTGCGCAGGCAGGAATCTATATATTAAAAAAGGCACGAAGTGACATAGACAAGATTACTATGCGGTGGTGGCTGAGATTATTCCTAAATCCTAAATCCTAAATCTTTAATCAATAATTAGCCCCTTTATCATTCTGAGCGGAATGGAATGAAGTCGAAGAATCTCCCATGAAGCATTCCAAATTCTAGAATCCAGAATCTAGATTCAAAACCGATAATTGGCAATCGATAATCGTCTCTTACAAATATGCTTCGAGGCCGGGGCGTTCGATGTAGCTTGCAGCAAATGCCGTGTCAGTACAGATGCGGAGTTCGTCTTCGCTGAGGATGTTGTGCGAGCGCAGTAGCTGGTACTGGTGGCGCAGTCGCCCGCCCTCGATGGTTTCTGGCCAATCGGTGTTGATGCAAAACTTGACATCGTTCTCGATGAGCGTGCGGATTATCTGCCCCATCTCGTCGAGACCACTCACGGCCTTGGTGACGATGTTCGACATTGGGCAAACTTCGAGTACGGTACCACGTGCGGCGAGCTCGTGCATGAGCTTTTTGTCATAGGCCGCCAAAATGCCATGGCCGATACGAGTTGGGTTGAGATAGCGTAATGCGTCCCAAAAATCGTCAGTTTCTCGCACTTCCCCGGTGTGTACGGTTACACCAAGGCCGGCGGCGCGCGCTTGATTGAAGGCGGCTTCGTAATCTTTCATCTTAAAATTGGGATCCGCTGGGCCAGCAACATCGATGCCAACGACGCCACGTTTGCGGTATTTGATAGCTTTCTCAATTATAGAGGTGTTGCGCGCAACGTCGTATTCGCGGGCGATACAAAAGATTAGTCCGGCTGACAAGTTGGGGTGTTCGAGCAGGGCTTGTTCCATGCCGCGCAGCATCGCCATGATAAGGTGGTCGAGGTCGACCTCAGCGTTAAAATTGTGCTTCATGGGGTTAGTGCGGAGCTCGATAAGCTCAATACCGTTGCGGTATGCCCCGCTCATCGTGTTGTAGACGGCTGCCTCGACAGCGTGCGTGCCGCTACTGAGTTTGTCGAGTATGGGGTGATAGATTTTGCGGAAGTAATCGTTGAGCGCCATGGGACGGTCGGCGGCGAGCGTGATGTACTCTTTGAATTCGCGGTATTCGCTTTTGGGCAACTTGACGCCGAGCTTATGAGCTATTTGCCAGAGTACGGCCGGTTCTATCGAAGTACCGAGATGCGCATGTAGCTCCGCGAGTGGGTAGTCGGGATAATCTGAGGGGGCTTGGAGTAGAGAGGAAACAATGTCTTTCATAGACTAATTATAGGTGATGCATGGGTGTGATGGCAAACTGACGACGTCAATTTCTATAATTATTATCAGTAATTTGCCGCGTGCCATCTGTAGCAAAAAGTGTCAAACGCTTTCAATTTAAGTTTTTGCTGGGGTGTGGTTGCGATGAGACTAATTGCATGGGCAAATTGCTTGCGCTATTAAAATACGGTGGTATTATAATTGTAATGGACAAAATCTTGGCGCTATTATCTCATACGGCTATTGCACATCACGTACGGAAGCACACCGTACTGCTCTGTCAAGGTGAGGTGCCTCAGGAAGTGCATATCGTGCGGTCAGGCTGCGTCAAAGTCTATAGGTTGAATAGTTCCGGCGATGAGCATATTGCGGGCTTTAAAACGGCCGGTGACATCTTTCCCGAATGTTGGGCGTTTGGCCACACTGCCAACACGATGTATTACTACGAGACGACTGAAGACACAGAGATAGCAACCGTGCTCCGCGAAGATTTTATGGAAATGCTCGACAAAAACCCTGATGTACGAACAAAGCTGTTCGACTATATGGTCAAAAACTACACCGGTCTTATGGTACAAGTTTCGGCGCTCGAGCAGTCTCACGCCGTCGACAAACTCCTCATGATGCTCTATTACCTCATGATTCGTCATAGTGTCGAGAAAAAACCAGGTGAATTTTGGCTGAGCATGAAACTCCGGCATGCCACACTTGCCGGCCTGACCGGGTTAACACGTGAAACGGTTTCGACCGAGCTCGGTAAACTCAAGAAAAAAGGTGTCGTGCATTACTCACTACGTCGGTTTGTCATACACAGACAGGCGCTGCGGGAAATGATTGGCGAAGCAGCCTTTGCTGAGATTCAGCTGGATTGAGGTTTTGTAGGCATAACCGTAACAGGTGTTTGCGTGAAATAATACACAAGGTTTTTGATAATATTTTCGTAGCAAATAGTGTTGACGGTGCGTAAAGTATTGTTTGGAAGCGTTTCCTTTCTTGGAGTTATCACTTAACAGTCACAATTGAGTGGCTAGAGATTTTGGGAGATTGTATATGGAACGCACACTAACTGTCGAAAAAAAATATATCTCGATTCAAACAGTGGTTTCTACTTTTGTGGGTATGATGATGGCGTTACCGTTTGCCTTTGCAGCAGGAGCTCAACCAAGTGCATCCGCAGCAGATCAATCTTCATCCGCACAAGTTAGCCTTGCCGACGCATTTAACCAAGGCTATCAAGCGAGCGCGTCAAGCACCAAAACAGCTGCCAACGGTACAACACAATGCTCTGAAGCGTCTGTGTCTACGGGTGGTGCAGTTATGGGCGAAAGCTCTGGCGGCGGTTCAGGTTGGGGCTCACAGGCAATGTCATGGGGCGGTGGAAGTGGCAGTGGTGGTGGAGGCGGAGGCAGTAAACTTGCTTCAAAACCTGCTTCACCTGTCGATAAGCTCGCATCGATGTTCCACACATATAATTCTTACACATCGATGATCTACAATAGCTCAAGTGTTGCCAATACCAATAGCAACAATGTCGTTGGCTCAAATAACACAACGTCAACCGATCTAAAGATCGAAGATTCAAAGAACGTGACGGTTGGCGTCAGTAACGATTCGACGTCATCGCTCATCGCAACTGATGACAGCTTCAACAAGGATTCGTACAACACGAAGACTGAGACTGAGATCATCAACGATTCGTACAATACGACTGAGACGAAGACCGAGACCAAGATAGAGGACTCATACAACACTGAGACTAAAACTGAGACTGAAACCAAGATTGAAGACTCATACAATTCAGAGACTGAAAATAAGGTTGAGGACTCGTACAATACCGAAAACAAGACCGAAGACTCAAACAACACATCTACCGTTACTAGCGAGACTAATCTCGAAGTCGGTGATGTCGAGGTAGAACTTTAGGAGTTAAACGTCACAAATAGACATTACATACACGTCTAAACTCAAAAGCACGAGCAGCCCCGTTCTCAGGAACGCGGGCTGCTTTGATTGCGGCGAAAGTCATTTACTCGAAACATCCCTGCACTGCACCTCTGCTACGAAAGATTTAAGTGTAAGCAACGGACATTGTGCTGTTGCCCTATCGCAGAGAAAATAGAACTGGTATGCTAGGTGCATGACATATAAACGAATTCTTCTCAAACTATCAGGTGAACAATTAGCCGGCGAACATGAGTTCGGCGTCGACCCCAAAATAGCCAAGTATTTGGCACAAGAGATTAAACAAGTCGTTGATACGGGTGTGCAGATTGCCATCGTTGTCGGCGGTGGGAACATGGTGCGAG
Source organism: uncultured Candidatus Saccharibacteria bacterium (assembly GCA_964446255.1). Taxonomy (GTDB): domain Bacteria; phylum Patescibacteriota; class Saccharimonadia; order Saccharimonadales; family UBA4665; genus JAGXIT01. The sequence continues at coordinate 28,239 of CAYUNX010000001.1, forward strand.
GTGCCGAGGTGGCTGGTCATGGCATTCGCCGGGTGACTGGCGACCAAATGGGAATGTTGAGTGGGCTTATCAATGCGATGGCTCTCACCGACATCTTTGAACACGAAGGTTTGGCGACACGCTGTCTCAGTATCGTTTACGCCGAGCAACTTGCCGAACCATACTCGTACCGTTTAGCCGAAAAACACCTGCAGGGTGGCCGTGTGCTCATCATCGCTGGTGGGTTGGCGAGGCCATACTTTACGCACGACACCGCTGCTGTCAGTTTCGGACTTGAGCTTGACTGTGAAGTGGTGATTAAAGCCTCTAAGGTCGATGGTGTCTATGATCGCGATCCTGTAAAGTACCCAGACGCCACCCGACTTGAACATATGAGCTATGCTGATGCTGTAGGCAATGTTGATGTTATGGTGATGGACAAAGCGGCACTCGGTCTTGCACTTGAGCAAAAGCAACCACTTGTCGTGTTTGATGCGATGCAGCCAGGCAATCTCGCCCGTCTCGTCGAAGGCCAATCTGTTGGTACGACTATAGGTTAGTCAGTATTCGTTATAAATACTTACGTAGAAAGCCTCCCTTGACGGAGGCTTTCTCTTTCTCTAACTAGGCGAATCTGGTTCTCTTACTGTGTGCCAGATAGCGGAAGTCTTGTCGCATAGATTCGCTGTTTTCAAACAACTCTAGCTCAAGATCTGCAGACGAGGCGCTTGCTGTACGTTCGCACGGTTCGTTATTTGCAGAAAGGTATTGTTGAAAATGTACTTTTGGGTGCTTTTGGAGTTTGTTTGTTAGCTCTGAATATGTTCGTGACATATTGCCCTCCTTAATTAGCTTACAAAACAAAGCCTAGCATTCTCCGTAGCACCCCTTCCCTTTTTAGTGCTGTGAATGAAACGATAGCTTACAATCACTAGCTTAGCTCACTTTTGCACAATAGTATGTGTGTTACATCACCGGTCATTTAGTACAAAATCAAACGTAGTTCACTCGATAATACAGAGACGGGCTCTGTAGGTGCTCTGAGTTAAGGTTTGATGTAGTCGACGGCGAATCTATGCATGAAAACAGATATAAGGTCACAACTCTGTAATGCCAGTAAATGTTTTGTGCGCTACATCACGTAACGAAAAATATATAAGAGTATAATTAAGTGTATGATGACAGACCCACAGGCTGGTATGCCGAACGCTCAGACGACAGATAGAAGTATCATTGCGCACTTTAGCGACGGAAAACTCATGCAGTTTACAGACGGAGAAACTGTCATTAATGATTTTGACGAACCTAAAGGTGTGTACCTAATAAAATCAGGTTTTGTTAAGGCGTACTCCGTGTCTCAGGCTGGCCATAACAACTTGTTGTTTATCCATCAAGTCGGCGAATTTATACCGTTACCCTGGGCATTGGACGGTGCGCATGTCACTGGGCTATCCTATGAAGCTATCGCCGACGTGACAGTTCTGAGAGTTTCAAAAGACAATCTTCGTATAGCTATGGGGCACGATGCTTGGTTGTCTCAGGAAATCTTAAAACAAGCAGTCGAAGTGATCGCCGTCTACACTCAGAGGATACAAACTTTAGAGTTTCGGTCAGCGCGTGGGCGAATCATATCTGAGATTTTGAATCTTGCGCAACGTTTTGGTGAGAAAAACGACAAAGAGGTCACAATCAATGCGCCCATTACACACCAAGACTTGGCTGATTCTATCAATATGAACCGGGAGATGGCTAGCAGGGCTTTGGGATTACTTGTTGATGAAGGCTTAATTGGTCAGACAGATCACCACATTAGTATTTTAGATTTACCTAGGCTTCAAAAAGCACTCAGCTAATCTTAGCTCCCATCTGTCATTCTGAGCGTAACAAAATGAAGCTGAAGAATCTCTTCTAAGTCTTTTTCGTAGCAGTTCCCGAACTGCAGTCGGCCACCTTTTTGTACCGACAAAAAGCTGGGCAAAAAACTCGGCACGCTTCCACCCTCTTGGTGATCTGTTGTTGTCGCTTACAACGGCCACACACTAAGCTTCGCTTTGCTCAGACTACGCATGTGTCCTTATGTTGTAACAGACAACAACATCTCAGCCAGGACGCCTCCAGAGTGCCATGAGCTGCAAAAACCCGGCACTGTCATTCCGGACTTGATCCGGAATCTAGTTATTAAAGTCGCGTAGCGACAAAGCTACGGGGCCCATTCGTAAATCGATAATCAATAATCGATAATCTACTGCGTTTAAACATTCAAGATTCTAAAATCCAGAATCTAGATTCCAACCCGATAATCGGTAATCTATAATCGAAAATCGTTTATCTATTATGGTGCTAAATCAGGTACGTCGAGCGTGAGATGGTCGCCGGGACGAGCTTCGCCGCGGAGGATTTTCTGTGCAACACTGTTTTCGACGGCTCGTTGCAAAGTTCGGCGCATCGGTCGGGCACCGAGACGTGGGTCATAGCCTGTCTCGACGATTTTCGCGGTTGCTGCCTCGGTGAGCTCGATAGAAATATTTTGTGGGGCAAGTGTGCGGTTCACTTCGGCAACCATGAGGCCGACAACCTGTGATAGCTCAGACGTGTTGAGCGGGCGGAACAACACGATGTCATCAAAGCGGTTGAGGAGCTCTGGTTTGAATTGCCCACTGTCGATCAGCTGGTTAACGAGCGTGTCCTCGAATGTTTCGAGCGCTTCACCTCGGGCGATACGCTCGCGAATGGTGTCGGCGCCGGCATTGCTTGTGGCGATGATGATACAGTCTTTAAATGATGCGACGCGGCCAGTTGTGTCGGTCAGCTGACCTTCGTCGAGTAGTTGCAGCAGCAAATTTAGAATGTTGACATGTGCTTTCTCAAGCTCATCGAGCAATACGACACCGAACGGTTGCTGCCGGATGGACATAATGAGGCTGGCACTGTCTTCACTGCCGTCACTAAGGAGCCGTGCAACATCATCTGCTCGCTGGTATTCACTCATATCGAGTCGTGTCATGTGCGCTTCGGCTCCAAAATAAGTTGCCGATATTGCCTTGGCGAGTTCGGTCTTACCAACACCTGTTGGTCCCAAAAAGAGGAAGCTACCGATTGGCCGTCTGGGGTTAGCTACCCCTGCCCTCGCGCGTCGAAGGGCGTTCGAGACGACACTGACCGCGCGAGTTTGGTTAATCATACGTTCATGGATCTTAGCTTCAAGGTTTAGGAGCGTGTCTGACTCATCCTTGTCAGCATGGGCGACGGTGACACCTCGACTTTGCTCGATGGCACGCTGGACTGACTTGGCCGTGATTATCTTGTCTTCGGCGTGGGCGAGCGATTGCTCGAGTAAGTTGATTGCCCTTCCCGGATAGGCCACGTCTTGGTCATAGCGCCCACTCAATCGGTACGCTTCACGGAGCGCTTCATAGGCGATAAGCACATTATGTCGATGCTCGAGACTGAGCGTGGTGTCTTCGAGGATACGCATGACCGTTGACTCGTCGGGCTCACGTAATATGACCGGTGTGAGTAGGCTGGCAAAACTCGAATTGCGTGCACGTAATGCTTGATAATCGTGCGGCGTAAATGCCAAAACTAGTTGCACGGCACGCGACTGCACAAAAGGCTGCAGTAGTCGCACGGCGTCAAAAGCGCCTGGCGCATTTGAGAAAAACAACTGCGCATCGTCGAGAAACAGCGTAATATGGCCGGCATTGGCTGCTTCGCCGAGCAGACGGTTCATGATGCGTTCAAGATGACCGGGTTGACTGGTCGTGGCGATGATATTCGCCGCGTTCAGACTTATAATCTGGCGATGTTCAATGGCGGTGTCAGTACTGCTTTGTAAAAGTAACTGCGCGAGGGCGTAGACATGGCTCGTTTTGCCGATGCCCGTCTCGCCAACGAGCGCGATAGCAGAGGCACCTTGTGAAAAAGCACCATGCATCGCTTTGACACCTTCAGACTGACTTAACCAGCCGTAATGGGCGCCATTGCGTTCGATGTCGAGACTGACATTGTAACCAAGGCTATCGAGCGTTGGCGTGTACCCGTTAGTCCAGTCGCGTCCGATACCACCGTAATCTGGTTTATCTTCGCTCAGCATGCTAATACTACGGGTGAGCCACGCAATAGCGGCTTCGATGTCACTTGGTTGCAACCGTGCCTGGATAAAAACATTTTTAAGCTTTTCAGAGGTAAGCAAGAGTCCACCAACGACATGACCAACCTCGACACTTTGGCTCTGCTGAGAGTCGGCAAGCGATAGAGCTTTTTGCCAGACGGTCTGCATGTTCGTCGCGTCGTCGTCAAGCATGCTTTCGACATAATCGCTCGGCAAAAGAAAATGGTTCAAGATAAATTTACTTTGCCACTGCGGTTCGAGCATTCGCCAAACGCTGCGTGGGGTGAGTTGTGAGTTGGGGTCAAGTCGTGCGAGAACACTCCTTGTTAACCTATCGTCCAACGATAATGCGTCTTTGGAAACAGTCAGTGGATGCAAATCGCCCTTCCACCAAATCGCATAGAGTAAACCAAGAAGCCCAACACCTCCAACTAGTCCAGGTATGTGAGATATGTCCACCGCAGCGGCGATAAGTGCCGCAACAAGAAGTAGTAGGCACAAAGTCAGAAGAAATCGTTGGCCGGACTTGGTGAGTTTTTGGGCTAAACGAGCCTTGCGGGCGCGTACACTGTAAAGATTGACTGATTCGACGGGGGCTGACTGGGCGTCTATTTGACTCATGAGATGACCCCCCATATAAACAAAGCGATAACTAGGGGTGGAAGCACGGGCCATATAACTACCGTAACTATTCCCAGACAAGCTGTCAGCACCATAACTACACTCGCCGCAAATAACACAGTAAAACGAACAAAAAAGCCCACAAAACGACCAACGAAGTTATCGAACCAAGCGTTAAGGTGTTCGTTGAAGCTGGCGCCAGGAGTGGTTACCACGCGCCGCCATGGGGCAAACAGCGTACGGAGTAGTCTGCTGACCGAAAACGCCCGACCAACACCGGCAATTTTGCGCAGTACGCTTGTGGCAGTTTTCTGCCAGCCCACACCGTACCACCATCTGAAAAAAGTCGCCATAAGCATTATTCTTTTATTGTACCAGTTTCTTTGATGATACCCATCTTCTTAAAATGCATCGTACATTTAAATCTATTGCAGTTAAGTATGTTACAGCGAAGTCTGAGGTGATTGGTATGATTATCATTCAACCATTAAAGAAGGGGGGATTTATGGGAGAAGTATATAGACCAAGTTCGCCGTGTCCCGATCGTTCTTTTGACGTTGATCATGGTTTCGTGAATGGGCCTTTCGCCGAACAGAGGTCAAAGGATTTTCTATCAGCCTTAGGGTATGGAGGAATAAAGTTATTTCAGGGTCGTAACACAGTAACCCCATGGGTAGTCATGGATATTTCAGATGATGCTCATCGGTAAACTGAAAAGTTGTCAGTCGTGCTTTAGGACAAGCCACCCATTTTCTGCATAAAAGCCTACCTAATTGCAGATACTTTAGCTTGGCGGAGGGAGAGGGATTCGCCTTGGTCACTTTGCACAAAATGTGCTAGTTAGACCAACCGATCTCCCAAGGTCGATCGGCTTCGGGTCGGCCAGTGCCACTGGCACTGGCGTTCGAATCCCCATCGCCTTCAACCAAGCTAAAAGCTCCACCTTTCGGCGAAGCCTTTAGCTTGGCGGAGGGAGAGGGATTCGAACCCTCGATACCCTTGCGAGTAAACCGCCTTTCCAAGGCGGCGCCATAGGCCACTAGGCGACCCCTCCGTAGGGCCTGTGCGCTACGCATAGTATTGTAGCATCACTTATGTTTGGTTTGTGATGCTCTGTTGCGAAAAATACGTTACCAAAGCGCCATTATGCTGTTGCGGCTAGCCACCTCTGACGGTACACTGTATACACGAATGGCCTTAATCGAACTTAAAGACGTCAGCAAGCTGTACGGCTTCGGCGACGCTACCAGTGTAGCGCTCGAGGAAGTCGACCTTTCTATTGAGCAAGGAGAGTGCGTGGCGGTGATGGGTCCAAGTGGTTGTGGCAAGAGTACACTTATGAATGTCATTGGGTTACTCGATCACCCAACGCATGGTCAGTACACCATCAATGGTCGTCGTGCTGAGCGGTTACGTCACGCTCAGCGTGCCAAGATTCGCCGCGATAAAATCGGCTTCATTTTCCAGTCATTTAACCTTTTACCTCGCCTTACCGCATTAGATAATGTTGCATTGCCCCTGCTCTACCGCGGTCTGTCGACTGGCAAGCGCAACACACGCGCTCGTGACATGTTGGAGCGCGTTGGTTTGCATGACCGTAGCTACTACTACCCTCGCCAGCTTTCGGGTGGACAGACGCAGTGTGTTGCCATCGCTCGGGCACTGGTGAACGACCCTGAGATTATCATTGCCGATGAACCAACCGGCAATCTCGATACCGAAAGCTCTCGAGTCGTCATGGAACTTCTCGCCGAGATTCATGCCGCTGGCAATACCATCATTTTCGTGACACACAATCCAGAGCTAACCCGCTATGCGACGAGGGTCGTCTACATGCAAGATGGTCAGATCGTACATGATGAACGCAAACCGCTTGGTGTCGTTGGTCGCCACGCTCGTACGGCAACATATGGGCCCGAAGAAAGTGACGAAGATAGCGCCATCGCCGGCATCTCGGCACTCATGAAAGCACGTGACCTCGACAATGCTACTGATGAGAAGCCAAAAGCCAAACGTCGTAAGTCGACACGTCCACGTAAAACAACTTCCGAACGGGGGTTGAACCCATGACCACGCTTCGCAAAGGAAACATCCGGCTCGCACTCCATAGTCTAGGAACTAACAAAGGTCGTAGTTTCTTGACGATGATTGGCATTATTATCGGGGTTGCTGCGGTCATTATAGTCGTCAGTATTGGTGAAGGTGTAAAGCAGCAAGTCAGTGGCCAGACCGCACGCTTTGGGCGTGATGTTCTCGTTGTACGGTCGAGCCCGAACCGACACACACCTTCTGTGGGAGGTATGATTGTTGGTGGTGCGCGTTCACTGTCTAGTAAAGATATTGACACGGTGCGAGGCACGGCTGACATTATTCAGACTGTGCCCTTAGGTACAGTCATCGGAGCAGTCCAGGCCGATCGCGTTGTCGACGATCCGCTCATTGTAGCCACGACACCAGATTTCTTTACTGTGGCGAAACACCCAATCGAGTATGGTGGTTTTTTTGACGCTGAACCCGACAGCCGCACAGCAGTACTTGGTCCGAGCATCGCCCAGAAATTGTTTGAAGACAATGTGCCATTAGGTCAAAGCTTTACGTACCGCGGAGAGAAGTTTATGGTAGCTGGAGTTTTCAAGCGTTTTGCTGCACCACCCCTTTCGGTTGAGGCAGACTACAACGAAGCCGTCTTTATCCCGTACACCAGTGCACGTAGTCTGCTCGGTACCGACCCCGAAACTTACCAGATTTTAGCAAAAGTCAAAACAGGTGTGTCGGTCGGTACAGTAGCAAAAGCGCTTGATGCTCGGCTCGTCGCTTCCCACGGCGGCACACATGACACAGCGGTTGAATCGGTCGAAACAGTGCATAATGCATCAGACGATACGTTGCAACTTCTTACGCTCATGACTATTGGTGTCGCGGTAATTGCTTTTGTGGTTGGCGGCATTGGCATTATGAATGTTATGTTGGTGAGTGTAACTGAACGTACCCAAGAGGTTGGACTGCGTAAAGCTATCGGTGCGACCAATCAGCAGATCTTACGACAATTCGTCACTGAGGCACTCGTACTCAGTGTCATTGGTGCCGTAATTGGGGTCATACTTGCACTAATCGTGATTGGGCTCATGCGACTTTATACAACGCTTCAGCCTGTGCCGGTTTGGCCAGTTGTCGCTATTGTTCCACTCGTCGCGATTGCTAGTGGTGTACTATTTGGCACTTACCCCGCCGCCAAGGCTGCCGCCAAAGACCCCATCGAAGCCCTCCGCCACCAGTAGTAGTTCGCTATTTTTACAGAGTACCTAATTAGTATAAATTACTAGAACAGTGACCAGATGGCAGATATGCCAGCGACTGTCATGAGGAGTGTTGTTGCCCAACCAATCACCGTTGTGATAGGTTTGTTGACCCAACGACCCATGACTTGCTTGTTGCTGCTGATTTTGACGATGAAAAAGAGTATCAGTGGCGCGACAATGCCATTGCCAACGGCAGCATAGATGAGCGCTTTAATGGGGTCGAGCCCGACAAAGTTGAGCCCAAGCCCTACGAGCATGGAGATAATGATTACACCGTAAAAAGAGTAAGCTTGGTTTAGGTTTCTGTTCAGGCCGCTGTGCCAATTGAGGCTCTCGGCTATAGCATAGCTACTGCTACCGGCTAGAACCGGTATCGAGAGGAGCCCAGTGCCGATTATGCCAATCGCAAAGAGGAAATACGTTGCCTCTCCCGCAAATGGGCGCAGTGCCTCGGCGGCTTGCGCGGCGCTTGTAATCTCTGTTATGCCATTCGGGAAGAGTATGCCACCACAGGCAGCGATGATGAAAAACATGACGACATTGCTCAGCAGCATGCCGCTCCAGACATCAATGCGCATTCTTTTAATTGCGCTTGGTTCGGTAGCAGCGCTACGTGCCCGCTGAGTTGTTTTACCGGCTGCGATTTCTTCCTCGACTTCTTGCGAAGTCTGCCAAAAGAACAGATACGGCGAGATGGTGGTGCCTAAGATAGCACAGACGATAAGTAAACTCTCTCGGCTGAACTCAATATTCGGAATAAGTGAGTTGTGCAGTGCACTGCTCCAATCGATATGCGCCAATGCGGCCGACACAATGTAACTGAGGAGCACAAGCGCAAGCCATTTGAGCCATTTGGCGTACTTGGCGTAGGGCGTAAAGACTTGCATGAGCAGACTAATGAGGGCGAAGCCGACGACCAGCCACCAAAACTTGAGCCCCGGGTCGAGAAGTTGGGCAGCCTTGGCCATTGCACCTAAGTTGGCACCGATGTTGAAGGTGTTGGTAGCAAAAAGTAACAACGTAGCAACACGAAGGGCGCGGCGAGAGTAGTGGCGTCGAATGTTGCCGGCGAGTCCCCTACCCGTCACGAGGCCGATGCGGGCGCACATTTCCTGCACAGTGCTCATGAGTGGGAACGTCCATAAACTGAGCCAAAGGTAGCTAAAGCCGTAGCGGGCACCAGCTTGACTGTAGGTGGCGATACCCGAGGGGTCGTCATCGCTCGCACCAGTGGTTAGGCCGGGGCCTAGCGTGTGCCAAAATTGCTTAGCCTTGGTTGTTGCATATACCGGTGTGAGCTGTTCGGGGACGGCCGCGAGCATTTTGGTGCCAGCCAGCATTGTCCCATCGACCATTCGGGTACCCACTTTCACGCTACTTTCTAGCGCTCGTGCAGGTAGCTCGGCACCTCGTTCGAGCAGCATATCGGGGTCTAGTCTTGATCGGATTTTTTTATCTTCTGGTGGCATAATTGCACTTATTAACTTAAGCAGTATTGTACCACCACCGCTCAATTCCACGAAGCTCCACCACTGTCCACGATTCCTTTGTATCTCCCGTTCTATCTTTAACCATTAAATAGATTACGCAGGTGTACAATCTATTTAACGATTTATGTCTATGAGACCGCGGTTTTTTGGGTATGGTTTGGTGTTAAATGAGAAAGTTTATCAGGTAGCCGATGGCGATTATGCCGAGGGTGACAGTACCGAAAAACCAAGCGAGCAATTTGGCGCTCATGATTTTTTTAAGTATTAATGCCTCGGGAAACGATAACCCGATGGTCGCCATGAGAACAACCATAGCCGTTCCAATTGCAACCCCTTTTGCGACCAATGCCTCTACGATGGGCACTACACCAACAGCGTTTGCGTAGATGGGCACAGACAAAACCGCAGCCAGAGGTACGGACCACCATGAGCCACTGTCAAGGATGGTTTCTAGGTAACCTGCGGGTACGATGTTATGGATTGCGGCACCGACGGCAACTCCGATGAGCACATACGGGATAAGCTTTTTAGAGATAGACCAGCCTTCATGCCACCAATCCAACCATAGCTTTGACTGATACGTAGAAATTGGATTTGTTGTCGTCTTGACGTGTTTTGTTAGATTAAGGATGTCAGCATTAATGTGTTTAGCCGTATCGACTCGGCGTAGCAAGAACCCACCAAGCATACTCACTACCATGCCAGCAACGATATAAATGACCATTACTTTTAAGCCAAAAATGCCACCGAGCATAACTATGGCGGTTTCACTCAATAGTGGTGAAGCGATAAGAAAAGTCAGTGTGACGCCGAGTGGTATGCCCGCACCAAGAAAACCGACAAAGAGCGGGATTGATGAACATGAGCAAAACGGGGTGACGAGACCTAGCCCGGCTGCCAGAAAATAATCGAAGCCGTACCATTGGCGGCTTGCCAGGAAATTACGGATTCGTTCAATTGGCAAAAAGTGGCGTACGATAGCCATGATGTAATTGATTATCAGCAGAAGCGCGATAATTTTGAGACTATCATAAATAAAATGATTACTAGCTTCGGTCAGGTGGTTGCCCTTATCAAGTGAAAGCAATCCGTAGGTAAACCGGTCGGCAACCCACTGGGATGGGGCAAATATATCCATTTTAGTACTCTGCCACAGCGAGGATGCGGTCTTTTATAACTTCTATGCTCGGCTCGAAGCCTACAATCGCAACAGCCCCGTTGACAGTGATGGCTGGTGCGCGGACAAGTCCGAGCTCCATAATGCGCTGCATGCCTTCTTGTCCGACGACATACTCAACGGTAGTTTCTGTACCAATCCGTTCAGCGGCGCGTTGTGTCAATGCGTAGAGCTGTTTACACGTAGCACATCCAGAGCCAATTACTTCGATACGCATGGTGTTTTCTCACCTTCTTTGTGCTTTAAACTCAAGACTATTTGCAGCACTCGCTTGCCCTCGTCGGTTAGGCGGTAATAGACTCGAAGACCCTTTTTCTCGCCCTCGATGAGCGCGGCCTTACGGAGGTCGGCAAGATGGTGCGACAGTAGGCTCTGCGATATGGTTGGCATATGATCATTGAATTCGCAGACACAATGCTCGCTTTCGTCGGCGAGTAAGCACAAAATACGCAAGCGATTTGGCTCGGCAACTAGTTTGAGTGTAGCTGAAAGTTCTGCGATGTCGGTCGCAGTAGCGGAAAGGTTGGCGCAACAACTACATGAATACATATTCATATAGTATAGTACATGAAGTTTGATTGCAAGTGGTATCATTGAAATGGAGAAACTACTATGCAAACAATGATTATCGATGTCCGAGAACCACACGAATACGCCATGGGGCATGTGACAGGTGCGTTGAACCTACCGCCGGTTGCGCTCATGGCGGGCGCCAAGATGCTGGCTGGGATTCCTAAAGACACGCAGTTAGTGCTCTACTGCCGTACAGGCGCACGGTCTAATGCTAGTGCGCACTACCTCAAACAGATGGGATTTACGAATATCGTGAACGGCATCAACCAAGCTCACGTCGAAAAAAATTACCTGAAATAGATGTTAAAGGCCTTGGGTGAAGAAATCCCAAAATCTCAGGAAAATGCTGGCTATGATGATGAGGAACATGGCGACAAGTATGTCGACGTGATGACGAACGGCGAAATCGCCTGGTTTTTTGAGAGATTTTGGCAACGTAACGTTCCCCGTCTTGATGTTATAAACCGTCGTGTACCAAGCAGCCGTCAAGATAACAGTCCAAGTCAGCATGCAGTAAGGACAGAGGTGTCTAAGCACAAATAAACTTTGGGCGAAGAACCACGAAATGAATAGTATGCCACCGAGCATGCCTACTTGCAGCCCTTGCCAGATCCAGCGTGGGAGCTTAACGCCTGAAAGTAGTAGCACTCCAAGAGTTGTGATGACAGCAAAGGCTGGTAGCCCAAGGAACTGATTGGGGATACCAAAGAAAACGTGGCCCTGCCATGTGTCGAGGATACTGCCACATCCGATGAGTGGGTTGAGGTCGCAAGCTAGTTGTTGGGTCGGGTTTTTGATGTAATGGAACTCTTCTATACTTAGCATCAGTGATGCAAATAGACCACCAGCGCCAGTGACCGTAAGCACCCAAGCTGTGAGGCGCTCAAAATTAGTTGGCTTCTTTTTAACATCTGGTTTTGTAGATTTCATAGAACTCCTTGGAATATTGTAAGTGAATAAAGTTTATGCAAAATGCTTGAGTGATTATTCTGTACTACAAGCACCTGTTGATATGCTTCGGGTCGCTGATTTAGCGGCATTTAGCTCATCGATGATTTGTGGCAAACTCAAACCGTAACCTACATTATTGTACGATGTAGAAGTACCAAAGACAACGCCAACCACTCTTCCCTGTTTGTCAAGAATAGGCCCGCCAGAATTACCAGGTATGACAGCCGTCTGCATGACATATACATTGCGTATAGTTTTGGATTGTCCGTAAATATCACGCCCAAGTGCATTAATGCGATCGAGAATAATGGCAGTTTGCGCTTTGAGTTCACCGCCGCCCGGGTAACCAATTATTATAGCCGCAGCATCTATCTCAAGAGGCGGTGTACTCAGCGGTAAGGGCTTTCCCGATAAACCATCTACCACCAGAACCGCAATGTCGTACTTTGCATCAAAAAGCACAACTCGGGCATCGTGCGTACCGTTGGCGTCATAGACTTTGGGGTTGGTGACGCCTGCTACAACATGGGCGTTGGTAACGACACGATTTTTTGTTAACACCCAACCGCTGCCATTGACGACGCCGCCACAACCGAGTCCTTGGACGCGCACAACAGATGGCGAAACCTTGTCAATGATACTCGTATAGTCACTCAGTGGGGGCATCGTGCGGTTGGCGTCTGGAGAAGGCTCGCGGCCACTGAAAACAAGTGGTGTATCGTTAGGGTTGATGAGATGGTTTAAGCTCGCCAGCGCCTGAGAAGCCGGTGGTAAATTACGGTCGATAAGATTAAAAGTGTATGATTGCCGTGCCAAAATTTGAATTGTACTCGGTGGCAGCAGTGATATGAAGGCTGTCGCTAACCACAATCCAACAATAAATGTAGCAAAAGCCATGACCGACCCAACTACGTTATCTATATGATCGACGAGCTTACCGACGGTCATATGTGTTTTAAGTCGGAGCCCAACAAATTCACCTAGCATCATCATGCCAAAACTCAACACTATAAGCGTTAGTGTGCTGAGTAGCATTTTGAGTGATGCATCACTAGTAAAAGATGCAATCCACTGGCCAAGGGGCACACTCATGACGAGTCCAGTGATGAATCCTACCGTAGAGCCGAGCTGCCTAACCAGACCAATTTGCTGTCCACGAAGAATAGAACTTATGAGTGCGATAACAACGATGACATCGAGTACGTTCACGATTTACAGTATACCCTTCCCTGTCGGCTATGCGAAGGTTTGTGCTTACAGTCGTTCGTCAAAAATCGGCGTATCTTTGGGTGTGATATGCCAAAGAACGGACCGGACTGTGTTATTGGTTTGCATGGCATGTGGCCACATCCAGTTGTCTGCAGAGCGAATGACAAATGGCAGCCACCCTCCGCCCATAATTATCATACCGAGCAGCACAGTGACGACACCATAGACGATGTATCGCCCCCAACCACGAACGTACCTAACCACCACGGCTGCCGCCATGGCTGCAATAAGCGGTACGATGCAGATGATATATCGAGCGTGGATAGCAGCCGGTACGCCGAGTTGTACATAATCAGTGTAGTTACGATAAAACAGCACGCCGGTATAAAAGATGGCGGTTATGGCGAACAGTTGCCAGATTGGACTGCTGCGCCACAGCCATACCGCACCTAAGAGAATTATCAGAGATAAAATGGGTAGGATAATCTTCCCTGCCCTATAGGCGGTTTGCAACGGTTCACCTATAGGGTAATCAAATTGGCGTGGCCCGACTACAAAGAATGCTTCTTGCAGCATTTTTTTATACCAGTATTTGGGGTATTTTTGTTTGGTTTCGTGTGTCACCGATGCAGGGTAATTTCTCTGTTTATACTCTTCATTACGACCATACGGCGCGTTTGCCTTGCATGCTTCAACGCTCAGCACTACACCGCAGTCAGGCACCGGTGTGTGGTAGATTATGATATTGCCGCCGATGCGCTGCGCAAAAAGTAATCCAACGAATAGGAACGCAAATAGTACCGCCAAACTTTTTGGACGTGATATATTCGCCTTAAACTCGGTGACCATGTCACGCCAATTGAGCTGTTTGCGAAGGAAAGCGATGATAAACCAAATGAACACATACCCACCTATGGCCAAAGCGAGTGGCAGGAAAGCATATTTGACGATACTTCCCGCCATCAGGATGGTGATAAGCAATAAAATATGTGTCAGCGTGACAGTTTTGCGTTCTCGCAGAGCGATTACTAGATTGGTAGCAATGAGTAGCGCTGCACCTGCCATGAGAAACTTTAAATTGTCATACGTTAGTTGTGCGGCCATCATGACCACCGTTGGCACGAGAGTGAAAAAGAACAATATTATGTGCACTACGCGGCGGGAAAGTCCGGTACGGAGGAGTAGCTTGCGGTAGAGAACGAGCCCCCAGACAAAGAGAGCGATGTTGATTAGCCTCAGCGCGATAACTTGCGGCATGAGCGTATGCCAGATAGACGAAATGATACGGTACGGAAAGCTCATAAGATAGTAGTACAAGAATGATGGGTCACGGGCGAGTGATCCAAGCTCAGCTGGTCCAGCTGGCTGATCTATAAATGGCGTCAGCCCCTTGGCATACTCTTGGATGATACCGAGATGGAAAAATTCATCATATGCCATCGAGTAAGCGCCAGACAATGCAATCCAGAGTGCTTGAGCAACAAAGATGCCGAGCACAAGGTAAAAAAATGTTTTTGAGTCGAGAAAGTTCCCTGCAATCTGGAAGTACCTGCCCAAGCGGGTGCGTTGGCGATGATATTTTTTAGTCATATGTCGGTATGTAGTATATCATCAAACAGCTTTTACTTCGGTGGGCTAGAAAGGAGTTGTATGAGATTGCCATCACACATAACGTCTGATTTTGGCTCGTAAGTATTAGATGATACAGTGAGCGTATGAAAATAGCAGTTGTAACATGTTATCACGACGCTGATTATGTACGGGCGCGCAGTTTGCGAGCAGCCGTAGCGGCACAACCGGGCGTAACACCGATTATTATCAAAAATAAAAGTAAGGGGTTTCTGCGCTATCCGCAGGTTTTTTGGCAGATGCTACGGGTCAAATGGCAACAGAAACCAGCTGCGTTCCTCATTACTTTTCGGGGGCAAGAGATTTTGCCGATTGCCCTTCTAATCGCAGGTCGAACGCCCGTCTGGTTCGATGAGTTTATCGTGCCAAGTGCCTATGCTCGTGCCGAAAAACACAAAAAGTCGGTCGGTACGGTAGTGAAACACTCCCTAGCAAAGCTTGGTGGACCACTTTATAATTTTTGCTTGCGACGATGTAAGATAATTTTAGCCGATACTCAGGCGCATGCTGAGTTGAGTGCGCGTGTATCCGAGATAAACCTTAGTCGCTACTTGCCTATACCTGTTGGAACAGATGAGAAATTGTTTAAACCAAGCGACAAGACTAAAAAAGTTGAGCCATTTCAGATTTTTTACTACACGACTGGGATGCAACCGCTACATGGAATCGATTTTGTACTAGAAGCAGCCGAGCGGTTGGCTGGGGATCGGCGTTTTCAATTCTTACTCGTCGGTGGTAAAAAACCAATGGAGCAAGCAGTGGCGAACTCAGTGGCCCGGGGTGCCCGGATTGAATATCGCTCATGGGTTCCATTCGATGAGCTGCCAAAAATCATGCGGGAATCTGGCCTGTGCCTTGGTGGACCATTTGGGGGCACGCAGCAAGCCCAACATGTTATCACCGGTAAAACCTATCAAAGCCTGGCATGTGAAGTTCCAACGGTCGTAGGTTTAAACATAGCGACGGAACTGTTTTTTAAAGATAAGGTCAATAGTCTGGTACTGCCGCAAAAAGATGTCAATGCACTCATAAGTGCATTTGTCTGGGCATATGAAAACCCGCGCGATCTAGCGGGTATCGCCGAGCGAGGCCAAAAGCTGTATCAGCGTGAGTTCTCGAGCGAAGCACTGGCCCGGATCATTGCCCCGCTTGTCGATACTGTTCGATAGATTCAATTGTAATTGTTTTTAATACGTTACAAAAAACTCCCGTCTGTGGACGGGAGTTTTTGACGTGTAAACGACGTTCGCTTAGTAGCGGCGATCGTTGTAGCCGCCGCGGTCACCGCCGCCGCCACCGAAGTCACGGCGTGGTGCGCGTGGTTCCTGTGGACGAGCTTCGTTGACAACGATTGTGCGGCCTTGCACTTCGCTGTTGTTCAGCTTGTTGATAGCAGCTTTAGCTGCTTCATCATCGTCGAACTCGACAAAACCAAAGCCTTTTGAGCGGTTGGTCTCGCGGTCGATGATGACCTTAGCTGATGCTACTTGCCCGAACTCTGCAAAGAGCTCTTCTAGGGCGCGGTCGTCGACGCTCCATGGGAGCGATCCGACGAAAAGTTTGGTTGCCATGTTCTGGTAACTTCCTTCTTCTCGGTAGTCTACTGAGGTAATTGCCGAGAATCCGGAATTAGCTGCGCCTCTTCAAAAACCAATAACTTATTAAACTTTCTAGAACCTGAATGTCCGAATTGCTTCGGCCACCCCTTTTTCGCAGCCTTCTAGTACCCGCATAGTAGCACAGCTACATCTATAAAGCAATGATACTTTTCAAATTTAGGGTCGTTGTAAAAAGGTTTTTCAGTGATGTATTTCACAGCGCATCCTCAGCTAAGTAGCTTATGCTAGTAGTCATGAGCGTTTGACCAATTTGCCGAAACGCCTGACGTAAAAACAAACTAATCGTAGAAAGGGGTTTACACCATGAAACGATTATCACTAAAAAGATTAAATGTACTCTCGCAACCGATGCGCGTCTCCGAGATTACTAGCATCGATACTGAAGAATTTGAAGACAAGTGGCTACTTGAGGCCGAGAAGCTTAAAACAAAGCGAATCCGCGCCTGGCGTCAGCAACTCGCGTCATAAAGTTGTCCTAAGGCATAAAGAGCGTCAGATTACTGGCGCTCTTTTAATTGCAAAGTCTAACATCTTCTAGGCGCGAAATGCGCGCACCTGTTTGGAGAGCCCATCAAGATCGCCCGCTTTGAGCAAAGTAAAGCCATTTCTTTTGTGCTCTACGCGAGCTTCGAAGTCCTGGAAGCGCTTTGGTCGTTTGGGTGTATAACCGAGAGATTCTCGCATGGTGGCTTCAAATTTTAGAGGCATGGCTGTTGACATACAAACCAGAGGTACGCCCTCTAGGCTATTCGTAGTACTGAGTTTGAGTGCTACCGTGACAGCGTCTGCAGTATGCGGGTCTATGAGCATTCCCTGGCTGGCTGCCCATTTGATAGCATGTAAACGATCTGAATGAGTTGAAGCTCCACTCTTAAACCCTTTATCGATAAGTATGCCGTTTGTAATACCAAATTGATTGAACGAAACCGAGCCATCTCGCTTGAGAGTTTCCATATAATTACGTAGCAATTGAGGATCTTTGCCAAATATATCATATGCAAGTCGTTCAAAATTTGACGCTCGAGTTATATCCATAGAGGGGCTTGATGTTTCGAACGCAGTCTTTGTTGGTGCGTAAACACCTGTTTGGATGAGTTGGTGTATAACGTTATTTTCATTGGTTGCAACAATTAAATTTCGTATTGGTAAGCCCATTTCACGTGCAATATAGCCGGCGAGAATGTTACCGAAGTTGCCTGTAGGTACTACGAAATCTACGAACTTGCCGACGTCATCTTGAACCGCTTCGTTGTAACCGTGCACATAATAAGCAACCTGTGCAGCCACACGACCCCAGTTTATCGAATTAACTGCACCAAGGTCGGCAAACTCGGGAATTTTCTTTAGCTCTTTTACCATGTCTTGGCAGTCATCGAAGCGGCCATCGACGCTAATATTTAAAATGTTGCCACCAGACAAGTCGGCCATTTGTGCTTTTTGGAAGGGGCTCATACCTTTCTCTGGACTCAGCATGATTAAGCTCACTCGATCCAAATCCTTCATGGCGGCCTCGGCTGCTGACCCGGTATCGCCAGATGTGGCGCCAAGCATCGTGAGCTTTTCGTCGCGAAGACTGAGCACATATTGCATGTGCTGTCCAAGCGGTTGCATTGCCATGTCTTTGAATGCTGCGGTTGGGCCCAGTGATAGTTGCTGTATTGCAATGGTCGGAGTTAACCATGTTACTGGGGTGATATTGCCATCAGTCGCATCGGGGAATTTGTCTGTGCTGAACGCTGCGGCTGCCATTTCTCGCTGAGTAGCTAGGGGGATGTCTCCGGCAATGAATTTTGAATTGATGTGCGCAAACACTTCTACGTAAGGTTTTCGAGATAATTGTCTTAGCTCATTATGGCTAATATTCGGATAAGCGTTGGGGACATATAAGCCACCGTCTGGGGCAAGACCCTCTAATAATACCTCCGAGTAGGTTTTCTCCGTTTGTTCAAAGTCCCGAGTGCTCATATATCCAATCATCTGCACATAATTATAACAGCCCCGTTACGGGTGCAAGCATATGCGGTACAATGGTGAGGATGAAACGTCCAAAAAGCATACTTCGCGACAAGCACATAAGTGTGCGGTTGTTATTTGCACTGACTGTATTTATTGGCGCTGTATTAGTGTTTGCAAGTTTGGCGTGGGATGTCCGCGAGCATGAAACCTTGGCTATCGACGAGGCGATACTCAATTGGGTGCATGGGTTGTCAGCACCCTGGCTCGATAGTCTATGTGTGGTTGTCACGCAGCTTGGCGGACAGGTCTTTGTGCCGATTGTAACTGCACTGCTCGCAGGTTTTCTGTGGCTGAAACGCTATCGTAATCATGCCTTATTACTCGCGGTGAGTGTCGGTGGTGCCTCGCTCATGAGTCTTGCGCTTAAAGTCTTTTTTGGTCGACTTCGACCGGATCTTTGGGAACATCTCGTTTTGGAAACTACGTTTTCTTTCCCGAGTGGCCATGCCATAGCAAGCACTGCGCTCGCTGCAAGTATTGTCGCAGCACTCTGGTTTACACGCTGGCGCGTGCAAGCAGTGTGGCTTGGTGTGCTCTACGTGCTCGTGATAGGGTTTACCCGGCTTTATTTGGGCGTGCACTACCCTTCTGACATTATCGCTGGCTGGCTCGTGGGTATCGGTTGGGTCGCCGCCGTATCGCTCATTTTTCTCAGTTCCCCGCTGAGTCTTAGGCGCGAAAATAAATAGTTTGTTTCTGAGCGATGGGGGGGTTATCTTACATGCACGTTTTCGCTATACTAGTAGATAGAACGAAATGAATAGAGTCAGTCAACAAACATCGACAAAACATGTCGAAAAAATCGGACGAGAATTGTCGTCAAACATGCGTGCGCTACGTTTAACGTTGAAGTTATCGAGTGCGCTTCTTTCGCGTGGTGTCTCGGCTCGGAATGTCGTCATTACGGCGCTCGACATCACTGAAACGTACTGTGCAAGACTGGTTCATATAGATATAAGCGCGCTGACAATAGTAGTAAGCCAAGACCGTGGGATTGACTATGAGCCAATTACACTCGTGCAAACAGTTATCGAAAAAGAACAAAATAATATGCTCGTCCAAGAGCTTGAGGAGCTCGCTCGAAAAATTGTCCAAGGCATGCCACTGCGAGACGCAGAGCAAAAATATGAACAAATCATCGAAAGCGAAAAAAAGTATCCTGCGTGGCTCAAAACTCTAGGAAATGCAGGGGTAGCAGCTGGTGTGACGTTGCTTTTTACAAGCTCACCTTTAATTGTAGCAATCACGTTTGTCATCGGGTGTATTATCGACAAACTCATACACATTCTTGAAAAACGTTTGACGCCACCATTTTTCATACAGGCAGCGGCGTCTGCGATGATTACACTGATTGCTATTAGCATCGCTAGTCTTGGTAGGAACGGCTTTGGCTTGTTCGCCGGCATAAACCCAACGCTCATTGTTGTCGGTGTGGTCGTTATGCTTGTGGCTGGTTTGACCATATATGCAACCGCTGAAGATGCTATAGACCAGTTTTACATAACGGCGAGCGCGCGGCTGGTGAAAACTTTCGTGATGACGGCAGGTATCGTGATGGGTATCATGATTGGGCTTGGGATAGCTCGTGCCCTGGGAGAGTCTATCGTTATTTCCCCAGACCCAATCCCGCTAAACAGTGATTTTCCGGTTATAATCGCAGGTGTCTCCGTTTCTCTTATTTCGGTGCTCGGTGCCATCATCACCTCAGCTGCATGGACGATTTACACGCAGTCTTCTCGGGCGGCAATAATTTGGGCTGGACTCATTGGCGGGACTGGTTGGACGGTATATCTTATGGCTGCTTCTATTGGTGAAGCAACTGCCAACGGTCTAGGTGCAATCGCGGTTGGTTTTATCGCGGCGATAGTGGCTCGATTATGGAAAACACCGTCGATTGCAATTGTCGATGCAGCCGTGGTTCCGCTCGTGCCTGGCCTAGCCTTGTATAACGGGCTGATGCAATTTACTGGACCGAATATCTCGGCAAACGTCAATGAGGGTTCGGGGTACTTGCTGACAGCCATTTCAGTCGCACTCGCAATCGCTGCCGGCGCAACGTTTGGTAGTTTTCTCGGGAGGCCGGTTCGTTCTCAGATACTTCGGGTACGCAAATTTATCCCACAAGGTGTGTCGAAAGTCAGACAACTTCCTGTCCCGCTAGACAGTGTCCAAAAACTTCCATAAAAGCGATTCGTTTAACGAATAAGACCTTAGTTAAGTCACGGAATTTATCGCATATGAGCATCGCACTCTTAAATTATTTCAAGCGAGCTAGACCAGGAGTATGCCTGAGTCCGGGTAAATAAACTACATTTTATTTTCCAATTTCACAAACATTGACTAACGCTAAGAACAAACTAATTTGAAGTCCATTTTTAACTGTTGTTAATTTGATTAGTTTTTGTATTAATAATAAAAATCTATATAATGTCAAAATTGTGACATATAGTATGCGTGAACAAATTGAAAGCGCTGCGGCTGGTTTTGACATTTACAGTGCAAGGAATCCTGACTATGAGACTGGTCAGGCTATCCCTTTTAGGGTATCACCTAGTCCTCTTATTTTGTCTCAAAATCAACGCAATCAACTCGATAGAATAGGTGAAGACGTAACCTCTTATATGTTTGCCGTCGATCAACTTTATAGAGCGGACGAGCGGGTAAAAACTTTATTGGATACGGGCAAGCCAGATATTTTCAAAGAAACAACAACGCCAAGTAGCTCATATCTATTTATCAGACCAGATATAATCATGACTTCAGCAGGATTTTCGATTTGTGAAATTGAAACATCGCCATTTGGCCTAGCACTTGCCGAAATACTTAATCGAGGCTATCGTTCAAGCGGTTTTGAAACTTTAGTTAGCGACGATGTATTACTACGACATGTTGCGCAAAGTACAAGAAGTAGCGGCGATATCGTATACAGCGCTAAGACCGCTAGCTATGCTGGGCAGCTGGGATTCCTGGCGGCTAATATTTTCTCAGGTCAAAATCGTAATTGGCAAGCAAAGTGTATTGAAGATAACAACACGGCAACAAATAGAGATATATACCGAGCATTCTATTTGTCAGAATACCTAATAGACGGCAAGGTAGGAGGTTTGCTTACATCGGTTCAAAAATCTCACATGAGCATATCACCGTCGTCAACCCCACATATGGAAGAAAAGGCATTGATGGCACTTATTTGGGATAAGCAATTTAAAGATTATTTCGTGAATGAACTTGGGTTGCCCTCAGTGTCCCATCTTAGAGAACTGATACCGCCAACTTGGGTTATTGGACGTGAAGCCGACTTTGAACCTGGCTTGCCTGGAAACATAACAAACTCTTTAGGGGTCGCTGCATTATCAACGTCGCGCAGAAAATATGTACTTAAACAATCGGGATTTCATTCACAGGCGTCATGGAGTGAGGGGGTTAAACTGCTTCACAAAATGTCGCGAGCGAAAGTCGAGGAAGCTTTAAAAAATGCAATAGACGATAAGGACTCGTTATATGTAATCCAAGAGTTTAAAAAAGCTACAGAAATACCTATGTTCTGGGATGATTCTGATGGTATTCGTAAGCTCATGAATGCACGCATTAGGTTAACACCTTATTATGGTATGGTTGGGGAGATGGTGGGTAAATTGATTGCCGCTAAGGCAACAGGATGCGAGAATACAGATTATATCCACGCAGGATCTGGTAGTATTAATACAGCCGTATGCTAAAGTACGCTAGGAAACGAAAAATGAGTATTTATATTTTAGACTGGAAACGAACGTTATATAACCCTGACACTACAGAGCTAATCGATGGTGCTGTCGACCTACTTAAGCATTTGAGTCAACAGATTGATAGTAGCTTAATTCTTGTCGGTAAAGGATCTGATGAAATGCACAGCGAAGTCAAGCGACTTGGCGTTGAAGATTATTTTGAAGCTATTAGATTCCAAGAAGGTGATAAAGATTCGTCACTTTTTATTGACTTAGTAGATAAAAATAACCCTAAAAAATCGATTTTCATTGGTGACCGTGTTCGCTCTGAGCTTGCCATTGGTAACAGTTTAGGAGCAACAACAATATGGGTTAAACAGGGCAAATTTAGTGACGAACTGCCCATTAATCCAGTGTATGTACCAACCTACACCGTAAGATCGCTATATGAGATTTTAAATATTATTGTATAATACACTTAATGTCTGAAACTGAATTCCCAAATGAAAAATTTACATTCAAAAAGGATCGTTATTCAAAGGCACGTGGAGGTGCATCAAAGTTTCTTTTTGTGGCATGTGGTGCTTGCACTACTCCACTTTTTATTTATCAAAAAGATGGTCCTGGAGCATTGATTCGATATTATGCTGATCGTATCGTATGGCCGCCAGACCTAATTGATTATAGCCCCGATACTGCCAAAATAGGAGAGATTGGTGCACTTGCCTGTGGATCGTGCGATAATTTAATAGCTGTTCCAATGATTTACAAGCCAGAAAATCGGCTTGCATTTCGTGCAATAACAGGCGCTGCGCACAACTTTAGGAGTGCAGCAAGGGCTGCTGCACGACTCGAGGAATAGTTGCAAGCTACGAAGTTAATTTTTTAATTGCATCGATTATAGAATTCGCGGATGTAGTTGGGTCACCATCCGAATTCACTATACTTAAATCAATAAAGGGGTGGGACATCCCGCATTCTGCTAAAGCTTCCAGTTCGGTTAAGCCCGTTGCGAGACGGTTGTTAGTGTTTCTGCCTGTCTGTTTAACTCGATCCATCCAGCTCTCGATTGAAGATGGATAAATATACACCCCTAGTAAGTTATAATCTGGTCGAATTAATGTTTGGACTCTTTGTAAGGGGTAGTCTAGGACAGGTACCTTATTTTGCGAAAGTGGCCCGAGTATACCTGATAGCGGAGTGCCATAGCGTACACCATAGAGGTCATTCACCGCAACAAATTCCTTACGACGTTCATGATCTGCAAATTGATTTTCGCTCACACTTATCTTATCCGATTCATCAGGTCTATTTTGACGAGTCATAAAGGGTTTTACGTAGTTAAAGTGTATAACTCCGTCACCAATTAACTTTTGTATTATCGTCGATTTCCCAACGGCTGAAGGCCCTAATAATAGAATGAATAGGCTATTTCGCGCCAGCTTTCTTTGGGATAGATTTGCCGCTTCGGTTTCACGAAGTTTTATTGAAACACTAAATTCAGTCACGAGAGTAAAGCTTAGCTTTATTGATACTGTCTTTTAATATTTTAATATGTTTCCGCATAGCTGCTTCAAGAGTCTCACCTTCATGCCGTTCAGGGTAAATTATACTGCGTGATGCACTCACCATTAGACCGTATCCTTGGGAATCGAGGCACATGGGTATACTTGAATTAATATCTCCTCCTTGCGTCCCAATCCCAGCAAGAACAATTGGTGTATCGCCAATTGTATTTCGTATACCTTTCAAATTCTCTTGGTGAGTTGCGCTGAGGACAGGTATGATGTTTTGGTTTTCGTTCCATTCATTTAGACTTTTTTCTAATATGAATCTCCAGAGTGGAACTCCACCTTTCATTTCAGCATTTTGGATTGTGTCCGCCGAACTATTAGATGTATTCACGCAGACCATAATAAGTTTATCTTTCCATTTGGCAAAGGGGGCAATTGCATCCAAGCCAAGGTATGGGTTAAGCAATACCGCGTCAGCATCAAGCTCTCCGAAAACAAAATCGGCAATACGTTCAGCAGTATGACCTACCTCTCCAAATTTTCCATCACAAATTCGAAGAACGTTTGGTTGCGTGTCTTTAAGATATTGAAAAATATTTAATAATGCACGTTGACCAGAATCCCCCATAAAGTAATTTGAATTAATTTTGAAATCAACCGCATGGTCTGCAGTGGCATCAATAATACGTTGGCCAAACAACGTAAAGCCATCAGCGATTTGTTGTTTGCCTCCGACTTCATCCCAAATCTCTTGAGGTATAAGTGCAGGGTTAGGGTCAATGCCGACGCCAGCCATAGAATCAATATCCAGCCATCGCTGGTGCAACTTTTCAATAATAGCATTACCCGAACTATAACTCTGATCAATTTTCCCTGTCTTCATCTCGATTTACCCAACTTGCTCATGGCTATTAAAATATATTTCTGGATATTTGTGCTTTGCGAGCACATGGTCGATCGAACCATTGGCACCTGTAGTACCAGTCTTTTTCCGTGTAACATTGATACCTGCCTGTTCAATACCACTTATCTTCTTCTTATTATCTGTCTGTAGAGTTACGGATTCTACACCCAATGCCCCAAGGATGCGACCTGCTCCACCGTAAGTGCGGATATCAAATCGGGTACCTATTACTCGTAATGCAGCTTCAATTGTGTCAACGGCTGTTGGGTCGTGTAGATTTTTAACCACTGGAATGCCTCGTTTATGACCCTCCGTTTCCATTTTAGTCGCCGCACCATACCCCCGGCCATCTTGTGCGGGTATATGAATAATTGCGCCATCTGCTTTGAGGATAATATCTTCTAGTGCGGTGTGTAATTGCTCTCTACAATCACAACCTCTGTCATCAAATACTTGACCAATATCGCAGCCTGAGTCAACACGAACTAGCATGTTTTTTGTTGCCATTGTTCCGAGCGAATTCGGCGAGAAAATCTCATAATATTTCCAGGGGTCATCAGGAATGGTAACACCGTAAGAAAAAATCTCACCTCCGCGGAAAAAACTTTTTCTTGCGTGTAGAATCGTCATTCCATTTACTGCTATTGATGTTTCGTCCACTCTATTATTTTCACCGAGAGTCATGTATTTCTTGGGTTCTCGAAGCCCAAGCATAGAAACGACCTTCTCGTAATCAGTCGTTGAACGATGATTTGTCTGATCTGGTGATGCTACCTGAGGGTAGTAGGCCATGCCTTCATTGCACCTGCGTATAATTACTCTTTTACCGTTAGCTGATAACTCGTTATCTAAGGATATAAAATCTGGGTGGTTTGACTCTGTTAATTTAAAATCGGCCTCATTGATATCCAGGATAGTGACAGGTACCTTAGGGTTATGTATTAATTCCTCCGGTCGACCGTTTATGAACAAAGCTTGAAGATATGACGGGTACGAGCCACTGGTGACCTCAACAGGACTCAACCATACATCGTTATCACCTGGTAGATCAAGTGGACCACCGTAAAAAACAGTTACATCGTCGTTTTGTAAGTATATGAGCTGTTGAAGTGTTTCGTGGTAGCTAGCTTCAGTTAGCGGGGTGTTATTAGCATTGAATTGGTGTTGTTCATGCGTCCACTGGCTTGTAAGTATTGACATAGTAAGTAATTATAACAAATAATTGATTATAAATCAATAGAATTATATAAGGTATTGATATTTTCTGAGTCTTTTTCGTGAAGATGGCACGAATCGATAAAATGATAATAATTTCCTGTTTCAATACCAATACGATTGGCAATATATTTCTGCACTGCAATAAATTCTAATAAATTCATAAGGAGTTTTTTGTACGCATCCGAAGAGTGCGCATGAACATGGAGCTCCAATTTCCCATGTTTTATTCGCGCCCAAACAATTTGGGTGCACGGTGAAAATTTTTGAGATTGGTCAATGTTCTTATCCCACATGGAGATCTGTGATTCGCCAGAGGGTGTTTCCGCACTGAGAGATTGTATTAGAAACTCAATCTGTGAATTGGGGTTATCAAACATACGATGGTGATATATTTTAGTCCATTCATGAGACACTTTACTTTCATTGTTCCCGGTGACAATATACTCGTTGATAACATCTATATCATGCTGCAACATCGGAAACCGACTATCCGCTAACTCTAACTTAGGATATTTAATATGAATAAGCGTTGGCTCGTCTCGCATATACTTAGAATTACCAGTGTTTTCCCCGTTTCTAATTAGGTTTTTAAAAACCTCTAACCACGCTGCGTTTGCAGTGTCTGCGTTTATTGAAATCATAGTGAAAATTATACACCACAGTTTCGCGAAGTTATCACAAAACCCCAAAACATTCTTACTTACTCTAGATGATGCAGTGGAGAGCGCGGGGTACGATGGTGACGGTGATAGTTTCGCCCTTGTGTAGTTGCTTGCGCTCACCGTCCATTTGCAGCCCCATGTCATGCTCGCAAGTAAACTCATAGGTTTTAACTTGTTTTGCGTCGTTGACACCGACAGTTATTGCACGGAAAAAGTAGCTTGCAAGGTCCAGAATTGCGCCAGCTTTGATTTCCATTAGCTCAAATTTACCATCACTGATTGAAGCCCGTCCGGTCATTTTGATCATTTTGGACATGCGTCCGGCGTTGAGGAATAACAGATTGTCGAGCCGTTTTGTCTTGCCGGCTACTTTGACCCTGACTGGTTTGATATTGAGCGCTTTCCAAAAAGCGAGCCGAAACTCGCGGATGGGGTGATAATCGTGTTGTTTGAGTAAGTCGTTTATTTGGCTGGTAAGGCCGACGCCGGCGTACGAATGTGCGTAACGTGTCCAGCCGGTGCTTGATGTTATTTGCAGGACGTCGATGTGCTCGGCGCGGCTCGATGTGATACGGCGGATTACATCGCCGTGATGCATGTAATTGTAATGGTCGTTCGCGTTGCCGGCAGGCAGCAAACCAGTGGTAGTGTCGGGGTTTTTTGACTGTAAAATACCATTGATGACTTCGTGGTAACCACCGTCGCCACTTGCGCTTATGATCATGGTGTGGCGGTCACGCTGGGCAGCTTTACGGGCTAGGTCTTCGCCGTGTCCGGGGCGTTTTGTAGCCATTAGCTCGACCGGTAATCCTATGCGTCGGTGTACGCGAGCCACAAACCGTTCGGCGGTTTGCTTACTCTTGCCTGTGCTGGCAGGGTTGTAAATAACAACCAACCGTTTGACCTCACTCATAGTGGTAGTATAACACCGAACAGCATGCATGTTTTGACTGTCTTAACAAATGATATAGTCTTTCTAGTGATTCGACATTAGATATTTCAAGTTCCCGAACTGCGGTCGGCTCTTTTTCCCTTCATCGTTTTTAAGTGTGGTTCCCGCACCACAGGCGGCTTACTTTTTGGTTCGCCAAAAAGTAAGATAAAAAACTCGGCACGCTTCCACCCTCTTGGTGATCTGTTGTTGCTGATTACAACGGCCACACACTAAGCTCCACATTCGTTACGCTACGCATGTGTCCTGAAGTTGTAACAGACAACAACATTTCAGCCAGGATGGTTCTAGAGTGCCATGAGCTACAATTCCGTCTCTCCGTCATTCCGGACTTGATCCGGAATCTAGTTATAAAAGTCGTGTAGCGACGAAGCTACAGGGCTCATTCGTTAATCTTTAATCAATAATCAGACCCTCCGCTATTCCATGCGGAATATAGTGGAGTCGAAGAATCACTTTTAAGATTTTCCAGATTCCAATTCGTAAATCGTTAATCTTTAATCGTAATTCGACTATTTTCTCGTTGTCCAGTTGTAGGCATTTTGGAACATGGTAAGCCACGGTGAGTCGGCTGGCCAGTCGGCGGGGTGCCACGAAAGCTGACGAGTTTGAAAAGCGCGCTCGGGGTGCGGCATCATGATGGTGGCGCGACCATCGGGTGTCGTCAGCGCGGTGATGCCTTGCGGAGAACCATTCGGGTTCGCGGGGTATGTTACGGTTGGTTCGTGTCGATTGTCGACGTATTGAGCTACGACTAGGCCGGCTTTTAGTGCGGCAGCTTGCTGCTCGGCGCTTTCGAACTGGGCGAAACCCTCACCGTGCGCTACAGGGATTGGTAGTACAGAACCATCGAGGTTTTTGAAAAAGATTGACGGCGATTGGTTTATCCGGACAAGTGGCAGTCGTGCCTCGAATTGCTCTGAAACATTATGTGCAAATTTTGGCCAATCCGCAGTTCCAGGGATGAGCTCTTTAAGACCAGACAGCATCTGGCAGCCGTTACACACACCGAGCGTAAACGTATCTGGTCGAGCAAAATAATCACTGAATTGTTGCCGTAGGTTAGAGTCGAGCAATATGGTTTTAGCCCAGCCTCCCCCTGCCCCAAGCACGTCACCGTATGAGAACCCGCCGCATGCGACTAAGCCAGTAAAATCGGTAAGACTGACGCGACCAGCAATGATGTCACTCAGATGCACATCTACAGCCGTAAACCCTGCAGCAGTAAAGGCTGCGGCCATCTCTATTTGCCCGTTGACACCCTGCTCACGGAATATGGCCACCTTCGGCTTGTGGTTTGAATTGTCAACGCTTAATTCTTGACTCTTTACTCTCGAACTTACCGAATTTAACCCTAGGTCATTGTCGTCAGAAATCGCCTCGAACTCTTGGTCTGCGCAATCGGGGTTATCGCGTAGCTTTTGGACTTGGTAGCTGGTGTCGGACCACCAGGATTCTAATTGTGCCCGAGTATTTTGATAGACGATTTCACCAGCATCTTTAAACACAATGTTTTGCTCTTTAGTCGGTTTACCGAGGGCATACACGTGGTTGCCGATTGCACCTGACAACACTTGGGATACAGTTTTTTCATCTGTTGCTTTTACCTGGATGACAACTCCGAGCTCTTCGTTGAATAGGCGCTCGAGGTTGCTGCCAGGCAAACCTGCGAGGTCAATATCGAGCCCATAGCGGCTTGCAAACGCCATTTCGACCAAGGTCGTTAGCAATCCGCCGTCAGAACGATCGTGGTAAGCAAGAATTTTGCCCTGTCGTTTCAAGTCCGTTATAGTCTCAAAGAATTTTTTCAGCACTGCCGCGTCAGCGTCGGGTGTTTCATCGCCAAATTGGTTATACACTTGGGCGAGTGCCGAACCGCCTAGTCGGGTTTTGCCGCCCGATAAGTCAACAAACAACAGGCTTGATTCTACTGACACGTCAAGTTGAGGAGTTAGTGTTTTGGTGACGTCGCGAACTGGCGAAAACCCAGTGATGATTAACGATAACGGCGAAGTGACGCTTTTTTGCTCGCCATCGTCTTGCCAAACGGTACGCATACTAAGAGAATCTTTGCCAACCGGAATGGTAAGGCCAAGCGCTGGGCAGAATGATTCACCGACGGTGCGGACCGTATCGTAGAGGTGCTGGTCTTCGTGTGCATAACCGGCAGCAGCCATCCAGTTGGCAGACAGTTTAATATCTGACAGCTTACTGACATCTGAAGCGAGCATATTGGTGAGTGTCTCGGCAATAGCCATACGAGCCGAAGCAGGAGCATCGATAACGGCCAGTGGCATTCGTTCGCCCATGGTCATCGCTTCGCCGTAGTTGGAGTCGAATGAAACGGCTGTTATGGCGACGTCGCTGACTGGCACTTGCCACGGCCCGACCATTTGGTCGCGGGTGACGAGGCCAGTGATGCTCCGGTCGCCGATGGTGATGAGAAACTTTTTACTACCGACCGAGGGCAGATGGAGTACACGTTTTACGGCATCTTGGAGCGTAATTTTTGCGAAGTTAAGTGCATCGTTTTTAACTTCGGTGCGCTCAAATGACCGAGTCATCTTGGGTGGTTTACCGAACAGTGTCGTCATCGGCAGATTAACGGTATCGTTCTTCTGCAAGCTGTCGTGCACGATGAGCTGCTCATCGGCGGTGGTAATGCCTACCACGGCATAGGGGCATCGCTCGCGCTCACAAAGCTCTTTGAATCGTGCGACATCTTCTTCGCTCACGCCAAGCACGTAGCGCTCCTGGGCTTCATTGCACCATATTTCGAGTGGTGACAGACCTGGCTCGGCACTTGGGAGGTCGCGTAGCTGGAATATTGCACCGACGCCTGAATCATGTACCAGCTCGGGTAGTGCGTTGCTGTAGCCACCAGCACCAATGTCGTGGATGGAGATGATAGGATTGTTTTCGCCTAGCGCCCAACATGCGTCGATAACTTCTTGGCAGCGGCGTTCCATTTCGGCATTGCCACGTTGAACTGAAGCAAAATCAAGACTCGCGGCACTCGTACCGGTTTGCATGCTCGAGGCAGCACCACCACCGAGACCGATGAGCATTGCGGGGCCACCGAGGACGATAATTCGAGCACCTGGCTGGATGGTGTTCTTTTGGACATGCACGTCACGTATGTTGCCGAGTCCACCCGCTATCATGATAGGTTTGTGGTAGCCGTAGACTTCGTTGTCTACTGCTTGCTCATAGGTCCGGAAAAATCCAGCGAGGTTTGGGCGGCCAAACTCATTGGCAAATGCTGCCCCACCGAGTGGTGCATCTATCATAATGCCGAGCGGCGAGGTGATGCGGTCGGGTTTGCCATACGGCTTTTCCCAAGGTCTCGGCGCGTCAGGTAGATTCAAGTTTGAAACTGTAAAGCCAGCCAGCCCCATTTTGGGCTTGGCGCCGCGACCTGTCGCACCTTCGTCACGGATTTCGCCACCGGTTCCGGTTGCGGCACCGGGGAACGGCGCAATGGCGGTCGGGTGATTATGTGTCTCAACTTTTATAACGGTGTGAATTGGCTCTTTGTGGTAGTCGTATGTGTGGGTGATAGGGTCTGGGAAAAATCGACCAGCAGTTGGCCCCGCGAGCACAGCCGCATTGTCAGAGTAGGCCGATAAAACATCCTCGCCACCTTTTTCGTAGGTGTTTTTAATCATTTTAAATAAGCTTTTGGGCTGCTTTTCGCCGTCGATTACCCAGTCGGCATTGAAAATCTTGTGGCGGCAATGCTCGCTGTTTACGGCGCCGAACATCATGAGTTCGGCATCGGTCGGGTTACGACCGAGCTCTGTGTAGGCATCGACGAGGTAGTCAATCTCATCATCGGCGAGCGCAAGTCCGAACTCACTATTAGCGCGCCGCAGCTCGTCGCTTCCGCCCGACAAAATATCAACTATGATAAGTGGTTTAGGTTGAGCGTGGCTAAACAGTGTGTCAGTTTCTTTTTCGCTCGTGAGAACAGCGTCGGTCATGCGGTCATGCAAAGCGGGAGCTACCAAGTTGCGGTCAAGTGTTTTCGGTGCCGTGATGTGGTAGGCGATGCCCCGCTCGATGCGACGTATTTGGGTAAGGCCGGCATTGTGTGCGATGTCTGTCGCCTTGGATGACCAGGGTGAAATGGTGCCTGGCCGCGGCACAACGAGGAATAATTCTCCACTTGGTTGCACCTCACTTGGTGTGTCGTAGGTCAGAAGAAGCTCAAGTTGCTTTACTTGATCGGCACTAAGGTCTTTTTCGGTCTCGACTATATGCACATAGCTGCCGTTCACATTGGTTACACTTGGTTCAACCGCTTGTAGCTTGCTTAAAAGTTTTTGACGGCGAAAGTCTGACAGCGCGTTGGCTCCCGTGTAGAGTTGCAAGGTGCTCATGAGCGTACCTCCAGCGTGTCCTCGCTAAACGTGATGTTTTTGGGCTTAATGACGACTTGTTTAGCGCCAGCCTCGACGTGCCCTGCTCTTGTGGCTCGCAAGTTGTGTTTCTTGGCCTGCGCAAGCACCGCTTCGGTGTCTCTTGGAGATACATAGATGGCAAAACCTACACCCATATTGAAATTGCCGTACATCTCAGTGTCATCTACACCTGCCACCTTTTGCATGTGCAAAAATTCTGGTTGCGGCTCGAGAATCGTGTCGATGACATAGCTAAAGTCTGCGCTGGCTCGCATGAGTTTGCGCCAACCATGACCGGTGACATTTACCATATAATGTGGCACGACGCCTGCATCTAAAATGTCCCGAACGAGTGGTATGTACAGATGTGTTGGTGTGAGGATAGCCTCACCAAAAAGTCGCCCATCAGACAGCTCTGTTTCATACAGTTTTGAGTCTTGCTCGTACAAATGCCTGACAAATGAAATGCCATTGGCATGGATGCCGCTGCTCTCGATGAAAATGATTTCGTCACCGTCCGCGAGTTTGTCGCCGAGCACAAGCCGACTCTTTGGGTTAATGATGCCGACGGCTGAGCCACCCAAGTCGATGGTCTCGGGGTTAATGATACCCTTGAGTGCTGGTGTTTCACCACCGCCCCAGACAGCGCCGATAGTATTGCAGGCGGCGGCCCAACCATTGACGAGGTCAGTGGCGCGTTCGCGGTCATTCATCCAAGCTCCGTCGCCGAGAGCAAAGTAAGCGTTGACGACTTGTGGCATAGCACCAACCACGACGAGGTCATTGACTATCATGGCAACAGTGTCCTGCGCGAGATTGTCGTAGTACGTTTTGCCCGTAATGTTTCTGACGACATCGGCAACGAGGTTTTTAGTGCCAAGCCCTTCGACGACAAGTGCGCGGTATGCGTTGGGCTCTTCCCAGACATAGGCCGATTCGCCGCGGCTCGCACCAACTTCGCTCATACCAAATGCGCCCAAGTTACCGCTTGTCGTTTGCGCCTGTTTTTGCGCTAAAACTTTTATGGGGTCCAATGCGGTATAGTCTACTCCCGATGCCGCGTAGGTTTGGGTTGATGGTTTGCTCATAGCGGGGCTCCTTCTTGTTTGACTTGATGCAAAATAAAATTCGTACGACTCTCTACATTGAGCGCTGGTACCGTTACTACTTCAATGCCGTACTCTGAGTATGCATCGATAAGCAAATCGTGGAGTTGGTTAGTGAAAGCTGCATCTTCTGTGCGTGCATAATCTTTTTCAAATTTACCAAGTGGCTCAAGGAGGAATACTTTTTTATAAGTAGCACTCTGAATAAGTTTTTTAGCCCATGGCTCGATAGTGTAGTCATATGCTTTCAAATATGCGGTGGTATCATGCATTCCACGATCAAAAAATGTAGTTTTTTTGGGGTTAAGAGTTGACTCGATATCAGATTTTCTTTGGAGTACATCTTCTTGAAATTTTTTCTCATCACGGCGAAGTTCTTCGATGGATATACCATTACCTAAACTTTCGTCTATTACAGAACGCGCTGCCTCGGGCACAACTAAGTAGCCAAGCATTTCTAATTGCGTCAGTAACGTCGTTTTACCTGTGGATGGTCCACCGGTGATTACATACCAATTATTGTTCATTTAACGTTCGCCCCGCCGACAACAATTGCTCCGACCGCATTTGCCAAACGCGCCCAGGTAGCATGCGAATTCTCTGGATTAAGCAGGTGGAATTTGACGCCAGCAGTTACAGCCATTACGCCGTCTTTTATCCGATCGTCACCCACATACGCCATACGAGCAACATCCTCAGCGGGAAGATGTAACATGGGCGGTAGGTTGAACTGATTTCGCCAGGCAGTGTGTGCATAACGCATGATAATTGCAGATGGTTTAGTCGGAGTATCACGTTTCTCAGACGCAGCCATACCAGTAATGGCCTCTTGCGCAAGCAGTATGGTGGGTTGTTGCACTCCCCATACATCATATGTCTTAGCAATAAATGGCTCGTGCCCAGACGATACTATCCCATCGGTTACTGAGGCACCTTTCTCGCGGGCTTCTTGTAGTCTAATCGCAAAATCAAGATAACCCTCAGTTGGTTTCGGCCATTGCGGTGTAATCTCATCAAGCAAAACCGAAAGTTTGACAGCGTCGAGTTGTTCGAGTAGGGCCATCTGTTCTGAGCGCTTTGCATCTGGTGCAAGTTGTTTGACGATTTCTATTGGCGCGCGGTTACACAGACCGCCATTTGCATGGAATTTTGCGAGTACTCGAGTGCCGAATACTTGGTCAATAGCTGAATCGTAGGCTGATCCAACACTTATGTTATGGGGAGAAGGGTCGAAGGTGCGCGCAACTGTCCCGTCAAAATCGTAACCGACAAAAGTATCACCGGCAAAAGCTACGAGTTTTTCCTGGGGGGCAGTTGGCACTGTAATCACGCAGTTTCACCTTGGAGTTTGGTGTCGGCGGTGATAACGGCGTCATGCTGGGCTTGGCGGAAACTCGCATATTTGTGAGCGAGCTCAGAGTCGTTCAGCGCCAAGATCTCAACTGCTAAAAGCGCTGCATTGCGAGCGCCATTCTCGGGTAGCGTAGCCAGTGGCACGCCAGGAGGCATCTTGATACTCGACCAAAGCGCCTCGTGGTCGTGGTTATCACGCTTGACCGGTACAGCGATGACTGGCAGAGGTGTATGCGAAGCGGTCATACCAGGCAGGTGTGCTGAACCGCCTGCGCCTGCGATAATAATCTTGAGTCCCCTCTCGGCCGCACTGGCAGCGTATTCTGCCATAACATCTGGTGTACGATGTGCAGAGATGATGCGGACTTCGTGCGCAACACCGAACTCAGCAAGCGTATCAGCGGCTGCTTGCATAACGTCGAGGTCGCTCTCTGACCCCATAATAACTCCAACTACTATGTCACTCATGATAGTTCCTCCATTAGGTCGTTTAGTTCAGAAACGGTGTGTATGATAGCAGTCGGTTGTGCGTCCTGTAAGCGCTTTTCGGAGTTGTTGCCCCCAGTAATCGATATGGTGCGGAGCCCCAGGTTATGGCCGATGCGGATTTCCTCTACGGTGTCGCCTACGATAATTGTTTCAGATGGACTGATGTTGTTCTCCTCGAGGTGTGTTTCGAGACGATGCTGCTTGCTCGTATGATGCATCTCCTCGGTTCCGCCGTTTGCGAGTACCGCATCAAATAGGTCTACCAGCTTCAGGCGTGAAAGTTGCAGATAGATGCCTTCGACAGTGTGGTTACTCAGTATCACGCATGAAATACCCTGTTTCCGTAACGCTTCCAGGGTTTTTTTGGTACCTGGTCGAGTACGTGCGTGGGCAGCGAGGGGCTCATAGATTGGGTGAAACTTCGCAGCAATTTCAGCAGACTTTGCGTCGAATGCTTCGCGGCTGATGCCAAGATTTTCGTAAAAACGGTATAGTGGCGCATCGTATGTGTCGCGGTACCGCTCAAGACTAAGTGGTGGTATCCCTAAGACTTTGACCTGGCTGGCGTTGACCGCCTCGAGCACAATCTTGGTGTCATCAAAAAGCGTGCCGTTCCAATCGAATACTACGAGCTTAATCATACGCTCAAAAGTCTCTCAGCTTTTTCAGCATTCTGACGGGCTTCGGCGATGGTCGTTGCTGTGGCGGTGATGTGGCCCATTTTGCGGTCGATTTTGGTGGGAGATTTGCCGTACAGATGCAAGCTAACACCGGGGATGGCGAGAATGTCAGCGACACCTTTTACTTCTGTCGGGCCGTCGCGTTTACCAAGTATGTTGACCATGACGGCAGCTGGTACGACCATATCGACATTGCCGAGTGGTAAGCCGGCGATGGCGCGGATATGCTGCTCGAACTGCGATGTCCGAGTAGCTTCTGTGGTGTAATGCCCGCTGTTGTGGACGCGTGGTGCAATCTCGTTGACCAGTATTTGACCACCCTGGGTCAAGAACATCTCGATGCCAAATGTCCCCGCCCCTTCGAGGAGTCCAGCCACATTTTGCGCAACTGCTTTGGCTTGCTCAAGTTTGTCGGTTGCAACTGGTGCGGGCGTAAGTGTCTCGACACAGATGTTGCGCTCGTGAATCGTCTGAGTAATGGGGTAGACAACCACATCACCGGCAGTGCTACGGGCGACCATGGTGGCAAGCTCTAGCTCAAAATCGACAAGTGCTTCAGCGTACAATTCCCGCCCGTCAAATGTTGATAACGCTTTTTCGACTTCGATTACAGAGCGAACGACCATGTTACCGCGGCCGTCATAGGCGCCGTGACGAGTCTTGATTATCATGCTGCCACCATAACTCTCGAGGGCTTTGAGTGCAGAAGCAGGGTCGGTAATCTCGCAGAATGGAGCCACGGGTACGCCTGCACTCGCTAGGAACTCTTTCTGGGCAAACTTGTCCTGTATGAGGCGAATGGTACTCGGTGCGGGGTTAATGTGCGCTCCACTGGCCGCTAGCTCTTCGAGTACTTTCGTATCGAGGTGCTCAATCTCGACTGTTATAAAATCGGCTTTTTTGGCTAAAAGTTTCAATGCATCGGCGTCGTAGAGGTTGGCGACGATTTGCTCAGCGCCAACTTGCGCAGCTGGGCAGTTTGCGCCTGGGTCTACCACGACGACGCGGAACCCGAGTGGCAGAGCGGCGAGCGTCAGCATGCGCCCTAACTGACCGCCGCCCACAATACCAATGGTCTGCTGCTCACCTTCCATATACAATCATCATACCGTATCTGATAAAAACTCGCCACGCCATTTGTCTCTTTGGAACGATTAAGTGGTTGTGTGACATTATTTTCGCTTCCAGGCAGCAAGGAGCAGCGGAAGTGCAAATAACATTAGAACAAAGTAAAGGCCGATGTACGCCACATGCCCTGGGACAGTACCGCCGTTGTTGGCTATAATCGTAGGGAGACTACCAAGAGCATAATTAAGGAATATCGCGCCCCAAAAAATTATGAAAAAACCAATTTTGTAGCTAGTTTCAAACACCGCTCGTCTTTCGTGCAATTGCCGTTCATCAAGAGCAATGGTCTTTTTTCGAGAAACCCAGTACAAATCTTTTTGGATAGCGCTCAATATTGTCGTTAGTACCAAACACGCGAGCCAAAAACCAGCCGAGATGTTCTCATAGATGAACCTATCACTAAAATTGCTATCTGCTGGGTCAAACAACAGGCTTTTAACTGTGGCGTAAAAGCCAAATACTATTGTTGCAAGCGTGAGTGCTCCAATTGTTTTCGCAACTCGGCCATGTGTGTAGTCGTCGTTTGTTGGGTTTCGCCTTGAAAGATTTTGGATGAACAGGATTGCCACAATTAATGTAAGTATAACTGCGGCTAAAAACGTCAGTGGCAAAAATACCATGAACATGCTCGCGCTACCGTCTAGTAATGATCCCCCGTAAGCTATAGCCGACAATACCCAAAAAACTGCACAAGGGACCAAGATCCACTTTGGAATTATTTTTACACTGTTCATATACCCTCCTTATTTTTAGTGAATAGCGGCCCAAATGGCTTGTCAGAAAAGATGGTCGTTATATCAACCTTAAAAGTTTCGGCGATTTTGAAAGCAAGCTCAAGGCTTGGTGAGTAATCGCCGCGTTCTATAAAACCGATGGTCTGGTAGTTTACGCCGATTTTCTCGGCCAGCTCCTGGCGGGATATGCCCTGTTCAGTGCGAAGTAATGCGATGCGGTTGTATACCATAACACAATAAATTATTGCACGAACACAACAAAATGTAAATAACAATAACAAAGATTCTGTAATTTCTGGTAACTAAACAATACAAATACGGCTTTTATTGGTTGTTTAAAAGCACAGATCTCACCTGTTTTTGCAGTGAGGAGCCATTGGTGGCGAGTAGTGAACCGTCGAATTCCCCGGTAGCTTGTAAGTTATTGCAGATTCCGCCTGCTTCCTCAACGATGAGCTGCGGCGCTGCAACGTCCCAGATGCTCAGGCCCGTTGGCTCGACGACGATATCAACTGCGCCTTCGGCGAGTAGCATGAGGTTATAAAAATCCCCAAAAGCTCGTTGTCTGCCGCAGCTTTCGTATAACTTAAGAAAACCATCGAGCATACCAGTTTTTCGCCAATTTCCAAGGCTGCTAAATGTGAGATAGGCTGATGATAAATCTTGGACGTCTGAGACATGAATCTGCCGCTCGTCTTGCCATGCACCACCTCCAAACGTTGCCCACCAGCGGTGCTGTAGCATTGGTGCTGAGACGACCGCAACGATGGTTTGCGTACCTTTACGGAGTGCGATAAGGGACGCATAAAATGGGTTGCCCCGCATATAGTTCTTGGTGCCATCTATGGGGTCGATTATCCACATACGTTCTGTCTGGGTACCGCCGCCGTATTCTTCGCCAAGAATAGCGTCGGTCGGCCGATGATGTGCTAACAGTTCACGTAGTGCGCGCTCAACAGCGGTATCTACTTCAGTAACGGGCGTCATGTCAGTCTTGATAGCAACCTTTTGTGCTATCCCAAAGTCACTACGCGTGATCTCATCCGCACGATCGGCAAGTTTTAAAGCGAGTGCGAGATCGGCTGCATAGACTTGAGTTGTCATATACGTATCATATCATTGAACTCAGAACATCGATTAGTGTTCTCATTTTCATTTTGGCGCTCAACGGTCGAATCGCCTCCGTGGTACAATAGTTGTATGACACATATTCTTGAGGGGACAGATTTTACACTACCAGGCCAACAGGCCGTATACCACGGCAAGGTGCGCGAAGTGTATGACATGGGCGATAGCTTGCTACTCGTTGCGAGCGACCGTTACTCGGCGTTTGACCGCATCTTAGCAGTCGTGCCGCACAAAGGTGAACTGCTGACTGCAACGAGTAAGTGGTGGTTCGAGCAGACGAGTCACATCGTGCCCAATCACATCATCAGCTACCCTGACCCTAACGTCGCGTGGGTGAAAAAGTACAAAGTCATACCTATCGAGATGATTGTGCGCGGCTACATTACTGGCGTGACAAACACCTCGCTCTGGCACACCTACAGCGCTGGTCAGCGCGATTATGGCACGTTTACCCTGCCCGACGGGCTTAAGAAGAACGATAAACTACCCGAACCCGTGCTCACACCAACAACCAAGTTTGAAGTACATGACCGCAACCTAACACCTGATGAAGCGGTTGCAGAAGGCTTGCTCAGTGCCGAGACGTGGGCAAAACTCAGCAAAACGGCGCTGGAACTTTTTGCATTTGGCCAAAAAACAGCCGCTACCAAAGGTTTGCTACTCGTTGACACGAAATATGAGTTCGGGATAGATGACAACGGCGAGATTGTACTAATTGACGAAATTCATACGCAAGACTCATCGCGCTACTGGTACGGTGAAACCTATGCAGAGCGGATCGCGGCTGGCGACGAGCCCGATAACTATGACAAAGAGTACATGAGGCTATGGTTCAAAACGCAGTTCGACCCCTATGCCGAAACTGAACCGCCCACCGCACCCGATGATGTTATCGCCGAGCTTGTGCGTCGCTACACTTACGTCTACGAGCAACTAACTGGGCAAAAATTTGTCCCTACAAATGACACTGACGCGGCAAGCCGCATTGAAGCTAATTTATTAAAAGCTCTAGCAGCTAAGTAATACTTGTTTGTGTTATCTCGACCGCAGTGGAGAGATCCTCTCAAAACAGGTATACTATTTGCATACAAATTGAGAAGATTTCTCCGCATCACTTTGTTTGAAGTCGAAATGATAGTGACCGTGGGGAAAATGAGGAGCTACATATGAGTTTGCAACCAATACAATTGCCTGTACCTACAGATGAGGGGCGATTTAATGCTATCGACCCGCTCGATGGGCGCTATTTTGATGCTGAGATTGCTCGCTACCTCTCAGAGCGAACGCGTATCACCTTTCAAGCACATATTGAGGCGGCGCTGGCGTATGCCCTAGCCGATGCCGGTGTATGTAGCCAAGAAATCGCCAAGCAAATTGACGATGCACGGTTTAAGATTCGTGTCGAGGACGTAGCCGAAGAGGAAAAGACCACCAAGCACGACATCAAAGCCATCGTAAACTGCATCAAACGCGAATTGCCCGAGACGGCGCAACCATATGTTCATTTTGGCGCAACATCGTATGATATCGTAAGCACTGCCATGAGTTTACAACTGCGTACCGCCGTGCGCGAACTCGTACTGCCCCGTCTACGGGCTTTACAAAATACACTGCTTGATTTGACCGACCGTTACGCCGACACGGTGCAAATCGGCCGCACGCATGGCCAGCACGCCGTGCCTATCACTTTTGGCTTTATGCTTTCAGGTTATGTCAGCCGTCTCGGTGAAAGTACGCAGGCACTCGACGACCTCGCCGGTTCACTCAAAGGCAAATTTTCAGGTGCAGTTGGTGCCTACAACGCACTGAGTGTCTTTGTCGATGACCCAATCGCCTTTGAAAAGACGGTCCTCGGCTATGTTGAGCTCGAGCCGGCTCCCGCCTCGACTCAAATCGTACCGGCCGAAGGCTTCATACGCCTGCTCGATGAGCTAGCTATTACCGCTGGGATTATGGCGAATTTGTCGCATGACATGCGCA
Organism: uncultured Candidatus Saccharibacteria bacterium; assembly: GCA_964446255.1. Taxonomy (GTDB): domain Bacteria; phylum Patescibacteriota; class Saccharimonadia; order Saccharimonadales; family UBA4665; genus JAGXIT01. Next base: position 68,868 of record CAYUNX010000001.1, read on the forward strand.
ACCTACAGCGGAGCGAGATTGCCGAAGTGCGCGAGCGTTTCGAACCGGGTCAAACCGGCTCGAGCACGATGGCACACAAGCGTAATCCATGGAACTTTGAAAACATCATTGGCATGTGGAAACAAGTCACCGCCCAGCTTATCAATGCCAACCTCAACATCAGCAGCGAACACCAGCGCGACTTGACCGATAGTTCGTCAGCGCGGTTTTACACCATCCCACTCGCGAGCGTAGCCTCGATGGCAGCACGTTTGCAGAGTGTCATGAGTAAAATCGAGGTCGACACCGAAGCGATGGAGCGTAACCTACACCTCACCCAAGGAGCGATTGCCGCCGAGCCCCTCTACCTTTTACTCGAAAAGTATGGCCACACAACGGCACACGAAGTCTCAAAAGAGCTGGCCCACGAAGCACTTGAGCGCAAAGTTTCACTGTACGAAGCCGCTGCCGCTAGCAAGTCTATTGCAGTGTATTGGGCAAAGTTTAGCGACCGTGAAAAAGACCTCATCAAAAACCCCGAAACGTCCTACACCGGCCTTGCCGCTAAAAAAGCTCGCATGATTCACACCGCCTGGGCAAAATAACGCAACAAAAAATAGAAAAATTTGATCTTTTATCTTTGATCATTGAGCATTAGTTTTTCATTTGTCGTTGATACATTTGTGATTCAAATGATACATGGTATCTGATCAATTAATGTTCAACGTTCAATGCTAAATTGTGATAAACAAATGCAATCTGCTTGTGACCACCGTGCATCTTGTAGTACGATGAGCATAGATAAGCGGAGGTTTTGAATATGGCGGATTTGATACGATTGCCGGGGTTGGTCGATGTGCATGTGCACCTCCGCGACCCAGGTCAGACTGACAAAGAAGATTTCGCTACCGGCACCCGAGCCGCTGTGGCGGGTGGTTTCTCTACCGTTTTTGACATGCCAAATAATGCCGAACCAGTTGTAACGATCGAGCGGTTGAAGGCAAAGATTGAGCTCGCCAAAACCAAAACCTACTGTGATATTGGTTTTCACTACGGTACACTTGGTGACAACCTCGAGAGTTTTACCGAGGCAGCCGAGTATGCGGTCGGGCTCAAAGTGTACCTCAACAACACGACTGGTGGTTACAAACTCGATGTAACACGGCTCCGTGATATCTACGAGGCGTGGCCAGCGCACCGTCCTGTGCTGCTTCACACCGAGGAAGACACTATTGCTACGGCGATGGAATCGCTCAAAGGTTTGAAACGACATGTGCACATCTGTCACCTGCCCAGTCGCGCCGTGCTCGAGGAAGTCGTCAAGATGAAGCGAGCTGGCTACCCTGTGTCATGCGGCGTGACACCACATCACCTGTTCTTAACCGAGAAAGATGTGGAACGGCTTGGCGTCTACGGCATGATGAAGCCGCCACTCAAGAGCCAGGCTGACGTTGACTACTTGTGGGAGCACATTGATGACATTGACCTCATAGAGTCCGACCATGCGCCGCACACCCATGCCGACAAGCAAGCAGGAGCGTTTGGCGTGCCGGGGCTCGAGACGACTCTGCCACTTTTGTTACAGGCTGAACGCGAGGGTAAAATCAGCCGAGGACAAATCATCGACAAACTACATACTGTACCAGCCAAACTTTTCGGTCTCGACATCGGCGGCGACACATACATCGAACTCGAACCAACCGAATTCATCATCAGCAATGACGGCCTCGAGACTAAATGTGGCTGGACCCCGTATGCGGGCATGACCGGTTTCGGCAAGCTAAAAACCAGCACCCTCCGCGGTCATCATATCTTTGAAAACAATGCTATTAGCTCGCAAGATGGCAGCGTCGTGTTTGGGCTAAAACAAAAACACTGATTTTTATCTTGGTTTACACAAGTACTAGATTATCTGTCTATGCTCGATGAGGTTATCGTAGCCTTGTGACCGACCGCAGAAGCATTGGCATTCCGAACTTGTGCGCGTAAGTCCTTGCCGCGACGCTTTGTTATTTTTTTGACATCATCGGCAAGCAAAAAGCCCTTTTGTGCATTAATCATCCTAAGTTCTTTTGGCGAAATGTTAGGCTCTCCCGCGTTATTCTCAGTTTTAAATGAAAGGTGCGAGGCTCTTCCGAGCAGTGATTTTCTATGCATTTTCTTTGTTTGAACCTGTATTTCAACAGGAAGTTTTCGTTCGACGTCACCATCCATTATTGTGTAGAAAAATGTCAGCTTCGCGACTTTGAAACAACCCTTATTTTCTTTTGGTTCCGACTGAACGATTTTGTTATAACGGGCTTCGCTCATACCAGACATTTTTCGAACAGTGTCAATTAACTCGGGGCTGCCCTCAACATAGAACGGTAACGTTTTGCCTGATGCTTTATTTGGTGCAACTGGCCCACTAAGCTTCTGTTGGCTATCAGCTTCTTCGATTAATCTTTTGTACACATCGGCGAGTTGTGTTTTGTTATCGGTGATGATAGTAATTCCGATAACGTCCATCGATTCTTTACCAAGACTATATTTTAAGGCTAATGACCCTACCGATTTTCGTCGCCACAATGCGACATATGTCTTATCGTTTTCACTGTCGTGAATAACCGACTGGCCTACTACAATATCATGCTCAGAGTTGTTTTCGATTGTGTGTTGCTGCAAACTTTTTGCACCTAAAAGATCTTCGATGATAAAACCGATTGCTCTCGCTACAAATTCTCGGTTACCGGTATCTTTAATGGTATTTTTAGCACGGGTAATATGTTGTTTTTCTCCAGCATATCCAAGTCGTACCAATGATGCTTCACTTCGTAGGGCCATAGAAATGCCCCGTGCTTCTTCGGCTTCTAAGATTGGAGCGAAAAGTGCGTCTGCGACATAGGCATCTTTTAAGGCTTGAATTTTGTTCGGGCTGCGAGACTTCAATGAGCGGAGCATGTTCACGGCTGCAATAAGCACTGATGCAGGATTGACCTGATTGATTAATTCGATTATTTCTCTTGTCGGCAAATGGCTTTTTATTTTCCATGCGTCGGCAGGGATTGGTATGTCTACTTTTGCCGCAAGAAACGGTTTTAGCTTTGCATTAGCTCCCGGTGATACCAGTGTGTCATTTGCGACTTTTTCTATTACCGGAAGATCACCAATCATTGAAGAGACAAACTGCCAGGTTTCTGGTTCGATAATCTTTGAATAATGATTGAGTGCTCTTAAGGCATTAATTCTCCTCGGGTGTTGCGTGCCGGCACGCTGACCTATTAGCGACATGAGTGCAACGTAATCGGTTAGCGTGTTTACTTTACGTGCGGCCGTAGCTTCGTCACTCTCGACCGGTGATGGAATTTGCGTAAAATCCTGAAAAGTCACTAGCGTATTGATACTTGCATCAATCACACCTCCTGGGCCATTGTCGTGTGTTGTATTTGCATACAAATCGAGAGTGTCATAAGCCTTAGGAAACTGAAGTGCAGTATCATGCCGGGCGATAGATAGGTGCATCTCCCGATGAGATAGGACGGGTACTATTTGACGTTGTGCCATTATTGTTTAATTATAACATATAAATGTCAATATAACAATATACGTCACACAAAATCAGCGACAGACGCAGTATATAAGCGAAAATCAGTAGTAAGTGTATGGTGCGTATTTCAAAGATTATTGTGATGATAAATTTTTAGGGTGGATGGTCATGAGAAAATCCTATAAACTTACAGTAAGTTACTGAGGTAGTAAAAACGAGCATAACGGAGGTAAACCATGGATGTTTTAGCAGAACTAGAAAAAATCGGGGCAGTTTTTACTGGCAAACACTTTGTTTATGCAAGCGGCAAACATGGCTCTGGTTACATCAATATGGACATTATGTTCCCGCAAGTATCACTTGTCGCAGAGCTTTGTCACGACCTCGTTGCATCTTTTGAAGGTGAGTTTGATGCTATTGCTGCGCCTGCAACTGGTGGAATTGAATTAGGTGTCCTTTCTGCGTTAGCTGCAGGCACCCCCGGAGTTTGGGCCGATAAAGATGGAGCTGGTGGTTTTGTTTTTGAGCGCGCAGGGTTCATTGATGCAATCAACGGTAAGCGAGTGCTTGTAGTTGAAGATTTGCTAACAACGGGCGGTTCTGTCGAGAAAGTTTGCCGCGAAATAGAAAAATCTGGTGGTATTGTTGTAGGTGTTAGCGTTGTCTGTAATAGAGGTGGAGTAACAGCCAAGCAACTAGGTGCACCACGCCTCGAGTCATTGGCAGATGTTACCTTCGAGGCGCTTGAGGCTTCGGAATGCAAGTTATGTAGTGACGGGGTGCCAATTGCCGAAGACATGGGGCATGGGGACGATTATAAAAAAGAACATCCAGACTATGCCGGTGGCTATGTGAAACTGCAAGAGGAGCTGTAGAGCGATGCAGACTTTTTATGACCCGACTAAGACGTTTGATGAAAATGTTGCCGAAGGTCCGTTTGAGCTGGATGGTATAGATTTGCGAGAGAAAAACCCAGAGCCAAAGTACACTTTTCTCGGGCACCCTATCAACTTCCCGTTTGGTATCGCAGCGGGGTCGTTGCCGAGCTCACGTCATACTAGCGCGGCTTTTCGGCTTAGCTACGACGTCGTCGTTTACAAAACTCAGCGCTCGACTGTTTTCCCTTGCAACCCCTTCCCTAATGTATTGCCCGTACAGATTGACGGCGACTTGACGCTCGAGAAAATGCAGGGTTCATTAACTGTCGCCCCCGACTATTCCAAAGATCTTTCTAAGCTTTCGATTACCAACTCGTTTGGCGTGCCCTCGCCCGACCCGAGTGTCTGGACGGCCGATTTGCCTGCAGCTCTAGCTGGAGCTGGCAAAGGTCAACTGCTCATCATGAGTGTCGTCGGTACAATTCAGGAAGGTTTTGCACCCGATGACTACTATGACGATTTTGCTCGCTCGGCCCTGCTCGCTAAAAGCGCCGGAGCCAGCGTGATCGAAGTGAACCTGTCATGCCCCAATGTCGCGAGCGAAGGTGTCGTGTGCTATTCAAAAGATTCAGTCTATGAGATTTGCAAGCGCACCAAGGCTGCCATTGGCGACACGCCGCTCATCATAAAAGTCGGCTACTACTCAGCTGCGCAACAGGGGTTGCTCGAGGAGATTGTCGAGCAAGTCAGCCCGTATGTTAGCGCTATGAGCGCCATCAACACCTTAGCTGCAGCGATTGTTGACGAAAACGGCGAGCAAGCGCTGCCTGGCAAGGGCCGGCTCAAAAGCGGCGTATGTGGCGCAGGTATAAAGTGGGCGGGGCTCGATATGGTTAAACGACTCGACACTTTACGAAAGAACAAGGGTTATGACTACGAAATCATCGGCGTGGGTGGTGTTATGTCACCTGCCGATTTTGCTACCTACCGCGCTGCTGGAGCTGATGTCGTACAAGCTGTCACCGCCCCGATGTGGAACCCATACCTCGCTCGCGACATCAAAGCAGCAAACCTTAAAAAGTAATATTCTAGGTAATAGACAAACCAATTCAATTTACACCGGTAAAATCAAGCAAATCGGGCTATCAGAGTTTGTTTTTGAAGAAAACAGTCAGGAAAATGCCGACGCATGCGAGTAGGATACCACACATTTGGACAAGGTTAAGACGCTCTCGGAACACGAAAATGCCGACCAATATCCCTAAAATAATTAGTGTGATGTAAAAAACCAGTGTGAAAAGTGACTGCGGCGCACCTAGAGAGTAGGCTTTAATGATACCGAAGTTACCAAAGCCAATCAGTCCCCCGATACCGAGTGCGAAAAGCAGAGTTTTGCCGGTGAGCGCGAGAGACTTGTTTTGTTGTGTTAGCAAATGCAGGCTTAGCATAATCGCAAAGCCAATAAGCGACGCATAGGCATTGACAAGAAATACCGACACACCCTTTGGCAGCAATTTGGCAAGTGCCTGGTAAGTCACAAATAGTATTGGTACCGTAAAGGCTAGAGTTTTCCAGTCTACCATCGCCTCAGTCTATATTTTATACAGACTTACGTCAAACCTTTCACATTTCAGTCAATCTGCTTGTGACGAGGTATCATCTATAGTAAGCTATGCATGTAAAAAGAGGGAGCAACATGGGACTACTCAGTGGTGTGTTTGGTGAGCAACGGGGTGACGAGGGCAAAGGGCGCATCGTCGATATGCTCGCAGCCGAGCATGACATTGTTGCTCGTTTTAATGGTGGTAGCAATGCTGGACATACAGTTGTTTTGCCCGATGGAACCGAACTAGCGCTACACATTGTGCCTTCTGGCATCGCCCGAGACGACGCAGTCAACGTTATTGGTAATGGTACAGTCGTTGACCCGATACGTTTTGCCGCCGAAGTTGCTGGCATAGAGTCTGCCGGCATAACCGTTACCCCCGATAAGCTAAAAATCAGTTCATCGGCACATTTAGTTCTCCCCCACTATCGTTACCTCGATGAAATGCGCGAACTCGGCAAGACGGCTCAAGGTACAACAAGGGCTGGCATCGCCGATGCATATGCCGCCAAAGCTCGTCGCGAGGGCATACGTGCTGAACGTATTCTTGGCGACCACCAAAACTTAATCGACATAGTTGCGGCAGGCTTAGAGCCTATCCCTGCTCTGCGCAAGAAAAACGGTCTCGAACCAAATGATATTTCGGCCGATATCGCGGCATTTACAGAGGCTATTACCCTGCTCAAGCCATTTATAACTGACACTGCAGTCTACTTGAACAAAGCATTGAAAGACGGCGCCAAAGTGTTAACCGAAGGCGCACAGGCTTTCTTACTCGATATCGACCATGGTATGTACCCATTTGTCACTTCATCGACCACGACAAGTGGTGGTGTCGCGACTGGGCTTGGTATACCACCGCAAACGTTTAATCGTGTGATTGGTGTTGTCAAGGCGGTTCAGTCACATGTTGGCGGTGGCCCCTTTGTGAGCGAGATTCATGACGAGAAAATCTTGGGGCAATTGCATGGTGACCTTACGACGGTGGATGCCGAAAAAGGTACAACGACTGGTCGGATTCGTCGGCTTGGTTATCTTGATGTTGCCGGCATACGTCGGGCACATATGATCAATGGCACGACCGAAATGGCGCTGACTAAGCTTGATTGGGTGCCCCGTTTTGGCAAGACCATTAAAATTTGTACAGCCTATGAGTACCGCGGTGAAACGCTCGAAATGGCACCGGACTCAGCATGGGCGCTTGAAAAGTGTACGCCTGTGTATAGTGAGTTGCCCGCATGGGACGAGGACATCAGTGGCATACGTGAGTTTGATGAATTGCCGGCTAATGCACAGCAGTATGTGCTGACTATCGAAAAGTGGACCGGTACACCAATTACTTATATTGGCGTTGGCCCGCGCCGTGACCAAATCATCATCCGTAAGTAACTCAAATAAATATTGATTCTCTTTGTGGTTCCCGCACCACCGGCGGATTCTCTTTTGGACCGCCAAAAACAGATGGCGAGACTTGCCTCGTCACTCAACCTACTTTTCCTTGTTGAAAAGTAGGCAAAAAACACCGA
>CAYUNX010000002.1:0-43593 GCA_964446255.1 uncultured Candidatus Saccharibacteria bacterium
CCATCGCTACTTCTCACCAGGAATATGAAAGCGAAAAGCGTCACTACGCTCACGTTGACATGCCAGGTCACGCCGACTACGTCAAGAACATGATCACCGGCGCCGCACAGGTTGACGGTGCTATTCTTGTTGTGTCAGCTGCTGACGGCCCTATGCCACAGACCCGCGAGCACGTTCTACTTGCTAAGCAAGTCGGTGTGCCAAAGATCCTCGTTTTCATGAACAAGATGGACCTCGCCGATGCCGACCTCGTCGAACTCGTTGAGGAAGAAATCCGCGAATTGTTGGAAAAGAACGGCTTTGACCGTGACTGTCCGATCATCAAGGGTTCTGCTACCAAGGCTCTCGCTGGCGATGCCGCTAACGAAGATGCTGTCATGGAACTCGTCAAAGCTATGGATGATTACCTTCCAGAGCCTACCCGCGACCTCGACAAGCCTTTCATTATGCCTATCGAAGACGTCTTCTCGATCAAAGGTCGCGGCACTGTCGCTACCGGTCGTATCGAGCAAGGTATCGTCAAGATCAACGAAGAAGTTGAAATCGTTGGTATCCGTACCACACGCAAGAGCGTTGTAACTGGTATCGAAGCTTTCAAAAAGAGCCTCGACCAGGGTCAAGCCGGCGACAATGCTGGTGTTCTACTTCGTGGTATTGAGCGCGATGATATCGAGCGCGGCCAAGTTTTGGCTAAGCCAGGTACCATCACCCCTCACACCGAGTTTGATGCCGAGGTCTACATCCTCAGCAAAGAAGAGGGCGGCCGCCACACACCATTCTTTAAGGGCTACAAACCACAGTTCTACTTCCGCACGACTGACGTCACCGGTGAAGTTGAGCTGCCAGCCGACAAAGAAATGGTTATGCCTGGCGATACCATTACCTTCAAGGTCAAATTGCTTGCACCAATTGCTATGGAACAGGGTCTGCGCTTCGCCATTCGCGAAGGCGGCCGCACCGTGGGCGCTGGTGTGGTAACCAAGATCACCAAATAGTCGAGACACCAACGACAAAAAAGCGCTCCACCCGGGGCGCTTTTTTAATAAACCGATAAGGATACGTATGAAATCTGATAACCAAGCCGAAAAGTGTGATGCGCCAGACCAAATGTTGGACATTGATCAAATTGATTACTTGAATCTTGGCGGTGTGTGTGTTGGTGCTATTATTCGCCGTGGACGAACAGATAAAGCTGCTCAGGTTGTATGTAGCCGAATGGTGACAACTATAGGAAACCCTGCGACATTGGCGCCTTGTCGCCGCTGTGACAATGTATTTGCTGTCAGTTTTGACCCATTTACCTCACGTGACTTCAAAGTATCTAAGTAGACAGATTAAGTTGTTTTGATATAGAGTAGTATCGAACAGGATTATTAACAATGCACCATTTTCGAAAAACGATTAAAAAATACAAACAGCTGGCACATGACGATAAGGTTGCAGGGATCGCTTGTGGATTCTGCGAAGGTGTCGAGCCATCTGGTATCATCGAAGAAACCAAACACTTGAGACTGATAAAAAACCGAGTTCCGTATGATATGTTCGACGGCCTAGAGACAACGGGTGAGCATTACCTTATCGTACCGCGCCGTCATATCCTCACGATTGGGGATTTTACGGCAGACGAACTGCAAGAAATGGCACAGCTCATTGCCAAATACGAACCACAGGGCTTTAGCGTCTATGCTCGCAGTGCTAGTAATGTGCATCGTTCACAGCCTCATCAACACACCCACCTCATACAGCTTATAACTAAAGAACCTCGATTTTTTGTCGCCACAAACCGGCCATACATGCTGTTTCACGGATGATATGGTAAAATTTTTACCATATGCTTCGCACCCGAAAATCCATAAAACTTTCTAGAAAACTCGACCAACAAACTACAGAAGCAGCTGTTTGCCCGTTTTGTTCAACCGTAGAAATACAGACTGCAATCAAACAAACAGAATTGTTTTACATTGTTCGCAACCGTGTTCCGTATGATTTTTTTGACGGTGTCCCTGTACGTGACCACTTGATGCTCATTCCGAAACGACACATCATAACAGTAGCCCAGATGAACGATGCCGAAAAAGTTGAGTACGTTACGTTACTTGGCAGTTATGAGAGCAGTGACTACGCGGTATATTCAAGAGCAGTCGAGGGCAAGACACGGTCGGTCGAACACGTGCACACCCACCTTATGAAGATTCCTGGTAAGCGGGTGAGCTGGCAGCTGTACCTGAGCAAGCCATATTTGCTGCTGAGCGGAAAGCAAAAGCAGGCTTAGACTTCACAAGCCGAGCACTTTGTTGTACAATGTCGTTATAAACTAACAACACTGACTAAAAGTCGTGTCATGCCCCAAGCGGTGTGCCAAGATGTTACAGTGTCAGGTCGGGTCGAGCCGACAGGAGCATAACACCATGGCTGACGCCGTCAAACCAGAACCAGGCAAACAACGAATTCGTATTCGATTGAAGGCCTATGACCACAAAATAATCGACCAAGCTGCTAAGCAGATCGTCGACACCGCACTTCGTACAGGCGCAAGCCTTGCTGGACCTATCCCACTTCCTACCCGCAAGAGCACCTTCACGGTCATCAAGAGCCCACACGTCTACAAAAAAGGTCGTGAACAGTTCGAAATGCGCACCCATAAGCGCCTTATCGACGTGTTTGAGCCAACCCCAAAGACTATCGACAGTCTTATGAACCTCAGCTTGCCTGCAGGTTGCGATGTCGAAATTAAGATGTAAATCACAAGGTTAATTCCTTGACTGAGGACCCGTACAAATTGTGCGGGTCCTTTTGGTAGTGGTATACTGTGCTTATGGCTAAGATTAAAATGAAATCGAAAAAACAAGAAAACCAAGAGATGGACGGAGTTTTCATCCTCAAAATCGTACTGTTTGTTATCCTTGGTTCAATTTGGCTAAAAGTTACCAGTGATGGTGGTAAACTTACATTCCCTGTGCCAATTGGGCTTATCTTGGGATTGCTCTTTACGACACATGAGTACTTTCGCGTTGATCGCAAGATAGAGTATGCTGTGCTCGCCTGTGCCGCTCTCTTTGGCTACGTCGCCCCGTACGGCTTATTTATCACGTTATAAAAGGCTAGTATTCGTTCAGCTTGTTTTTAATGTATTTATTGAGACTTTGTACATTGATGAAGTGCATGCCTTAATTGCAACGACTTTTTAGGGAGTAGTAGTTTTTGCAACGGCTTGACAGGTGATACGATTTTATGCTAATCTGTCACGAGTACATATTTAAAACTGTATGAATTGGTGCATTGATGCAGGTCGCCCTTGACCACAACAACAGGGGTCGAAACCGCTCGCCACCAAAATTTTTGTATCACTGTACAAGATACAAACTCTTCATCGGGAACGATTGTATGTATCTATATTAAATCTAAATAGGGAGCGTGCGTCCCGACTACTCAGGACGCGCATAACACTATGAAAGCACTTATCACTAGAAAGGTCGGCATGACGAGCACCATCGCAGAAGATGGTACTGTTCAAGCCGTTACCCTGCTTTCCGCTAGTCCCTGTGTCATTACACAGGTCAAGACTGACGATACAGACGGTTACACCGCTGTGCAGGTTGGTTTTGAAGAGGCCGGCGAAGGCAAAACAGCCAAACCACAACAAGGTCATCTAAAGACATCCGGAAAGATGCCGCGTATTATGCGCGAATTCCGCGTCGACGAAATCACCGAAGACCTCAAAGTTGGAGCAGAACTCAACGCAGAGGTCTTTTCAGTTGGCGACGTTGTGCATGTCACAGGGACAAGTAAAGGTAAGGGTTGGGCTGGTACGATTCGCCGCCACAACTTCCACCGCGGTCGCAAGACGCACGGTGGCCGCAGCTATCGCCGCCCAGGCTCAATCGGCTCAATGTACCCACAGCACATCTTGCCCGGTAAGAAAATGGCTGGTCAATTGGGTGCTGTGCAAGTCACCGTTCGCAACCTCAAAGTTGCCATCGTTGATGCTGAAAAGGGTTATATCGGTGTCGTCGGAGCCGTTCCGGGCCCACGCAAAGGCATCGTAATTATCAAAGGGGAGGACAAATAACTATGGCAACTCCTACATTTACAGCAAGCGGCACTAAAGCCACAACTCCCGCTAAACTTGCTAAGGACGTTTTTGGTGTCGAGGTTAAGAGCCACGACCTACTCAAACAAGCTTATGAGACCTACCTCGCTAATGGACGCGAAAACCTCGCAGTGACCAAAAAGCGTGGTGATGTCAGCGGTGGTGGTAAGAAACCATGGAAACAAAAGGGAACTGGTCGTGCACGTTTCGGTTCAAGCCGTAACCCAATCTGGCGCGGTGGTGGTATTGCTTTCGGTCCTACCGGCAACGAGAACTACACCATGCGATTATCGACCGCAACCAAGCGCGTTGCATTGCGCCAAGCGCTCAGCCTTGCATCACAAAACGACAAGATCATCGTCATCGAAAAGCTTGCCAGCAAAGAAGGCAAAACAGCCGACCTAGCCAAACTCATCGACAAAATCGGTGCTAACCGTGGTGCACTCGTCGTCGTTGCAGACAAAACTGCCGAGTTGGTACGTGCTAGCCGCAACCTGCAAGAAGTCAAGCTCGTCAATGCCAAGTACCTCAACGTTTACGACATTTTGAATGCCCACAAACTGGTTTTGACCAGCGACGCCGCCAAGGTTGTCGAAACGTGGCTCGCAAAAACGGACGCAACTGCTTCCGCTAAAGCTACGGAGGTCAAATAACTATGCACGTACTTAAACCACGACTGAGCGAAAAGTCATTTGGCCTTAGTCAGACACGCAACACCTACGCTATCGACATTCCTGTCGGTATCAACAAGTACGAAGTTGCTGAAGCGGTCGAGAAGCAGTTTGATGTCAAAGTTATCGATGTTCGCATCGTAAACCGCGCTGGCAAAGTCAAGCGCATCATCAACACCAGCGGCAAGCGCAGTAGCAACCGCCATGGTACACAAGCCTCACTCCGCAAAGCATATGTCGTTTTAGCCGAAGGTAGCCACTTGCCATTCTTCGCTGCCGAAGAAAAAGAAATCGCTGATGCTGCCAAAGAAGCTGATAAGAAGTCTAAGAAAGCTGACAAGAAGGCTGAATCAGCCGACAAGGCAAAGGAGACTAAATAATGGCGATTAAACAATACAACCCGACTACGCCAGGTCGCCGCGGAATGAGCAGCCAGGATTTCAGCGTTATCACGACCAAGAAACCATTGCGCTCACTCATTTCTATCAAGCGACGTGGCAACGGCCGCAATAACCAAGGCCGTATCACAACTCGTCACCAAGGTGGCGGAGCTCGTCAGTACTACCGACACGTCAACTTCGGCTTTGTCGGTGAAGGCGTTATCGAGCACATCGAGTACGACCCGAACCGTAGTGCTCGTATCGCTCGTATCAAAGACAGCACCGGTACTTACCACTATGTCCTCGCTGCTAACGGTATGGTCCAAGGTCAGAAGATCGTCGCCAACCCAGAAGCAGCTATCGAGATGGGCAACCGCCTTCCACTCAAGAACATCCCCGTTGGTACCACTATCCACGCTATAGAGATGCAGCCTGGTCGCGGTGCCCAAATGGTTCGTAGTGCCGGTAACGGTGCAATGCTTATGGCCAAAGAAGGTGCCTATGGTCAGGTTCGCCTGCCAAGTGGTGAAGTTCGCCTCGTCAATCTTGAGTGCACGGCAAGCATTGGTACCATTGGTAACGAGCAGCACCAGAACATCAAGATTGGTAAAGCCGGTCGCAACCGCCACTTAGGCAAGCGCCCATCTGTCCGCGGTGTTGTTATGAATGCAGTTGATCACCCACACGGTGGTGGTGATGGTGGTCGTCACCGCATGGCCAAAGCGCCACGCACACCATGGGGCCAGAAAACTTTGGGTTACAAGACCCGCCGCCGCAAGTCTACTACTAACATGATCGTAAGAAGCCGTCACTCGGCCAAGAGGAAATAAGCGATGAGTAGATCACTAAAGAAGGGGCCATTTGTCGATCCAAAGCTAGCGAAAAAAGTCGCTGCACTTGGTCCAGAGAACCGCACTATCATCAAAACATGGGCACGCGCCAGTACTATCACGCCAGAAATGGTCGGCAAGACGCTGGCTGTTCATAACGGCAAAGTGCACGTACCTGTTTTCGTCACCGAGAACATGGTCGGTCACAAACTCGGTGAGTTTAGCCCAACCCGTAAATTCCGCAGCCACGGCGGTAAGTTAGCGAAGGGGAAATAAGCCATGTCAGTTAAAGCAGAAGCTAAAGGTGTCCGCATGAGCCCCCGCAAAGTGGCTGCGGTTGCCGCACTCGTTCGCGGTCGAACCGTCGAAGATGCAATTGTAATCTTACAGCACACCCCACGCCATGCCGCGATGCCAGTACTCAAGACTATCAAGTCTGCACAGGCTAACGCGACACACAACCACAATTACAAAGCCGATGGCTTGTACATAACCGAGATTACTGTCAACCACGGCGCACGCATGAAGCGTTTCCGCCCCGCAGCTATGGGCCGCGCATTGCCTTTTATGAAGCGCAGCAGCCACATCCGTGTGATTATCGAGGGCGAACAACGTCCCGCTAAGAAGCCAACCGCGACTAAAACAGCGGATAAGAAGGAGGCAAAATAGTATGGGACAGAAAGTAAACCCCATTTCTATGCGTCTGCAAGTCAACAAGGATTGGCGCAGCAAGTGGTTCGCTAACAAGCGCGACTATGCTACCTTCCTTGCACAAGACTTGCAAGTCCGCAAACTAGTACAGACCAAGTTTGGGTCACGTGGTGCTATCAACAAAATTGATATCGAGCGCTCACCCAACCTTGTCACGGTAAGCATTGCTACCGCTAAAGCCGGTGTTGTTATCGGCCGTGGCGGTCAGGGTGCCCAAGAAGTCAAAGCAGCAATCGAAAAGATCTACGGCATACCAGTCCGTGTTAACATCGAAGAAGTCAAGAAACCTGACCTATTTGCTAAGCTCGTTGCCGAAAACATTGCACATCAGCTCGAGCGCCGTATGAGTTTCCGACGTGCTATCAAGAGCGCAAGCGCCGCAACTATGCGCGCTGGTGCCAAAGGTATCCGTATCGAAGTCGCTGGTCGTTTGAACGGCGCCGAAATGAGCCGCCGCGAAAAAGAAGCTGTTGGTTCGGTTCCACTGCACACAATTCGTGCTGATATCGACTTTGCAAGCGTACAAGCACAGACAATCGCTGGTATTATCGGCGTGAAGGTCTGGATCTATAAGGGGGAAAAGTAAGATGCTAACCCCTAAGAGAACTAAGTTCCGCAAGATTCGCAAAGGCAAGATTCGTGGTGTTGCTACATCTGGTAACTACATCGCTTTCGGAGATTTCGCACTCCAGGCACAAGGCCATGAGCGCATAACTAGCCGTCAGATCGAAGCCGCTCGTCAGGCAATGACCCGCTACATCAAGCGCGGTGGTAAAATCTGGATTCGTATTTTCCCACACATCGCAGTCACGCGTAAACCACTTGACGTCAAGATGGGTAGCGGCAAAGGTAGTCCTGAATTCTTCGTTGCCAAGGTTCGCCCTGGTACCATTTTGTTCGAAATGCAAGGTGTGAGCGAAGAAATCGCACGCGAAGCTATGCGCCTCGCTAGCCACAAGCTGCCAGTTAAAACCAAATTCCTGGTCAAGGAGGGCGCATAATTATGAAAATAGCAGATATCCGCAAACTGTCTACCAAAGAGCTTACTGTTGAAGTTAGCAAACTTCGTGAAGAAGTAGCTGAACTACGCCGCCACATTTATATGGGCGACAACCAAAATGTGCGTGCAGTCCGCGCTAAGCGCAAAGACCTCGCTCGTATGCTTACGGTACTCAGTGAACAATTAGTAAAGGAGGCTCAGTAATGGCCCGATCAATCACCGGTGTGGTTAGTAGCGCCAAAGCCGACAAGACTATTGTTGTCACTGTTCGTGAACGCAAAACACACCCACTGTACCGCAAACAATACACCACAACTACCAAATTCATGGCTCATGATGAAAAGAATGAAGCTGCCGAAGGTGATAAGGTTGTTATTGTTGAGACTCGTCCAATTAGCCGCCGTAAAAGCTTCAAGCTTGACCGTGTCGTCGAAAAAGCTGGTGTCACTCACGTAGAAACCGAAGTGAAGCCAGAGGAGGACAAAGCGTAATGATTCAGCAAGAAACCCGTCTGAATGTCTGTGACAACAGCGGTGCCAAAGAAATTTTGTGCATACGCGTTCTCGGCGGCACCCGCCGGCGTTACGCTCGTGTAGGCGATACCATCGTTGCGACTGTCAAAGCTGCAAACCCAACCGGTAACGTCAAACGAAAAACTGTCGTCAAAGCAGTTATTGTCCGTACCAAGAAAGAAATCAAGCGCAAGGACGGTTCTACAATCAAATTTGACGATAACGCTGCCGTGATTGTCGGAGACGACAAACAACCTAAAGCGACCCGTATTTTTGGCCCTGTACCACGCGAACTGCGCGATCTCGGCTACGCCAAGATAATCAGCCTTGCGCCGGAGGTACTCTAATATGAAAGCTAAGAAAGAAGTGAACAGAGTGAAGATTCGCCTGATGAAGGGTGATATTGTCCAGGTTTTGTCTGGTAAGTACAAAGGCAAGCAAGGTGCAATTGTTGCGACCCATCCAACCGAGAACAAAGTTACGGTTGAAGGTGTTAATATCATCAAGAAGCACGTCAAGCCAAACAAAGCCTACCCACAAGGTGGCATCATCGAAATGACCAAGCCAATCTGGGTGAGCAAAGTCGCCGTCATCGACCCATCGACCAAGAAACCAAGCCGCATCGGCTACAAGCTCGACAAAGATGGTGGTAAGACCCGAGTGTACAAAGCAAGTGGCAAAGAGATTAAGCAAACCGCAGGAAAGGAGACTAAATAATGGCCGAAGCAAAAGCAACCGCTACTAAACCAGCAAAACCAGCCGCTAAACCAGCAGCCAAGAAGCCTGTTTCCTACTCCCCACGTCTGCAATCTGTTTACAAAGACACCTTTGTCGCAGAGCTCCAAAAAGAGCTTGAGCTGGCTAACGTTAACCAAGTGCCAAAGCTAGAGAAAATCGTCATCAACATCGGTCTTGGCCGTGCTAAAGACGATAAGAAAATGATTGAGACCGCCAAGAACACTCTGCGCAAGGTCACTGGCCAAGAACCAGTCGAAACCGTTGCCAAGAATTCTATTGCTGGCTTCAAACTCCGTGAAGGCAATATGATTGGTCTGAAACTTACCCTTCGTGGTGAGAAAATGTACGAATTCATGGACCGCCTAATCAACCTCGTACTACCACGACTTCGTGACTTCCACGGTGTCAGTAACAAAGCTTTCGACAAGCAAGGTAACTATAGCATCGGCCTCGTCGACCAGTCGGTTTTCCCAGAACTATCGTTCGAAGAAACTACTACGACACATGGCATGCAAGCTGTTTTTGTCATCAAATCAGAGGATAAAGCCCACGCAAAGGCACTGCTGACCAAATTCGGCATGCCATTTGAGAAGGAGAGCAAATAATATGGCAAAGAAATCTATGATTGCCCGCGATGCTAAGCGCATCAAGATGATTGAGCAATATGCCGCGAAGCGTGCTGAACTCAAAGAGCTGGGTGACTTCGACGGTTTGGCAAAATTGCCCCGCAACAGTAGCCCAACTCGTCGCAAAAACCGCTGTATGGCCACCGGTCGTCCACGCGGATATATGCGTCAGTTCGGCCTAAGCCGTCTCACCTTCCGTGAGCAAGCAAGCAAGGGAAACATCCCTGGTGTAACGAAAGCGAGCTGGTAATATGAGCACGACGAGCACAGACCCTATTGCAGATATGCTGACCCGTGTGCGCAACGCAATCGCCGTTGGCAAAAACGAAGTTAGCCTGCCACACAGTAAAGCCAAAGAATCAGTCGCAATCAGCCTGCGTAACAACGGCTTTTTGCAGGACGTCACCGTCCGTGAACTCGGTGTTGGCAAACAACTCGTAATCACTATCAATCTTGATGGTGAGAACGCACGCATCACTGAGATTAAACGGCTCAGCAAACCAGGCCGCCGTGCCTACACCAATGCCCGTGAGATTCCTGTAATCAAGCGTGGTCGTGGTGTCCTTATCATCAGCACAAGCAAAGGCTTGATGACCGGTGATGAAGCCAAGGCGCAAGGTGTTGGTGGCGAATTAATCTGCCAAGTATATTAATAAGTTAAAAGTTCATAAAGCTATAAAGTTCATAAAGTAGGTTTGTCCTCTTTCAACTTTATAAACTTTCAAACTTTTACCTAAATTCCTGAAAGGAATTTAAATGAGTCGAGTAGGAAAACTACCAATCGGTATCCCGAGCGGCGTGACAATCACTGTCGACCAAGACACCATCAAGGTGACTGGGTCTAAAGGCACGCTTGAGACGCCACAACTTGATGGAATCACCGTCAAACAAGAAGAAAATGAAATCATTGTCACTCGTGCCAATGATGAGCCAAAGATTCGTGCTAAGCACGGTCTGATGCGCGCACTGTTGAACAACATGGTCACTGGTGTTACCCAAGGTTTTAGCAAGAAGCTCGAGCTAAACGGTGTCGGTTACCGCGTTGCGATGCAAGGCACCGACGTGAAGCTAAACATTGGTTTTAGCCACGACGTTATCTACAAAGTACCTACCGGCGTATCTGTCACAACCGAGCAAATGACGATGACCGTTACCGGTATCGACAAACAGCAGGTTGGCCAAGTAGCCGCCGAAATCCGCGCACTCAAGAAGCCTGAACCTTACAAGGGCAAGGGTATCAAGTACGAAGGCGAACGCATCTTGCGCAAGTCTGGTAAGTCAGGAAAGGATAAATAACCATGAGCGGACTAAGTTTAAAACTGCACAACCGCGCACAGCGCCAAAGTCGCATCCGTAGCACGGTTTCCGGCACAGCCGAACGTCCTCGCCTGAGCGTCTACATTAGCAACACTAATGTCAGTGCCCAGATTGTCGATGATACTGCACACAAAACACTCGTAGCTGTTACGACCGCCAATGACAAAGCTGTCAAAGGTACCTTGACCGAAAAAGCAGCCTGGGTTGGTGCCGAGATCGCTGGCAAAGCCAAGAAGGCAAAGATTACCAAAGTAGTATTTGACCGCGCTGGTCGCAAGTACCACGGTCGCATCAAAGCTCTGGCAGACGCTGCCAGGGAGAAAGGTTTGGAGTTCTAGTATGGCAGAATCAGAAAACCCAGTAGCAAACACTACCAGTGCCGCTCCAGCAGCTCCAGCCGCTCCTGCAGCACCTCAACAACAGCGTCGTTTCGGTGGCGGTGGTGGTCAACGAGGCGGTGGGCAAGGTGGACAGGGCGGTCGTCAAGGTGGTGGCCGCGGACGTGGTCCACGCCCCGAGCAAGCTCCTGAAGAAAAGCAATTTGATGAGCGTATCATCCATATCGACCGTGTCGCACGCGTCGTTAAGGGTGGCCGTCGTTTCCGTTTCCGCGCCCTCGTGGTCGTTGGTGACCGTAAGGGCAAAGTTGGTATCGGCCTCGCTAAGGGTGCTGATGTTACCGCTGCTGTCGCTAAAGCAACCGAAGTCGCTAAAAAGCACTTCATCACCATCGTTCGCTACAAAGACACCATCCCACACGATGTTGACGCCAAAGTCGGTGGTGCACGCATCCTGATCATGCCTGCCGCACCTGGTACCGGTCTTATCGCCGGTGGTGTGGTTCGTACCATTTTGGAAGTGTCTGGTATCGCAAACGCACTCAGCAAATCACTCGGTTCAAGCAACAAGGCTAATATCGCATACGCAACCATTGCCGCACTTGAATCAGTCGAGCCAAGCAAGAACTGGGTTACGACTAAAGTTGCAGCTGCCAACAAAAAGACTGCAGCCGCTAAAAAGGTTGAAAAACCAGCAGTCAAGAAAGAGGAGAAATAGCAATGCAATACCATCAGCTAGAAACCGCCTCTAAAAAATCTGGCAAACGTGTTGGTCGCGGAATCGCTGCCGGCCAGGGTAAAACCGCTGGACGAGGCACCAAAGGTCAAGGGTCACGAACCGGCTCAAGCAAGCGTCCCGGCTTCGAAGGTGGACAGAACCCGCTCATGCAGCGCCTGCCAAAACTTCGTGGTTTCAAAAGCAAGCGCATACCAGCTGTCAATGTTTACACCGACCAACTCGCAAGTGTTGGCAAAGTAGTTAACAGCGAAACACTCGCCGCCAAAGGCTTGATCGCAAGCCCCTACGTGCGCGTAAAACTGTTAGCTCGTGGAGAACTTAGCGCAGCCGTCACGGTTGAGTTACAAGCAGCAAGTGTTAACGCCGTCGAGGCGATCCAAAAAGCTGGCGGCACATTCAAGGCCGTCTCGCGTACACCTCGTCCCGTAACCAAAAAACAAGACAAATAACGTATTAATTCTACGAACATTTAGAGCGCCCAAAAAATCGGCGCTCTAATTTTATAATAAAAGTTATTCAAATATATATACGCGATACAAGTAAGTTAAGAATTGGGTTTGGGATTTAGTAACATCTGATTATATTTAGAACTTTGATAAACATATATTTTTTACTTTAACCTGATTGTTGTAGTAATGAAACAGATAATTTTGCATCATAAGTGCGTCTTCGGGTATACTGTTTTAAGATTTAGTCTAAAAAGAAGGTAACATCGTGAACTGGAAAGTTATTGGGGCATCGTTTAAACAAGCCGATATGCGCAAACGTATCTTTGGCGTACTCGGCATTTTACTTATATTCCGCATTTTGGCACATGTGCCAGTACCACTCGCCGAGCCAGAAACCCTTAAACAAGTCCTGACCAATCTTTTCAATAGTGAGACGCCACAACTGCTGAGCATCATGAATGTGCTGACCGGTGGCGCACTTGCAAACTTCAGTATCATGATTGCGGGTATGGGCCCATACATCAATGCCAGTATTATCATGCAGTTACTTACCAAGGCTATCCCAAAGCTCGAAGACATGCGTAAAGACGGCGAAAGCGGTCAAAAGCGCATCAACCAATACACCCGTCTTCTGACATTCCCACTCGCCATCGTACAGGCTATTGGCTCGATCTATCTGGTGCGTCAGTACGCACAACAGGTCGGTGGTATCGGTGACATAACGGCTAATACGTCTATATGGCAATGGGTTCTGATGGTTGCAGCCCTGACCGGTGGTTCGATGTTACTTATGTGGATGGGTGAGTTGGTGACCGAGAAGTCGGTTGGTAACGGTATATCACTTATCATTACTGTCGGTATCGTGAGCGGTCTACCAGCAATTATTGGGCAGCTTGGTGCCTCAGTATTTAACGAGAGTGCTAAATGGCAAATCTTCGGTAAGACCTTACCGATAAACACCAAGGCACTCCTTTTCTCACTAGCGATTCTTGCGGCCGTTCTGCTGGTGACTTGGCTCGTGGTGATGCTCAATGAAGCGGCAAAGCGGTTAACAATCAACTATGCCAAGCGTGTCCAGGGTAATCGTACGTATGGTGGTGTGACTACTACGCTTCCTATAAAGCTCATTACAGCAGGTGTTATACCTATCATCTTCGCCGTAGCCTTCCTAAGTGTACCTAGCTTCGTCGGTACGCTCATGAGCAATAGTGCGACCGAAAAGTGGCAAACGCTCGGTAAAAACCTCGTTACGTGGTTCCAGAACCCATCTTCACAAACACTGCAGGCCGGTGGTTGGGAACCATGGATCTACCCTATAACCTATTTCGTACTCGTAGTGCTCTTTACCTTCTTCTACACGAGTATCACGTTTAATAGCAAAGAGATAGCCGAGAATCTGCAGAAACAAGGTGGGTTCATTGAAGGTGTACGTACAGGGCTCACAACCGAGAAGTTCCTCGCTAAGACGGTCAACAAACTCACGCTTTTCGGTGCCTTGAGCCTCGGTGTTCTCGCCATTATGCCTATCATTGCCCAGCTGTTTGTCAGCAGCAACATCGCTCTTGGTGGTACCAGTGTGCTTATCTTGGTAGCGGTATCACTTGAAACGCTCCGTGCGGTTGAGTCACGTGCCCTCATGGTAACCTATGACCAATACGCCCGCGATGACTTCTTTTACGATGACGAAACAGAGGAAAAGGCACCATTAACACGCAAAGATAAGCTTCTTCGTCTCGTTCCATTCGTAGGAAAATCATCTCGCACGAAGCGAAAGAAGTAATCATTACATTTCACCCTTTACAGAGTGCTGTAATCTTTGCTATAATTACTCGACGTTATATATTATGAGCGCGAGTAAAGAAGTAATCGAACTGACAGGAAAGATCATTGAGACCCTACCGGGAGCTCAGTTTCGAGTAGAGCTTGAAAACGGTCATCAAATCATAGCGCACGTTGCTGGGAAAATGCGAAAGCATTTTATACGAATAGTACCTGGCGACGCTGTCACCGTAGAGCTAACGCCTTACGACCTGACAAAAGGTAGGATTACCTACCGCAAGGGCTAGCCCCTTCAAATGGCACATTTTGAGCTTATGGCTTCCGTTCCGATGCGCATGTACTCATGGTACACTTACGCTTCGGTACTCGTCCAACGCATCAAACTGCACTCATTTGAAAAAGGCTATCCAGGGCTGAACTTTCTTGGGATCGGTTCATCCGGACGGATGCAAGCGAAAGCAAACATCGAAGTACGGATCGATCTAAAGAAAGTTCATCCACAACTTATATCAATCTAAGCAGTGAGTCACTTCCTGGAAGGAGATGATCCGTACATGAAAGTACGTGCTAGCGTCAAAAAGATCAGTCCTGACGACAAAGTCGTTCGTCGTAAAGGGCGCGTCTATATAATCAATAAATTTAAGCCTAAGCACAAGCAGAGGCAGGGTTAATTATGGCTAGAATATCAGGTGTAACCATACCAACTGAGAAACAAGTCTGGGTTGCTTTGACCTATGTGCACGGTATAGGCCCTAAGACCGCTGACGACATTTTGGCATCAGCCAAGATTGAGCGAACAGTTCGTGTCAAAGACCTCACCGATGCCGAGATCGGCCGAATCCAAGATTTTATCAACGAGCACCTCGTAGTTGAGGGTGAGCTGCAGCGTGTTGTCAACGGCAACATCAAGCGTTTGAAGGATATCGGTTCTTACCGAGGTCTCCGACACAAGCAAAGCTTGCCATCACGTGGCCAGCGCACCAAGACCAATGCGCGAACACGCCGAGGTAAAAAAGTAACTGTCGGTGGTACGGCTAAGAAAGTGGCTTCAAAGACCTAGGAAAATAATATGGCAGATACTCCACAAACCACCCCGACCGCAGCGGTCAAGAAAAAGAAAGCCAAGCGCAGTGTTAGCGCTGGCCAGCTGCATATACAAGCTACGTTTAACAATACCATCGTAACCCTTACCGACGCCCAAGGTGCCGCCCTCGCTACGTGTAGCGCAGGTGCATGCGGTTTCCGCGGCAGCAAAAAGGGAACAGCCTATGCTGCACAGGTCGCCGCTGAAAAAGCCGGCACTGCTGCCAAGCAAGCCTACGGCCTCAGCAAGGTCAACGCCTTTATCAAGGGTGTTGGACTTGGTCGTGATGCTGCAGTTCGCGCTATGCAAACTGTTGGCATCCAGGTTGAGAGCATTACCGATGTGACAGGCGTGCCGCACGGCGGCGTTCGCCCAAAGAAAGCTAGGAGAGTCTAACGATGGCACGAGATACCCAATCTATCGTCAAGATGTCGCGCCGTGAAGGTTATGCACTGCATCCTAAAGCTCACAAGGCTTTGGCAAAGCGAACAGCTAAGCCAGGTGCAAACGCTAACTCACGCATGCGTAACAAACCAAGCCAGTACGCTTTACAGCTTCGTGAGAAGCAAAAGGTCAAGCGTCTCTATGGTCTTCTTGAAAAACAGTTCAGCAACCTTATGGCAGAAGCTAACCGCAGCCAAGGTCAATCTGGTGTAACACTTTTGAGAAATCTTGAGCGACGCCTCGACAATGCCATTTACCGCGCAGGTTATGCAACAAGCCGTCGAGCTGCTCGTCAGCTCGTTACACATGGTCACTTCATGTTAAATGACCGCCGTGTTGATATTCCATCAATCCGTCTTAAGATTGGCGACCAGTTAGTTCTCCGCGATCACAGCAAAGCCAATGAATATTTCAAAAAGCTTGATGATGTCAGCCCAGCACCTTCAACCGTGCCTACCTGGCTCACTGTCGACCGCAAGAAAGTCAGCGTCAAAATCACTAATTTGCCCGTACGCGAAGACGCAGAACCTGAAATCAACGAGCAACTAATTGTCGAATACTATTCACGTTAAGGGAGGCCAGAGAGCTATATGTCAAAAATGATTCACACTCCAAGCCTTGTAGCTGTCAACGATGACAGCGCTACAAGCAGCACCTTCGTGGTTGAGCCTCTACAAAACGGATACGGTATGACGCTCGGCAATAGCCTTCGTCGCGTACTGCTTTCGAGCATCAGCGGCGCTGCTATTACCAGTTTCAAGGTAGACGGTGCTAGCCACGAATTCACAACTATCAAGGGTGTCAAAGAAGACGTCGTTGCTATCATGCTGAACCTCAAAGGCCTACGCTTCCGCGTTTATGGCGATGAGGCTCAGACTTTGCGCATCGTCAAAAAAGGCAAAGGCGCAGTCACCGGCAAAGACATCCAACTCAATGCCGATGTCGAAGTTGTCAACCCAACCCAAATCATCGCAACGGTTGATGATGATAAAACTAGCTTCGTTATGGACATTGTTGTCGAGACCGGTCGCGGCTACCGTACCATTGAAGAAAGCACCGCTAAAAAGCAGAGCGAATTCATCGCTCTTGATGCAATCTTTAGCCCAGTGGTTCGTGTTCGTTACAAGGTTGAAAAAACCCGTGTTGGCCAGGCTATCGATCTTGATCGCTTGAGCCTAACTGTTGACACCGACGGTACCATTTCACCAAGTGATGCTTTTGAAGAAGCTGCTGCCATTTTGGTTAACCAGTACACCGCACTCGCTGGCAAAACTCGACTACCTATTCAGGAAGCTGCAGTTAAAACCGAGGGAGCTCAAGGCGTTAACGAAGATGGTGCAGTCCTCAGTACTTCTATCGAAGACCTGAACTTGACCGCTCGAACTACCAATGCCCTCATCAACAACGATATTCATACCATACAAGACCTCTTTGCTCTCAGCGACACCGAGCTCCGCGACCTTAAAGGTTTCGGTAGCAAGGCACTCGATGAAGTTAAAGATAAACTAGCGGAGTTGGAGCTCTAATATGCACCGTCACGGATATAAAGGGACGAAGTTCCACCGCGAACGCGATCAGCGCGAAGCCCTCATCGAGAGTTTGGCAGAAGCACTGATCATCCATGGCAGTATCGAAACGACATTGCCTAAGGCTAAAGCTGTGGTTCCTTACGTCGAGAAATTGATTACAAAAGCTAAAAAAGGCGACTTGCACAATCGTCGCATGATCATATCGAGCTTGCAAACCGTCGCCTCAGCCCACAAGCTAGTTGACGAGATTGCTCCAAAGCTCGGTGGACGCGACAGCGGCCACCTGCGCATTACACGCACAGTCAACCGTCGTGGCGACAATGCTGTAATGGCACGCGTCAGCTTCGTTGATGACCTCAATGCTGCACCTGTCGCTAAAGCTGCAACCGCTGCTGTAGCGCCGGTTAAAAAAGCTGTTAAACCAGCTGAAAAGCCTGTAAAAGCAGTAGCTGCCAAGGAGACCAAATAATGAAAACTTACAGCGCTAAACCATCAGATGTTACCCGTAAATGGTATGTCATCGACGCCAGCGAAGTTACTCTCGGCCGTGTTGCTACACAGGTCGCCAGCCTACTTATCGGCAAGGGCAAACCAATGGTTACGAGCCACATCGACTGCGGTGATTTTGTTATCGTTATCAACACCGACAAACTAGTTGTTACCGGTGCGAAGATGACTGATAAGATGTACTACCGACACAGTGGTTACCCAGGCGGTCTCACCGAGACTCAGCTTAAAGATGTCATCATCAAAGATTCAACACGTGCTATTCATGATGCTGTTCGCGGTATGTTGCCCGTCAACAAACTGCGCGATGGTCGTCTAGCACGCCTGAAACTGTACAAGGGTGCCGAGCACAACCATGCCGCTCAAAAGCCTGAAACGCTAAGTCTGAAAGGAGCCAAATAATGGCTGATGCTAAAACGCACTATTACTACGCTCTTGGTCGACGCAAAAGCGCCACAGCTCGCGTTCGGGTCATGAATGGTAAAGGTGTTTTCACCATCAACAGCAAAACTGCCGAAGAGTATCTTGCGGGCAGCAAAACATTGCTTAACGAGTTGATGAAACCTTTTGCAGCTCTTGAACTCCCCATTAAAGACTTTGATGTAACAGTTGTCGTCAGCGGTGGTGGCCATGCCGGCCAAGTTGATGCAATCCGACTTGGTATCGCTAAGGCTCTCGTCGAAAAAGATGAGAACGTTAAGAGTACGCTTCGCCGCGCCGACTTGCTCGGTCGCGATAGCCGCGAACGCGAACGCAAGAAGTTCGGCCTCAAAGGTGCTCGCAAGCAGCGCCAGTTTACCAAGCGTTAGTTTTTTACATTCGCACTTGGTTCAAAACTCCTCAGAAATGGGGAGTTTTTGACACATCTGGTATAGTACATACATGAAGATGTATCTCTCGTCGTATAAGCTCGGGAATCATACAGACGAGCTACTACGCTTGCTAGGCGGTAAAACAAAAGTTGGCGTCATCATGGCGGCTCAAGATTACAAAGATGCCGAAACACGAACTGAGCGATTACAGGAAGAATTTGCAGTATTGACTGGACTTGGGCTTGAGCCACAAGAAGTGGATCTGCGCGATCATTTTGAAGATAATAACGAATTAGCATCGTACCTTGCATCGTTTGATCTAATTTGGGTGCGGGGCGGTAATGCTTTTGTACTTCGAAAAGCGCTTGCACAAAGTGGTGCAGATGAAATTCTTTCTGACTTAATACGGAGTAACAAGATTGTATACGGGGGGTATAGCGCTGGTATTTGCATACTCGCACCAAGTTTACACGGTCTTGAGCTCGTCGATGTTGAAGATTTGTATGTTCCAAAGTACCAGACAGATATAATTTGGGATGGTCTCAACCTCTTGCCGTACTCTTTGGCTCCTCATTACAAATCTAATCATTACGAGTCGGATGCCATCGAAGATGTCGTAAAGTATTACAAATCACATGACATCCCATTTAAAACGCTTCATGATGGAAACGTTCTTATTATCGACGGTGAAATTGAAAAAGTTTTAGTTTGAAAAGTAAGATAGTGAATATAATCAACTTGCCCAAAAGGGATTTTCATCTAAGCAAACTCATTAAGCTTATGTTTGTCTGTGCTATAGCGTTAACAGCCTTACTTGCTATTGCGTTTATATATAGAAATAGCGTCAGAGTTTACACCCAACAAGTTCTTGCGCAACTTCAGCCAGCACCGGATCAAGCATTCCCTAACATAGACGAAAGTTTACTAAACGGGCAGGAACTTAAACTTCTTAAAATTTTACAAACAGAGTATGCCAAAAAACCAGTTAGTTTTGATGAGAATGTTTTGAATTACTCTGAGGGCGAGAAGCAACCGTGGTGCGCTAACTTTGTTAGCTGGGTAATGCGCGAAGTAGGAAGTCCTTATGTGAACCCTAACTCTGGTAGTTGGCGCATACCTGGAGTTTACACGCTGCGTGAATACTATCAATCAGAAAAAAGGTATGTGAAAGCGGGTGCATATACACCAACATTTGGCGACGTTGCGATTTATGACAAAACCCCTACTAACTCCCATACAAATATAGTGATTTCAGTCGATAAAAAGGCCAAAACTATGACTCTCATCGGTGGTAACGAAAATGGACGAGTCCGGGTCATTAAGAACCAACCTTATTCACCTGGTGTAAGAGATCTCGTAGGTTTCGGCGTGAGACAGATAGCAGACTAATTTGACATTCATGTTTATCAAGCGTATAAATAGTACAAGTATGAAAACTATACAGAACAATCAGTATTGGTTTACCGACACTCATGTGGCGGTTTGTTCTGTGCGTTGAAAATAAGTTTTGAACCCACTGAAAAGATCGCCACCAGCGGTCATTTTTTATAATAATGGAGTTAAATACTATGAGTACCGAGACATTAAATCAACGAACTAAACTAGATTTATTAGCATGCGAAAAATGCCCTCTCGCTGACAAAGGCAGCATGTGTAGTACTGTTGGGTCGGCTATACTTTATATATTAAATAGTAACATTGACATTTCTAAACAATTTCATCAACCCGGGTTGCCTGTTGGTCCATACGTTTTAGAAATGATACGTGAAGAAGGGAATGACAATGCGCATCAGATTGCAACTAAAGAATGTAGCAAAAGAGAAAAAGCTAGATATCAAGCAAGTTTAAGTGTTGGTGAGTTGATAAGACGAAGAAATCAGCCCATTGCGGTATAATGGTGATATATGGGAAAACAAGTAATACTGACTGGTCTTAGGGCTAATAACGATTTGCATATTGGCAACTATTTTGGGGCTTTGCTGCCCTTAATTGACATGGCAAAAAATAGGTCAGAAGAGTATGAGATAAATCTTTTCGTACCTGACTTACATAGTTTCACGACGCCAATCGATCATACCCAACTACAATCACAAATCATGCACAATTTGCGACTGTTTGTTGCCGCCGGCTTACCGCTCGACAACCCAAGTGTCCACATTTATCGCCAAAGCTATGTTCCCGCCCACTCAGAACTTACAATCATACTGAATAGTTTTACAGGTATGGGTGAAATGGGTCGCATGACGCAGTTCAAGGATAAACAAGTTACGTTAGCTGAAAGTGCGATAGCATCAGGAGAATTCCAAGTTTTTGGCGACAAGAATTCCGATAAAGCAAAGTTTCTAGCGTCTATGTCCACACATAGAATTTCTGTTGGGCTATTTGATTATCCAGTATTAATGGCGTCAGATATTTTGATATACGATGCAAATTATATACCAGTGGGAGACGATCAGTCGCAGCATCTTGAGTTTGCTCGGGATATCGCTGAACGCATGAATAGCAAGTTTGGAGAACTTTTTGTAGTTCCAGAGCCGGTTAAAAAACAGCACGAATTTTTCGGTAATGACCAAGGGCTACGGATTAAGGACTTGATTGACCCTAGCAAAAAGATGAGTAAGAGTGATGAGACGGGCAAGGGTTGTATATTCCTTGGAGATACTCCAGAAGAAGCCCGTAAAAAAGTTATGAGTGCTACTACGGACAGTTTGGCCTCAGTTAACCTCGATTATGAAAACCAACCAGGTGTTTCAAACCTATTACAAATCTTATCACTACTCACTGGTCGTCCATTACAAGAAGTAGCCGAAGAGCACAAAGGTCAAGAACGTTATGGTGATTTCAAGATGGAGGTTGCCAATACTGTCGCTAACTTCTTGACAGATTTTCAAACACGCTTGAATTCTGTTGACGACCAACTCCTTCAAAATAAGCTTACAGAAGACGAACTCAAAATGAATGAAATCGCCAATACAAAACTATATCAGGTTCAAAAAGCTGTTGGTTTGAGATAATGAGTAATCTTCAATTTAGTCGGGCCCAGCGTCTTGACCAGAAGGTCGTAGAACTAGTACCAGAGCTAAGCCGTGCTTTTGGTGCAAAACTCATCGCTGACGGTCGCGTTACGGTAAACGGCGAAAAACAGCTTAAAGGTGGTTACAAGTTACGAGAAACGGATGAAGTGGTTGTTGACTACAAGATAACAGAGCTCGACAACATCCCGGACATAGAGCTAGAAGTTTTGTATGAGGATGATGACTGTGTCGTTATCAATAAACCAGTTGGGCTACTAACACACAGTAAGGGTGCGTTTAACCCTGAGTCGACTGTTGCGACTTGGCTCCGTTCTCGTATAAAAGATATTGAAGGTAACAGGGCAGGGATTGTTCACCGACTCGACCGAGCAACGTCGGGGGTGATGATCTGTGCTAAAACGCCTGAGGCATTGAGTTGGTTGCAAAAGCAGTTCGCCCAGCGTCGTACCAAAAAATCGTATTTTGCGGTTATCCAGGGCACATTAGACCCAGCTGAAGCAGTAATCGACATGCCAATAGAGCGAAACCCCAAGGCACCTGCTACTTTTCGGGTTGGGCCACTTGGTAAAGCCTCTAAAACTGTCTATAAAATTATTAAATCATCAGATGATTACTCGTTGGTAGAGCTTAAACCAGAAACAGGTCGCACGCATCAATTACGTGTGCATCTGGCGCACCTTGGTCATCCGATAGTTGGAGATGTGCTTTACAAAGGTGAACCAGCCGATCGGCTGTATCTCCATGCCGCCGAGCTTGAGATAACTATCGTTAAAGGACATGAACGTAAGGTGTTCAACGTACCAGTTCCCTCAGATTTTACCGCGAAAGTTGGCTAATGTTCGACAATCTACTCATTCACCCCGAATCTCTAGTGGCACTTAAACGGTTTATTGCGCACCCAAACCATGCAATTTTGATAGAAGGTCCTGCGCACATTGGTAAAAGTCTTATTGCACGGGAAATTTCTGCAAATTTACTGGATGTTGCTGTCGAAAAGTTGTCTAATTCTGCTATGTACCGCGAGCTCACTGTCGACAATACTTCCATCGGGATAGAGCAAGTGAGGGAACTATTTCAATTCTTTTCTCTGAAAACTCTTGGTAATAATTCTATTCAACGAGTCGTTGTTATCCCAGATGCGGAACTCATGAATCATACGGCACAAAATGCTCTGCTAAAGCTACTCGAGGAACCACCTGCTGATGCCGTGATACTTCTGACGTCTTCAGTAGCACATAAACTATTACCAACGATTACGTCTCGTACTCAGCGTTTGGTGATTCGTAAGCCTACAACAGAAGTCGTCAAGCAGTATTTTGCCAAATCATATAGCACAGATGAGATTAGCCGTGCTATTGTGCTTGGAGAAGGACGTATCGGGGCTGTAAGCGCCCTACTAACAAATGAACCAGATGAAAATGCAATCGAATTTAACGAAGTTAAACGCATACTTAGCTTGAGTCTATTTGACCAGCTAATACTTGTCGAAACAGATCTTAAAGACAAAGCCCGAGCAGCAAACTTCGTAGATCAACTCGCACAGATTTCATCAGCAAGCCTACTGCAGACAAGTGGCAATCCCAAAGCTGCTACGCAGTGGCAACGTATCTCAAATGCGGCATATACTGCGAGCAAAGCTCTGACGCAAAATGCCAATGCAAAACTTGTTATGACTGAACTTATGCTTTCATTAAGAGACTAATTAGATACTATACTTTTTGAAGTTTTGGGCTATTACGTAATTCGGTTATCGAGTATAATGATGCAAAATGAAACAGCAGCTGCAACAGATTGTTTCCCTTGAATGGGCGCGTCATGAGACAGATGCTTTTCTCCGCGACCTCATAGAGCGTCGAATCATTGATGCTGATGCCATTTCTGAAGAGTATGGTAATTTGTGGCGGTCAATAGAAATGCTAGTAAACGCTGGGGGTAAAAGGTTGCGACCATACATGGTTGCGCTTAGTTATAGTGCGCTTTCTGATATCAGTGACCCAAACCGCGTGATACCGGCTATGGTGTCTCAAGAGCTATTTCACCAGGCTATATTGATACATGATGACATTATAGATCGAGACACCATACGATATGGTGTTAAAAATATCATAGGTCAATATGACGACCGTTATGCACCGCTTATAGCTGACGATGCTGAACGGCGACATTTTTCTAATAGCGCTGCCATTATAGCTGGTGACCTACTGATTTCTACAGCATTCCAAGTACTTGGGCAAACACGCGTGCAGCCTAAGTCACTAAGTTTAGCGTCAGAAACGTTTGCTGAAGGGATATTTCGTGTGTCGGGCGGCGAACTACTTGATACTGAAACAAGTTTTCATGTTGAGACCAGTGCCGATGCTTTGAAAATTGCACTCAATAAAACCGCATATTACTCTTTTATCGTACCGCTCATAATTGGTGCCCAACTTGCTGAAGCTTCGCTTGAAACAGTTAATGCACTGCGTGGTTTTGGCGAGAAACTTGGCTGCGCATTTCAGCTACAAGATGATTTGCTCGGCGTCTTTGGCGACAGTAATGAAACTGGCAAAAGCACATCAAATGACATACGGGAAGGTAAAAGAACATACCTAATTGAGCGATTTGAAGCTATTGCTAGCCCCGAACAAGTCAGCCAATTTACCTCAATTTTTCACAACGCATCTGCGAACGATGAAGACATGAACTTAGCTCGACAGTTAATTGTACAAAGCGGTGCTAAGGATGCCGTTGAGGCGGAAATCAACATTTTAAAAAATGAGGCACTGAGTAGTCTGGATGTTATTGTACTTAGTACTGATGCCCGCGATGCATTTGACCAACTAACTGAACGAGCAACAAAACGGAACCGCTGACATGGAACTGTATAAAACGGTCGCCTACACACTTACGAAGCATTTGACCGAGTTGTACTCTACATCATTTAGCATGAGCAGCCGTTTGTTTGATGCCAGTATACGACCACATGTCTACGCAATCTATGGTTTAGTACGTATCGCAGACGAAATCGTCGACAGCTTTATGGGAGACGATGACACCAAACTGTGCATGCTTGATGCGCTAGAAAAAGAAACATATGAAGCTATCAAAAGAGGTTACAGCCCGAACCCAATTGTTCATGCATTTGCGCTTACAGCAGCAGATTATGGCATCGATGCAAATCTTATTACACCATTTTTTACAAGTATGCGAATGGATATTGGCTCGCGCTACACTTCTGAACGGTATGAGGAGTATATTTATGGTTCAGCAGAAGTTGTTGGCCTTATGTGTCTCGCGGTTTTCTGCGGCGACAATAATAAACAATATTCCGCACTAGAATTAGCGGCCAGAAAACTCGGAGCTGCTTACCAAAAAGTGAACTTCTTACGTGATTTTGCCTCTGACTACCGAGAACTCGGTCGTGTGTATTTTCCTAGCGTCACGTTTGATAGTTTTACAGAAGCGCAAAAAAAATCAATTGAGAAAGATTGTCGAGCAGATTTCGAAGCCGCTTTACCGTATATAAAAAAGCTTCCACATAATGCAAAAAATGCTGTGTATGCAAGCTATCTGTATTACTCGGAACTACTCATTAAAATAAGTCAGACTCCAGTCGAGGTGTTGAAAACTAAACGCATACGAGTCTCGACACCACGCAAATTATGGCTATATAGCAAACTACACGTAAAGGCAAGACAATGAAACAAAAAGTGGTAATCATTGGTGCAGGAGTGGGTGGACTCGCAACCGCAAATTTACTCGCAAAAGCGGGGTACGATGTTTCTATTTTTGAAAAGCATGCAACTCCTGGAGGCAGGGCAAGTCTGCTCGAAAAAGACGGTTTTCTCTTTGACACAGGACCTTCATGGTACCTCATGCCTGAAGTGTTTGAACATTATTTTAACCTTTTAGGTACAACCGCGTCCAACGAGTTAGACCTAATCAAACTTAACCCTTCCTACAAAGTGTATTTTGAGCATGAGGCACCCATTACGATTACAACTGACATCGAAGATGCAAAAGCTCAATTTGAAGCCATTGAACCTGGAGCCAGCGAAGCACTTAAGCGCTATGTAGCGCTTAGTAAATACACATATGATTTATCGATCAAACATTTTCTCTATACCAATTTCCAATCAATCCGTGATGTTTTTAAGTGGGAAGTTTTAAAAAATGGCCCTCGTTTCGCTATCATGGCACTCCGTTCATTCGACAGCCATGTGAGTCGCTATTTTAAGGCAAAACGTATCAAACAAATTTTAGAATATAGTATGGTGTTTTTGGGCGCCTCACCCTATAAAGCTCCCGCAATTTACACACTTATGAATGCGCTTGATTTTGAGTATGGGGTGTATTACCCGAAGGGTGGTATTTATAAAATAGTCCGTGCGTTTGCACGACTTGGCAAGCAACTTGGCGTGAAGTACCATTTCAACGCGCCCGTTACGCGAATTGTTACAGATAATGGAGCTGTGACTGGTATTGAGCTTGCTGACGATAAATTTGTTCCTGCGGATATCGTGATATCAAATGCAGATTTGCATTTTACCGAAACAAAACTTCTCGTACCGGCTGAGCAAACTTTTCCGCAATCGTACTGGGACAAGCAAACACCCGGCCCGAGTGCCTTGTTGTTGTACCTCGGGGTGAGGGGTGACTTACCAGAGCTTGA
This sequence comes from uncultured Candidatus Saccharibacteria bacterium, assembly GCA_964446255.1. Taxonomy (GTDB): domain Bacteria; phylum Patescibacteriota; class Saccharimonadia; order Saccharimonadales; family UBA4665; genus JAGXIT01. Next base: position 26,243 of record CAYUNX010000002.1, read on the forward strand.
ACATCATAGTTTGTTTTTTGTTGATGATTGGAAGGGAAATTTTGAAGCAATTTATGAATCTAAAACTATTCCAAAATCTGCTTCGCTCTATGTTTCACGTGCTACATTGACAGACCCAGTGATGGCTCCCAAGGGGCATGAGAGTCTCGTGGTACTTGTTCCGTTTCCATCTGGCTTATCTTTGACGGATGCTGAGTGTCAGCAACTCGCCGATAGGTTCATTGCTCAGCTTGGTAAAATGGCAGGCATACCAAATTTTGTAGATAGAGTCGTGTCGCGGACAATTTTTAGCCCCGATGATTTCGCATACAACTTCAACGCATGGCAAAACACCGCGCTTGGACCGGCTCACATTTTGAGCCAAACAGCACTTTTTCGCTCTTATAATAAAAGTAAGCGAGTTAAAAACCTCTACTACGTTGGGGGCTCAACGATTCCTGGTGTTGGTATGCCAATGTGTGTGATTAGTGCAGAGCTCGTCTACAAGCACTTAGCGGGTGAAAAGCGAGGTGGTAGAGTAAACAGTATAGATACTATAGGGGATAAACCATGACCCATTGGTACTATATGATTACTCTCATTTTTTCTTGCGCTGGAATGTTAATTATTGATTGGAGATACAAACTAGCATTTTGGAACGATGCACGACGTACTACCTTAACGCTCGGTTGCGCAATACTTCTTTTTATAGTTTGGGATAACCTCGGTTTGGCCCTTGGAATATTTTTCAAAGGGCATAGTCCATATACTCCAGTCCTCATGCTATGGCCTGACTTTCCGCTCGAAGAAATACTGTTCTTGTTTTTGCTGTGTCATGTAACATTATCATTGCACCAAGGAGGCGCTCGTGGGTTTCGTCACATACGCCGTTCTTAACCTAATATTTGTTGCTGGTGCGCTTGTATTTTCCTGGCCATGGTTGCGTAAGCCTAAGTCGGCACGACATTTAAGGGCTTCGTGTTTTCATTTGTTTATGCTGACAGCTGTATTCGACACGCTTGCTATCTACTATGGTATATTTGCCTTTGATCAGTCTAAGCTACTCGGTTTACGTGTCATATTGGCACCATTAGAAGATTTTGCCTACCCACTGGTCGCTACACTAATTGTGCCCAGGTTGTGGCAAATTTTTACACCGAAAGATGAAGGTAATGTTACCAACAATTAAAAAGCTTATTTGGGTTTCTCGCCCTATATCGTGGTTGAACACGGCATTTCCGTTTGCGGTTGGTTACTTGATTGCAGGCGAGGGGTTTGATGCAGTATTGCTAGTAGGGACTTTGTACTTTCTATTGCCATACAATCTATTAATGTATGGCATTAACGATGTTTTCGATTACGAATCGGACATACGAAACCCGCGCAAGGGCGGGATAGAGGGCATGCAAGAACAACGCAGTTTTCACCCGATAATTGTAAAAGCTGCACTTATAAGCAATATCCCATTCCTATCATTTCTTTTCTTGGCCGGTACTAAAACCTCGCAATTGGTTCTTTTCGGACTAATATTCTTGGTGCTTGCATATTCAGTTCCGTGGCTTAGATTTAAAGAAAAGCCATTTCTCGACTCTATAACTAGTAGCTTACACTTTGTTGGACCACTAGTTTTTGCGCTTACCGCAACATCGTTCACAACCGATGCGGTGGCGTATGTCATAGCATTTTTCTTATGGGGGATGGCGTCTCATGCTTTCGGAGCTGTTCAAGACATCCTGCCAGACCGCGAAGCGAATCTTAGCTCAATCGCTACAGCGCTTGGTGCGCGAACAACTGTTTGGTTTTCATGTATTCTATATATTGCAGCCAGTGTCATTCTGGCAGGACAAGGAATTACAATTTTTGCAGTGGCGGTTGCTAGTTTGCTGTACGCATTCAATTGTGTCCCGTACCTTTCGGTAACCAATCAAGATTCTGCTAAAACGAACAAGGGTTGGCGACGCTTTATCTGGCTGAATATGTTTGTAGGTTTTGTCGTAACGATAACACTCATACTTATCGCATTAAAGTAATGTTCAGTTATAAGAGTTATCAAAATACTTGTGCTGAGAGCCATATGGTATACTATGTGTAACCTATGTATGAGTTACTAGTCGTCGGCGGTTTTGGTCTATTTAGCCTCTTTCATGCTCGCAAGAAAAACGAGGCAGAGCTGAATGAAATGTCTCGCAAAGTCGGTGATCGTATCGGCAAACTTTGGGACATTGCACACCAAGGTATGCGCGAAAACCGCTTCCTTCGAGCCGAAAAAGCTCTACTAACCATCTTGAAAATCGACGAAAAAAATGCCGCAGCCTACAACCGACTCGGCATTTTGTACGCTAAGCAAAAAGAATACCGTGATGCAATCGATTGTTTTGAGATCGCTAGCTCAATCGAAGCGACCCCATCAAGTCTCCATAACCTAGGACTTATCTATTTTGAGACTGAAAATTATGAAAAAGCTGGAATTGCTTTTGAGCAAGCATTAAAACTCGAGGAAGACCTTGCAGCTCGGCACATAGCATATGCAAAAGTTAGCGAGAAGCTAGGCAATGAAAAGCTCATGTTCCAGTCATTGCATCGTGCCGTTGAGTTAGAACCAAACAGAGAATCATACACACTTCTCATGCAAGCGTACTCAGAACGTCATATGGACGCTCAAGCCGATGCAATCGCCGACAAGCTCAAGACACTAATTGTGTCATCAGGACGCCCTAAGCGTGTCCTACGTCCCCGTAAAGTCGTTATATAAGTTGGGTTGCGTACATACCTCTGTTTTGATAAACTAATGCCTGAATGCGTACGCCGCGATAGCTCAGTGGTAGAGCACTTCCATGGTAAGGAAGGGGTCCTGGGTTCAAATCCCAGTCGTGGCTCCATTAACAATTAAATCCATATACAACGCAGGGTTAGTGAAGCGGTCAAACACGACAGACTGTAAATCTGTTGGCTTATGCCTTCGTAGGTTCGAATCCTACACCCTGCACCATATAATAAAGATCAGCTCGTCTGGTCTTTTTTATATGGTCTTGGGTTTGGGGTTTAGGCGTACGACTCATGCGAACGCATGAGCAGTCTTCGAATCCTACACCCTGCACCAGAAACAAAGTCCCTAGCCTGCCTGGGGTTTTTGTTTATGGCATTTGTATTGAGTTTGAGCCTACGACTGCAACTGGTTGCAGCTGTCTTCGAATCCTACACCCTGGACACTACATTTTATGATAATATTAATATAATTAATCTGGTGTAAAATAACGGGCGTGACTGTATAGCAAATATGACCAACATTGCTATAGTATAATTGTGAAAATTGTAGAAAAAGCAGGCGGGATCGTGATTAATCCTGACGGCAATGTGTTAGTTGTCACAAATATTATTGGGCGAAAAACATTGCCCAAGGGTAGCTTAGAGCCGGGTGAGTCTCATGTTCAAGCCGCAATAAGAGAAGTACTAGAAGAGAGTGGGTTAAGGACTATTGAACTCATCAAAGAGCTAGGTATCATAGAACGGCCAGGTTACACCGAAGATAACCACGAAACGCCAACAGTAATCAAAAAAATAAAGATGTATTTGTTTAAGACCAGTGAGTACAATCTGCAACCAGACATAAAAGATGTAGTTAAAGCAGAGTGGGCTAACCCTGATGAGATTAGTCAAGTCTTGAGCTGGCAAGAAGAGATATATTTCTTCGAGAAACATCGCAGCGATATATTTGCAAAGCATTAAAGATACAATCTGTAGACGTAAACACTTCATGGGGATACGCTTACACTTTTTCTTTGGGGCGTCGTCTGGTAGAATTAGTGCTGTTGCCGCCTTAGCTCAGTGGTAGAGCAGCTGTTTTGTAAACAGCAGGTCGTCGGTTCGAGACCGACAGGCGGCTCCATTTTTTGTTTCTTGACACCGTAAAAGTACCTAAAAATAATTTCTGTGTAAATTCTTACAAAAAGTACTTGACAGTACCATAAGCGGCATGATATTTTGTCATTAGTAAGCAATCGGCAAAAACGAAAACTTACTAACAGTAGAGAACTTGAACGCAAAAAACGGGCAAGGGGAACTACAACGAAAAGTGTGAGCATTTGTTAGCAAAAACTAATAAATTAACTCACTACATCTCTTCAAAAACTGTAGGACAAAAAATGACCCCTACAGTCAACCCTAACGGGTTACAAAAAACTAAAATACCGAGCTGATCACTCGGTATTTTTTTATATTTACGTTTTATTTGATGATATCTGTTTACTTTGACAGCTATATCTGATAAAATCTCTCTGATATGGCTAAAAAGAATGAAAAGCGCAAACTTGTTGGACTCGTGAGTGAAGAGTCTGGCGAGCGCATATACTACACCAGTAAGAACACTCAGAACACACCCGAAAAGCTCAGCCTAAAGAAGTACAGTAAAAAACTTCGTAAGCACGTGGTTTTCACCGAGACCAAGAAAAATCTTGGCCGTAACGAAGTCAAACCTCGCAAGAAGTAATCGTCGTTCGCTAAAATATAAAAAGCGCGCAGCAATGTGCGCTTTTTAATAGTCGAGTGTTGTTATTACCTAATATCCAACCGGTGCACTTATATGGGGCTTATAAGCACTGAACAATAAGCAAGCTAACTACGTAGGTCTAGTAGCGTGTTAATGAGCTCTGCGTGGCTCCAGACGAGAGGTAGGACGGACAATGGCGATCCATCGGTGGGATTTATCTGTTCACTTAACGCTCCGCTGGTAGTAGCATGGCTCATTGTCCATTCAACAAGCTTTTCAGCTTCATCATCACGGTTAACTTGCAGGTAATATTGGGCAATCCAAAGTGTCGTTACGAACCACGGGTTCCCCATATGTGGTGGGTCTGAAACAAAGTAACTATCGTGTTCATACCGTGGAGATCCACCGGCCGGTGCTGATGACAAGAGTATCCGTTCGACCGCCTCAAATGTACTGCGGATTTGCTGTGGTCCCATTATTTTGGTCGCGAACATCATAGCGCCGTAGCCATTAGAGACGTCAAGTGTATTGTCGAACTGCAATGAACCGTCTTCTTTGAGCAAGAAGCCTTTGCGAAGCAGTTGACGTTCAGAGTCATAAAACAGACTACAGCCCTTTGCGATATCGTCAGCGGCTCGTCGCCAACGTACGGCATCATCAGGGTATTCAAACATATCGGCGAACTTGGCAGCTTCAATAAGTGCACGGTGAGTTACGGCAGTGGTGTAGGTGTTGGTCAAGAACTTCTCTTCCCACAGGTCGTAACTAGCGTGTGGCAGACCAGTTGCTTCGTCACGGAATGCCGCCATAAAGTTAGCCATTGGCTGTATCATCGTTGTGTAAAGGCTCGATACAAAGTCTTTGTCTTGGCTCTCAGTGTAATACTCAGCAAGCATATAAAGTACGACTGCAGTCTCGTCTTCCTGTATAGCAAGCTCAGACTGTTTACCGTGCACAAGAGGGTGCCAGGTGCTGCCAATAGCTTTATCCGGCTGGTATTTGTGCATCATATAACCATCTGGGTGCATGATGTCACGACAAAACTCAAAGAACTGTTGAGGCTCTTTGGTGTAACCCAATCGAATTAGTGGCCACATGGCATAGGCTCCGTCTCGTGGCCATACGTAACTATAATAATCTCTACCAAAGTTATAGATGCTGGAGTCGCAACTTGCAATGACACCACCACGGCGATCGGTGTGAGCTTTGATTATCATGAGTGATTTGTGCAAAGCAGTTCGCTCGGGAATAGACATCTTGCTGGTTGCTTCATCGGCTTTAGACAACCAGTCGCGCCAATGCAAGCGAAGTTTGACAAGACGAGCGCTTAGACCTGTTTCAACGAGTTTGAGGTGTATTTTTTCAGCCGAATACTGTGAGTCTGCGGCGATAATCCAATAGTCAACCAGCATTTCTGAATGTGAAGCGACTTCAATATTGTTAGACAAGACTGAGTCAACGCCACCGTGTTCTACGGGGTTATTGCTGAGTTCACCATCTTCGGCATCGCGCCAGGTGCCTTCTTTGCCTTCGATACCATAGTTGCCAACAGAGTATTGGTAGAAAGGTGTGCCATCGGCTGTTTGACTGTAGATTAGTAGGCTACAACGGCCTTTATAGTCGAGAAGGTAATGGTGATTTGGCTCAAACAGTGCAGTATCAGCTCGACCACCGCGAGAAATCTGAAAAACTTGATGCATGAACAAACGGATATTTCTTGAGTGGTCAGCGGTATTCTTGACGGCAATCTGGCGGCAAAAAGCATTTATCTCGAGGTCAACAAAATCGCTTGCCGCTAACTCAACTTGTAATTCGGTGTTTACGAACTTTATGTTGCTAATAAGTGCATCGGTTTCAAAATCTGTCGTAATTTTCCATGAGCCATCATCAACCCAAGAAAACCTGCCGTCAACCCAGACGCCAATTTTATGGTGTGCACTGCGGGCGGTCGTCAGGTTGTCAAGTCCCACATAGGGGTAGTAAAAGTCATGAACGAGACCGAGTTCGTTTAGCCCGACTGTTAAACTTCCATTGCCGAGCATCACTGGACGGCCCATTTATGCACACCCTCCTGGAGTGTTGTACTTGCGAATCAAAGCAATAGACATTTCTGTTTGTTCCCACCGCATACCCATTAGACTTCAACGCCTTTCTCGGCAAGACGGTATTTGAGGTCATGGTAGCTATTCATGAAAGCTATGTAAGCTTCATAAGGGCTTTCGTATGGGCTGAAATAAGCGTGAACGTCACCGTCACTGAACCACTTGGTACACATGTAATAAAAGTGGTCGCTCGTTTGCAGCTTGCGCCAGTCGTCAATCAGTGCGAGATCACCGGTATTCATAATAGTATTGCCGAGACCGTACAACGAGTTAATAGCTCCTTGTTGCATGGCATTACCGAGCCAAGCAGTCAGGTCTCGCTCTGTATCAGCCCAGGTGATAGTCTGAGGGCTGTCAATAGTATCAACTGCTTCGTACGTACGTGCAGCTTCTGTTACGGTCATAAAGGTGTGGTTGCCACTTGCGCCGAGCCATGCTTTTGGTAAATGCTCGAGGAAGTCAAATATACCACTGTCTGCCCATTGGTGCTCGCCAAACGTTTCGTAATCCATGAACAAGTTGAGTAGCGGTTGATCCCATGAGTCATTCGTCCACTCTACAAATTTGTTAGTCGTCAGCGGATACTCTGACCAATGCCTGTTACTAAAACGGAACGCGATGTCATCGCTCAGTTTGTAATTTTTGGTCAACGCTTTGATGTTTTCGGTATATGCAGGGCGGTACATGAAGTTCGGACTACGCCAACCCATAACACCATCCCAACCTTCACATAGAATCGCTTCGTAACCAGCTTTGTCAGCCCAGTATGCCAAGTCATTGTTGTAACTCAGCTCTGTGTTGCGAAAAGCAGTAGGCGTAACTCCGAATAGTTGTTGAACCTTTTCACGGTGCATCTGGACTTGTCGTTCAAACTCTTCGCGGCTATAGAAAAAGGCAAGTGAGTGATGGAATGTTTCAGCAACAATCTCAACTCGACCGGTAGCGATTACCTCTTGGAAACTAGCCAGCACCTCGGGTGCATACTGTTCGAACTGTTCAAGGATCGTTCCGGTTATGGACATTGAGAGTTTGAACTCTGGGTTGTCATTCAGCATTCGAAGTAATCGTTCGTTGGTCGGAATGTAAGATTTGTGGGCAACTTTGCGAACAATATCTGCATTGTTTTCTCGACTACCATCTGGTGCATTAAAATAATCGTGCTTGGCGCCAATGTCAAACGCGGTATAGTGACGTACGCGGTAAGGTTGATGTACGTGTAGATACAGTACTATAGCTCGTTTAGACATATGTTAACTCCCTTTGCGATGTCAGGTCGCGGTAATGCTGTAATATTTGGCGCGACGATTTTGCCCATGTTATTTGTTTGAGCTCTTTGCGACCGTTGTAAACTAATGTGTTTTCTAAGATTTGGTCATTCAAAACTGCCAAAATCTTGTTTGCCATCTCATCGGTATCCCAGAAATCAACTTTCAAAATGTGTTGGGTTACCTCACTTGCCCCAGACTGTTTGCTTATGAGAGCAGGAGTGTTGTGGTGTAACGCTTCGAATGGTGTTAATCCAAATGGCTCCGACACGCTTGGCATGACAAAAAGGTTGGCGGAACGGAAAACATCACGCCACGCACGACCAGTACCATTGACATAACCAGTAAACACAACGTTGCCGGCAATCCCAAGCTCGGCTGATTTCTCGATGAGTTCGTGGTACTGCTCACCGCCGCCCATCACGACCAGCAAGCTTTTCGGTCGTTTGGCAACTACTTTTTGGAATGACTCCAGTAAACCAACTAGACCTTTTTGAATAGTTAGGCGGCCTGCGCTAAGTACGACACGGTAACCAGCTTGTTGCATCTGAGATACATAACGGAACGTATGAACAGATGTATCTTCGTAAAGTTCATGTGGTTCTAGTTCCATAGCGTTGTGAACCACAGCAATTTTAGCCGGATCGATACCGTATTCTCTAATGATGGTGTCTTTGACCGTCTGGCTAATCGCAAATATCTTATCTGCCAAATGCAAACCGATGTACTCGATCTCACGGACCAATGGATTGCCTTGACCACCACCAGAACGGTCATATTCTGTAGCGTGTACATGCACGAACAATGGTTTGCCGCTAACTTGTTTGGCGGCTAGTGCAGCACGGAATGTCAGCCAGTCATGTGCGTGGATAACATCATAATCACCGTATTTAACGAGTCGAACTGCATATTCAGCGTAGGCAGATTGGTGTTCTGACATCTGAACACCGCGGCGAGTACCGTCACTTAGAACGTACTCGAAGTACTGACTATCATAGGTACTTTTAGTATCGCCCGCTTGCTGGCCTATTATTTCATCAACACCTTCTGGCAATGCAGGGTTGATTTTCATGAAATCGACATTAGGGAAACTGGCAGTGAAGGGGAGCACGAACTCAATGTCTGCTCCATCGCGTGCAAGTTGTTTGCACATTTGGTAACATACAATACCCATCCCACCGGTATGGTGCGGAGGCAATTCCCACCCGAGCATTAATACTTTCATCTGTTAGCTACACTCTAACCCTGCTTATGTTTCTTTTCTACGCATCATTATAGACTTGCCAACAGGTAAGCACAAGGGGAATTTTGTAAAATATTTTACAATTTTTCGGGTGATTCGCCAGTTGGGTAAATCTGAAGATTATCTGAGTTAGTTGACCATGCTTTTATGACATTTTCAACGATTCGCCACGATGACATTACTTCGGCACCGGAAGCGAAGAGTGACTGGTCGCCGCGAACGGCATCGAGAATGACCCGCTCATACGCTTCTGCGGTTCCGCCAGCAAATGAACGAGCATAATCAAAATCCATCTGCACCGTCTCGGTAACATTTGCCATACCGGGACGCTTAGCTTGTAAGGACAGTGTAATACCTTCTTGTGGTTGCAACCTAAATGTAAGTGTATTATCACCAACCGCATTGACGTTCTCGCGAAAATGAACAGCGATTTCAGTGCATTTTCGGTCAAGTCCTTTACCTGTCTCTAGAATTACAGGTACACCGCGCCATTGTTCATTATCAACTGAAAGCTTCAGTCGGGCGAATGTTTCGACATTTGAGTCTAGGTTATTTGTTTCGCTGCGATAGGTGTCGTACTGACCTCGGTCGGCTTTTTCGGCAACTTCATCGGGTGCAATTGGTGAAATGCTATCGAGCAAACGTAATTTTGAACGATGGATATCAACACTTTCTAACTTCGCAGGTTGCTCCATCATGATAAGTGCGAGGAGTTGCAAGAGGTGACTTTGCAATATATCTCTCAGTGCCCCTGTTTTCTCATAGAAATCAGTACGACCTTCTATACCGATAGTTTCAAATGCACCAATGCTAATTCGATCTATGTGCCGAGCATTCCAGATTGTTTGAAACAACGGGTTACTAAAACGGAAAGTCAAGATGTTTTGAGCCGTTTCTTTAGCTAGATAGTGGTCAATGCGGTAGATCTGGCTTTCGTCATAATGTTCATCTGCAGCAGTGATAAGCTCTTGTGCACTCGTAGTGTCATAGCCAAACGGTTTCTCTACCAATAGCCGCGGAGCAATCGTCTCGTTCTCAAACTTCTTGTTGTGGTTTGTCACGCCAAGGCTTCGAACAACTCCACCAAAGGCCTGAGCTGGGATAGAAAGATAATAAAGCCGAGTCGTGTCACCACCGAGTTCCTTACTTGCAGTTTCAAGTTGGCTACGTAGAGTCTCATACGCAGCATTATCTGTTAAATCAAGCTGGGTAACCACTGTGCTGTCGCGTAAACGAGAAAGTATTGTGCTGTCTGCATCTTCTGGCAAAAACCGAGCCATATCATTAAACAGCTCATCGAGCTGATAATCTTTACGGCTTATGCCAACCACTCGAAAATGCTCAGGCAAATCACCCCGTTTGAGGAGCTGGTACAATGCAGGCATGAGTTTACGGTGTGCAAGATTGCCGCTGATTCCAAAGATAACTAACAAAAGCGGTCGTTCTTGGTAGTGATTCACGCTTTACCTTCGCTATTGAGGTTATGGCCGCCGAATTTATTACGCTGAGCTGCGACAATTTTAGTGGCAAAGTTAGTTTCACCTTGTTGAGACGCTTTGCGGACATCAAATGACGCTTGGATTGCAGGAAGTTTAAAACCGAGTTGTTCAGCGGTTTCAAGCGCCCACCGTGCTTCACCACTTTCTGCTACATAGCCACTGATGCCCTCGAGTGTGGGGTTTTCGGAAACTGCCTGACGCGTTAACTCATTGAGCCAACTTTCGATGACGCTATGGTGCTGCCACACATCACCAGCATCAGCCAGCTTGAGGCCAGGGTAAGGGCCTTCTTGCAACATACGGTATCCCTCGCCAAGCGATTGCATCATGCCATATTCGATAGCATTGTGTACCATTTTGACGTAGTTTCCGGCACCACTTGCGCCGAAGTATTTCCATGCACCACCCGGTAAGGCGAGCGTATCAAGCGCACTGCTCATAGCATCAACTGCTTTTTTGTCATCACCACCAACCATCATAGGGAACCCTCGGTCATAGCCCCACACACCACCGCTGACACCCACGTCTACTAAGTTCATTTTGGCGGCTTTAACAACTTGGTTCATTTTTTGCGTATCTCGCCAGTCAGAGTTTGCTCCGTTGATGATGATTGAACCCGGTTGTAATAATGCTGTCCACTCGGCTACTTCATCATCTGTAATCTCTGCTGGCAACATCACCCAAACGACGGCTGGATCTTTCCCGAAAGCTGCTACGACATCATCTTTAGTCAACGCCGCGGTTGCACCGTAGCTGGTAGCTTCGTCAATTGGCTCGCTGCTACGGTTGTGGGCAATTACATCATGACCATTCTCTGCAAGTTTCCGCGCGATTTGCATACCCATGCGGCCGAGGCCATGTATAGCTATTTTCACTGTAGTTCCACTCCTTTGCGTAGCGCAATTATCATCTTTTGTTTATAGCTTAAACGAAGAGCTGTAAAACGGTTAACCCTCATCACTTATATAATCATTGTACACTGTAACTTCTGGGATGTCATAGAGCAAACCAGCCGGCATCGCTTCGAGAGAAAGTTCGTGATCTTTCAAGCTGGCAAGAGCTTCAGCTTTAGCTTCACCATACGCCAGCACAAATGCAACTGTACAGCGCACCAACCAACTTGGCGTCACTGTCATGCGCGTTAACCCTGGTGCCTGGTATCCGACAACTGTTGCTTCTACATCTGTCACAGCAGGAGAGTATGGTAACACTCCGGCCGTATGACCGTCTGCACCCATACCGAACGTTCCTAGTACGTATTGAGATTGTGCAAAGGCATCTTCGACGAGGCGAGCATACTGTTCAACGGTTTTGGACAAAGGCGCATCTTGAGCCAAAACATCATACCAATTAGCTTTTCCGGAGTTAAATCCCGCTTCTTTCATCTGACGATAATTGCTATCTGCATGACCTGGTTCGCCATAGCGTTCGTCCATCGGCAAGATTGTTAGGTTTTTCAAAAGTTCTGTGTTTTCGACACACAACCGCTGCATAACTGATACTTGAGTGTCGATATTCGACCCTCCGCACACTAACCACAAAACCGGCTTACCACTGTGGAGAGCTTTATTGATAATTTCAGCGATAACCGGAACAACTTCATCAGGTGATTGTTTTGAAAACTTCATTATTTCAGTATACGCCCTATGAACAAAAAGCTATGGCATGTATATTTAGCTATTGCGCTAGTGGTTAATGCTACAATTATCGACAGTAGGATTTTCAATTCTCAGTTAGCATTCAGTTTAAGAAGTTAGGCTAGTACCATGACAGAAAACAATAAACGCCGAGTCCTGATAGTTGCAATCATCGTTAGTCTTATCCCAGCAGTCTTACTCGTGAAGTACCCAAGTCTTGTTAGTACAAAAAATATCGCGGTATTTGTATCGGCAGTAGCCGGCTATATTGGCATGGTGGTACTGCTTTGGTCGTACATACTTGGCGCTAAATCAGTCATGGGATTAGTATTTCGAGATCTCGCCCCAGTTCTTAGCATCCATAAATGGTTGGGCAAATACGGCACACTAGCCATATTCTTACACCCGCTGCTCATTGTGTATGGGTACGGGGAGTCACTGCTCTATGCTGTGCAACCGCTCACTTCTTCACGCTTTGAAAGCCACGTTACACTCGGGCGTATTTCATTGCTGATTGTTGCTATCATCTGGCTCAGTTCCGTGGTGCTTCGTAGTCGAATCAAATTTCGCCCTTGGCGGTATATCCACCTACTCGGCTACATCTCACTACCGTTTGCATTCTTGCACATACCTGATGTCGGTACACAGTTCATGTCAAACACGGCTGTAAAGGGGTACTTCTTTGCTCTACTCATAGTTTTTATTGTCTTTACGCTAATACGACTCCGTGGGCTTCTCAATATCGACAAGTTTTCGTATCAGATAGTGACCCAGCGACAGCTTGTAACGGATGAACCATCGGTATGGCTCGTCCAGTTACGCCCAATGCAAGATTGGATAGTGCCTGCCAAAGGACAGTACATTTATCTCAAAGATGGGTTTGTCAGCGAATCACACCCATTCTCAGTGCTTGATTATGACAAAACGACAGGAGATATCACCATTGCATATCGGACATTTGGTCGCTTTACCAAAGAGCTCAGCACAAAACCCGATGGTACGACTTTGCAAGTCGGTGGGCCGTATGGTGAATTTACGCGCGAAGTTAACAACGAAGAACGTACCCCAATTGTCTTTGTCGCAGGTGGAATTGGTGTTACTCCCATGGTACAACACCTATTCGAGCAAGACACCGACCGTGAACAATGGTTATTTTATGTCAATCGAACCAAAGATAGTGCCATGATAGTACCAGAGCTACGTCAAGTTTTGGGGAATCGTTTAGTAACTACTTATAGCCGACAAATGGACGGGCTCGAACCAAGTGATGAACAGGGACATTTACATGCTGACATTTTCCGCAAGCATCTGGGTGAACCAACAAAGTACCAGTACTATCTTTGTGGTTCCGATGATATGATGCAGTCGACTGTTAAGGAACTTATGAGTCTTGGCGTACCGTCGAGCGCCATACGCCGTGAAGCTTTCGCCTGGTGACCATCTCAATCGAAATAGGTTTAGTGTAGCTGGTCTTTGGTAACGATAATCGTCTCGACATTAAATTGTTTCTCAACTTTCGCCTTGAGCTCTGGCCGAAGCAATACTACCGTCGAAAGTGTGTCGGCAATCAGCGCAGTTTGCCCACGGACATAGCTGCTGATTACCGTTGACCTTGTTGAATTATCGTTAATTGGATCTATGATATGATTCTCTGTTTTGCCATCACGCAACCATCGCCGCTTTACGGTCGAACTCACGGCTAGAGCGCCCCGCGTGAGTTTGGTCCTGCCGATAACTTTTGTTGGGTCGTAAGGGTGTTCTAAACCTAACTCAAGCTCATCCGACACATTAACAACGATATCTCCGCCGCCATTTATAAGGTAATATTGATACCCTCGTCGTTCGAGTAGCAGAGCTAGCTTATCGAGTAACCAACCTTTACCAAAACCACCCAAATCGACTGCACTAGCTGTAGGGATAGCAATTTCGTCAGTATTATAAATAGATTGATTCCAAAAACGCGCATATACAGATTTGGCAGTTTTAGTGTCTCCGTAACCGAGCCGCTGCAACGTACCGCCAACTGAAATATCAAATGTGCCCTCAGTCGCAATGTGCATTTTATGAGCAAACGCAAACATATCAAGTAACTCCTGTGGCGGTTGCAAGAGTCGTTTATGGGTATTGAGGTGCCCGATGAGCGAATCATGTTTAAAGCGTGAGTATGTATCATCAAATAATTTTATAGTACTACGAACGAAATCAGCCAGCTCAGTAGGGAATTCATCGCGCTCTAATAGTTCAACCCACCAACGGGTACCGAGTCCTTCAAACTCTATAACGTTTTTAGGCTTTAGCTTCATTTCGAACGGTTGTTAACGCATCGTCAAAAGCTTGCGTTGTTAGCGTTGCACCTCCAATGCGACCAAGTGACAAGCCGTCTATGCTTTTGCCGACAACAGCACTCTGTAGAGCATTTTCAAAACTATCGATATACCTTTCAGATTCGTGGTCATAGTAGTTATGATCTACAGTTACGGCAGTGACAGTCCCGCCACTTACGGTGACTTTAGCAGTCAAGTCATTGCTGGCTTTTGGTACATAATACGAGACTTTTGCCGAGTAGGTACCGTCCTTATAGCTATTATTGGGAGTAGTTACACCAGATGAATTCGATGATGATACACTCGACACCGATTCAGTCGTCGTGGACTCTGAGCCGCTATCATTTGTGCTCGTGGGGGTAGTGCTACTAACAGAAGACGGAGTCGTTACTGGGTCAGGCTTACCGAATAACCATGCTCCAGTTATGCCGGCTGTTACGAGTACTGCGGTACTACCAACTACTAAAAATACTTTATCCTGTTGTTTCATACTCCAATACTAACTAGCAAACCTGAATATTCTCTGAAAGACTGATATCTAGGTTAGAAGTAGCTAATAACCCCAATCTGTTTTCCATTGTTTCATTTGAGTTATTTCATTTGATTGCGTAGTGTAGATTGCCTTAGCTAAATGCTTTACTTCTTGGTGAAGTGCATTTGTTTCGCCTGGACGAGACATATCGACCGCTTCTTGATGATGTTCAATCATAAGACTTATGAACTCTTTGTCAAAAGCTTCGCCCTTTAGAGGTTTGAGCTTGGTGGTCATGTTTGCGTTACTATTCATCATGCCCATTGCTGAGTGATCTTGCATGTCTACCCCACTCGATGATGGGTAGTCCCATTGTTGTTGCCAAAGTAGCATTGAATATATGTCGGTCTGCTGTTTGTCGATAATAGTGTTAGCCATATTTTTAACTTCAGTGTGCTTGGCATTTGCCAGTGCAAGTTTCGCCATTTCTACCGCGCCTTCATGATGAGCTATCATGTTTGCGATGTAGTTTCGGTCGTACTGTTCACCCGTCATTGCTACCCATATCTTGTATGTTTCTGACTCGATTGATTTTGTTGCATTTGTTGCGGTATCTGAATTTACCGATCTTACTGTGTTTTGTGCACTCGTATTTGGCGAAGCATTCTTCGACACTATAAAACCACCAATAAAAAGAGCTGTGATAAGCGTTGACATTATTCCAAAAAGTATCTTCATTTTATAGTTTAACCCTTTTCAGTAACTGCGCATTCAGCGCTACGATTATTGTTGAAAGCGACATGAGGACGGCTCCAAATGCAGGCGACAGGACAAAACCGAGTGATGATGTTATCCCTGCCGCTAATGGAATGGCGATAGCATTATAGCCTGATGCCCAAGCCAAATTCTGTACCATTTTTCGGTAGGTCGCCTTCGAGAGTATGACTGTTTTAGCAACGCCGCGAGGGTCACTACTTGCGAGTACAATACCAGCTGATTCAATTGCCACATCTGTTCCTGCGCCGATTGCAATCCCGATATCTGCTTGAGTGAGAGCAGGCGCGTCATTGACACCGTCTCCAACCATGGCTACCTTACTTCCGTCGTGTTGTAATTGCTTAACGGTATCAGCTTTATGCTCAGGGAGTACTTCGGCAAAATATTCTTTGATGCCCAGCTCTTTTGCAACCCAAGCTGCGACACCTCTGCTATCACCCGTAAGCATTGCAACACGCTTACCCATGGTTTGTAACTGGTTTACAGCGGCACGACTTTCATCACGAATAACATCAGTAATCAAAATCGCACCGATGATAGTTTTATTAGTCGCGACATACACTATTGTTTTCCCGTCGCTGTCTGCTCGTTTGGCACTATCTACAAATCGCCCATGAAGCTGCAACTTGAGGTCATCGAGCATACGCGGACCGCCAAGATAGTATGTTTCCTTATTAACTACAGCAGTCACGCCACGCCCAGATAGTGCTGAGAATTTCGTGGTAGGAAGTTTTGGTACTTTGTGAGCTTTCGCGTATTTGACAATTGCCCGTGCGATAGGGTGTTCGGATTCTTGTTCAAGAGCTTGCGCAATACTTAGTGCGCGGTCAACGTCATCTGCTACCACTTCGACAACCCCTTGCTCTCCTTTGGTGAGTGTTCCTGTTTTATCAAAGAGAACAACATCGATATTGCGAGCCGCCTCAAGAGCCATACGTTGGCGCACAAGCAGGCCATTTTTCGCGGCAAGCGTAGTTGATATTGCCGTCACGAGTGGTACGGCAAGTCCAAGAGCGTGCGGGCAAGCTATAACCAGAACTGTGACAACACGTTCCAGGATAAAGCCGGCATTCGCCCCTAACAACCACCAACTAAGTGCTGTTACTAAGGCAGCTCCCAGTGCTACGAAGGTAAGATAAAATGCTGCCTTATCTGCAAGGATTTGCGTAGACGACTTGCTAGCTTGCGCCTCGGCTACCAGTTTCATAATGCCTGCAAGCGCAGTATCCTCGCCAACTTTCTCGATTCGGACAGTTAGCGCACCGCTACCATTTATTGTTCCCGCGATTACTGTGGCACCAACAGCTTTTGACACTGCTTTTGATTCTCCAGTGAGCATTGATTCGTTTATATCTGACGAACCTTTTATGACAGTACCATCACTCGGAACTTGCGCGCCTGGTCGTATTAGTACAATATCGCCAACATTCAACTCACCGACCGGCATCATCATCGTCATGTCACCATGTACAACTTCGGTCTCATCTGGCAAAAGCTTGGCTAATTCTCCCAGTGCACCTTGAGCACTCTGCACCGATGCCATTTCGAGCCAATGTCCGAGCAGCAT
>CAYUNX010000002.1:43693-61882 GCA_964446255.1 uncultured Candidatus Saccharibacteria bacterium
GTGCACCTTGAGCACTCTGCACCGATGCCATTTCGAGCCAATGTCCGAGCAGCATAATCGTGACAAGAGTCGCTAACTCCCACCAAAAGTCCATACCCTCCACTAGCTTGAAAGAGACTGCAAGGCTATAACCAAAAGCAACGGTAATAGCCATCGATATGAGTGTCATCATCCCCGGTCGTTTAGTGGCTAACTCATCCCTAGCGCCTTTAAGAAAGATGAAGCCACCGTAGACAAAGATAACAGTACCGAACAACGCGGGCACGTATTCACTTCCTGCAAAGCCTAGACTAAGCCCTAACCATCCTTGCACTGTCGGCGAAAAAAGAAGGGTAGGTAAGGTGAGCAAAAGACAAATCCAGAATTTCCGCTTAAACATGGCTGGACTGTGGTGCGCATGCTTATCATGCGCAACTCCACTTGTTTTGTGATGATTATGCTCGTGTACTCGATGATCCATGGCGCGCCCTCCAAACTAACTTCGACTACACATGTGTAGGATGTGATGCGCTTTTTAAGATATTTGTGGCACTAATATCAGATATGAAGCTTTCCTTACAGCCACTTGCGCAAAAATAGTGTGTTTTATTGTTTTTGTCAGTGTAATGGTCAAATGCCTGTGATGCACTAAAACGCATTCCACAGATTGGATCTGACACAATTGGAAATAGCGCACCGCTGTCAATTGGTGTTTCGATACGATGTTGTTTACGTAAAAACTCATGGATTATACGTATGGATTCGGCAATACTATCATCCGTTAATCTGTAATACGATTCTCGGCCACTTTTCCGGACTGTTACAAGTCGTTGCTGGCGTAGTAACGTAAGGTGTTGTGAGAGGTTCGCTTGACGAAGTCCAAGCATATCAACCATTTGCCCGACATTAAGCTCTTGGTTACCGAGTAGCAGGATAATCTCTAATCGTTTTTGATTTGCGATAACTTTGAAAACTTCTTCTTCGATAGCTAGTAGTTCTGTACTCATACCTTACAGTATACCAACAAGTCGTTATATTCGCACTATTGAATATATTAATCGATTCGGGTACTATGATAAGCAGTATGATATTTGCACGCCTCAAACAGTTTGCAACCAGCACTACAGTAGTTTTGTCTGTTATATTCTCGCTCGGCTTGGGTACACCTGTAGCGGCCATGTCTGCAGTGCCAATGGCCATGAGTAACCATGAGCACACAACTGCCACAAATTGTATAGATTTGCACCATGTTGCTTACGGTGTTTCTGAAAAAGTCTCAACTAATGAGTTTAAACAAGTTGAGGACGATAGCACTCCATATCCATTGTCGTATTTTCTTGAGTTCCAACAAGCACCCATAGAACAGCAGCTGCTCGCCCCCGACGATATCGCGAGGTGTGCTTCATTTGTACCACCTGACATCATTAGGCTCACCAACAACATTCGGTTTTAGACCATACTCCTTTCGAGGCACCTATCATTGCTAACGTAAGGACTATGCTTGTATGAAATTTTTTAACCTTGAATCAAAGCCACATGCTATTTGTATTAAAATAACCGGAAACATCAACAATGAACAATAATCCTCAAAATCGAAGTTCAAACCCAACCATTCATAAAAAAGAAGTTCCAATTAAGGGCATGCATTGTGCGTCATGTGAATTACTCATAACTGAAGAACTAGAAGCAATCCCTGGCGTTGAGAAAGCTCACGTTAGTCTTAAGACAAACTCTGCGACCATTACGAGCACAGAACGAATCCCAGGCTACCTGATTGTGGCAGCTATAGAATCTGCTGGATACGAAGTCGGGGAAGAGACTAATGATAAGCCGGTCGTGACACGCAACCGACGTATCTGGAAAGATGTAGCGATTGGAGGAATTCTCGTTCTAACACTTATGGTAGTTTTTAAAATATTTGGTATGGACAAGTTACTTGCAATAACAACGAATAGCAGTAGTACTGGCGCAATGGCTCTGCTTGTTGGTCTGACGGCAGGTTTTTCGACGTGTATGGCGCTGATTGGTGGACTTGTCTTGAGTGTAGCGTCAAAATATGCCGAAAACCATCCATCAGAGTCAGCTTCTCAAAAGTTTCGTCCTCATCTGATTTTTAATCTTGGCCGCGTCGTGTCATTCGTGGTTCTTGGAGGTCTGATTGGCGCCATTGGTTCAGCATTTTCACTGAAGGGTTCAATGTTGGGATTCCTGACGATAATCGTTGGGGTTGTTATGCTGGTTCTTGGGCTGCAACTTACAGAGGCATTTCCGCGTATCACTAAGGGCTTTACGCTTCCAAGTCGGTTAGCTAAAAAACTTGGTATCAAACAGCGCGGTGATCGTGAATACAGCCACAAAAACGCTTTTCTGATGGGTGCAGCAACATTCTTTTTGCCCTGTGGGTTCACGCAAGCCATGCAGCTTTTAGCCGTTAGCACAGGTAGCCCCACTCAAGCTGCCATCATCATGGGAGCATTCGCTATAGGTACCGCACCCGGTTTACTCAGTCTTGGTGGGCTTACGTCAGTAGTCAAAGGAGTGTTTGCTAAAAGGTTCTTTCGAATCGTCGGGGTCGTAGTTGTTGCAATGGCGCTCATTAATCTTTCAAATGGTTACAATTTAATGGGATTGAATCGATTTTTTGACAACCTCAAACTTCCAGCTAGAACCCAAACTGTTTCTAAACAAGATTCAGTAGGTTCTGTCTTTTTGAACACGTCATATACACTCACGAAAGATATCACTCCAAGTACATTTACTGCCAAAGTTGGCCAGAAGACAACCCTCATAGTTGATGTCAAAGAAAACGGTCAAGGTTGTATGAGCACCATTATGATCATAGGACTTGATGACACTCCTCAGTATCTTAAAAAAGGTGAGAAACTCGAGCTCACTTTTACACCAACAAAAGCTGGAACATATACCATTGCATGTGCGATGGGTATCCCACGCGGCACAATAACGGTAACAGAATAAGGAATCAGCTATGAACGACCAAACTTTTACGATTAATGGCATGCACTGCGAAGCCTGTACTAAACTATCTGCAAAACGTATCCGATCGATCAGTGGAGTTACTGAGGCTAATGTTGAATTATCGAGTGGCCTTGCGTCAATAGCCGCAGTTCGACCTATAACAATAAGTGAAATTAATGCAGTCCTTGCTGGCAGCGATTGCCGAGCAGAGGAATACCATGTCTAAGACAATTACCTTGTCAATCATGGGTATGCATTGTAGCTCGTGTGAAAAACTCATTGGATCGGAGCTAGAAGAGCTAGCAGGGGTTGAACACTATGCTATTTCTCAACCGAACGAAAGTGGGTCAGTCACATTCGATGAAACACGAATCAAAAAAGAGCAAATCATCACTGCTGTTAAGGTGGCAGGGTATGACGCAACGGTCGTAGAAGATCCAGAAAAAACTATCGATTCCATACCGAAGCAGGTAGCCAGAGAACATGAAGCCATCGATAGACCTACCGTACCACAGCATGTCCGAGTTGAGCTTCAGACCGTGGCAGATGGTAGTGTAACTATCGACTCTGATGGTCGTCCAACCTTTACGGGGACGATGAGTGATACGAAATCAATCACACTCGATGGTCAGGAGCAAGCACCTGCTGACGGCGCATCAGTCACACATGCGGTTGCCGCTTCGAATATCGCGCAAACTCTAGCTTCAGTCTTTGCACCTAGTCCTAAGCATGAAGCTGTTATGCATCAGACAATACCAGTGCCTAATGATATCGCCACTCCATCTGTCGTATCCCCAACAATTAGACTTGCACTCTACGGAATGCATTG
The DNA here is from genome assembly GCA_964446255.1 of uncultured Candidatus Saccharibacteria bacterium. Lineage (GTDB taxonomy): Bacteria > Patescibacteriota > Saccharimonadia > Saccharimonadales > UBA4665 > JAGXIT01. Next base: position 47,478 of record CAYUNX010000002.1, read on the forward strand.
CTCCTCGTGTGCTGGGCTTATTGAAAAACAGCTTTCGAAAGTGCCGGGCGTCGAGAATGCCAATGTTAATTTCGCCGCTGAAAAGGCACTCGTCCATACAGATGGTTCCGTGCAGGTCGACGAGCTAGTCAGTGCGGTCAAAAAAGCTGGTTACCGGGCTGAGCCAATTGACAACGAAGAAGCAGAAGTAAAAGAGAAAGCCAACCGTGCAAAAGCAATCACAAATCTGCGCACCAAGTTCATGCTAAGCCTTGGGTTGAGCTTGCCGATGCTTTACTTCATGCTGCTCGATTTCTTCCCGGCCTTACCTGGTGGAAGCATGCTACCTCCGTACTTCGGAATTGTCTCACTCGTCCTCGTACTGCCGGTTCAGTTTGTCATAGGAGCAGGCTTCTATAAGGGAATGTGGTCGGCATTCAAGATGAAGACCTTTAACATGGATAGTCTTATTGCGATAGGTACTTCAACAGCTTTCTTTTACAGTCTGGTTTATTACCTAATCTATGCCATATCCAACCGTACATTGATTGGGTTGAATGGTGTTAAAATTCCTGAGCTATATTTTGAAACTGCTGCTTTCCTAATTACCTTCGTCATCCTCGGCAAATGGCTCGAGGCGAGGGCAAAAAACAAAACATCGGACGCAATTAAAAAGCTCATGGGGCTTCAAGCTAAGACTGCGCGGGTAATTCGCGATGGCCAGACACTCGATATCGCAGTCAGTCAGGTAGTCAATGGCGACACAATCCTGGTACGTCCTGGAGAAAAAGTACCCGTCGACGGTGAGATCATCAAAGGTTCATCAGCTATCGACGAGTCTATGATTACTGGTGAAAGTCTTCCGGTCGAGAAGAACATTGGTAATACAGTCGTCGGTGCTACTATTAACAAAACTGGTAGCTTCGAGTTTACCGCTACAAGGGTTGGCGGAGAAACTACGTTGTCACAGATTATTCGATTGATCGAGAATGCACAAGGCTCGAAGGCGCCAATTCAAGCCTTTGCTGATCGTATTTCATCATGGTTCGTACCAGCAGTCATCGGCCTCGCAATTTTGACGTTCCTGGTCTGGTTCTTAGTACTCGGTGCGAGCTTCGCCTATGCACTCATGGCATTTACGGCTGTCATCGTCATCGCTTGCCCATGCGCACTTGGGTTGGCTACACCAACGGCACTTATGGTCGGCACCGGCAAAGCGGCCGAGCATGGCATCCTGATTAAAGGTGGCGAACCACTCGAAATCGCCTGCAAGGTCAATGCAATCGTCTTCGATAAAACCGGTACACTCACGCATGGTAAACCCGAAGTGACAGACCAAATCGCACTCGGCCAATACGACGAGGACGATGTCCTACAAATTGCAGCTAGCATCGAGCGGGCTAGCGAGCACCCGTTAGCCGAGGCTATTTACCGCTACGCTGAGGATGAAGGTATCAAACTAATAGAAATTGATAACTTTGAGGCAATTCCTGGCCACGGTGTCAAAGCGACTATTGAAAACGTTACGTATTACTTTGGCAATCGCCGACTAATCGTCGAAAAACTTGGTCTTACACTTGACCGGCTTGAGAAGAAAATCGAACGCCTCGAGAGTGCAGGTAAGACGGCAATGCTACTGGCTACGCAAGATGCAGTGATTGGCGTCATAGCCGTCGCTGATACCGTAAAAGAAACATCTAAAGAAGCCGTTGCGGCGTTGCATGCCCGTGGCATCGAAACCTGGATGATAACTGGCGATAACGAAAGAACTGCCCGCGCCATTGCCGCGCAAGTCGGCATCACCAACGTTCTGGCAGAAGTATTGCCCGAAGATAAGGCAGCGAATATTTTACGCATCCAGCAAGATAAGAAAGTCGTTGCGATGGTTGGTGACGGCATAAACGACGCACCAGCACTAGCCCAAGCCGATCTTGGCATCGCCATGGGGAGCGGAACAGATGTTGCCATGGAAACCGGTGGCATTGTCATAATCAAAGATGATTTACGAGACGTCGTTGAAGCGATACGTATCTCGAAAGAAACAGTCAGTAAGATACGTCAGAACATGTTCTTTGCCTTGTTCTATAACATCGCCGGTATTCCAATTGCTGCCCGCGTGTTCGCATTCGCTGGGCTCGTACTTCGTCCTGAGCTAGCTGGTCTCGCGATGGCACTCAGTTCAATTTCAGTTGTGACGAACTCATTGACACTTCGGGCATACAGACCAGGCAAGCGTAACTGGGTTTCAATGGCGACACCAATCATTATGGCAATTCTATTCACATTTTTGTTTGTAGGTTTTGCTCGATTGAGTAGTGAAATGGACAAGAGCACTGACATTGTAAACACATCCACGGTTGTTTCGAACTAGTAAAAAGTTTAGCGCTACTTACTTTTTAAAAATAGCTGTCTCGACTTGCTCTTTTTCAATCTGAGTCAGTCTGTCAATCGTCTGCTCAACTGAAACTAAAAGTTCATTTTTCATAATGGCAAAATATGGATTGTAGAATAACATATCATGGAAAAGTTGGTCGCTGTCCTTGGCCGAAAGTCTTGCAACGTCAGTTAAATCATTGAAACTTCTGGTAGTTAACGTAACATCAGATAAATCCATGCCCAATATGATCTTAGCGACCGTATAGGTAAACGCCTGCGATAGAACAGAATCTTTGTCGTGATCTTCGGGTGTAGTCACGACAACGTCAACACCTAAATCTTCCCATAGCTGGCAAACTTCTCTGGTGATACCCTCATCAACGTTGAGTGGACAAATGGCAACCTGGAGCCCCGATAACCCTTTGCTGGCACTATCAGGTCCAAACAGGGGGTGCGTAGCTACGAGTTTTGCGTGCGGCAGGTGTTTTCGCAGTACATTTGCTGGGTGTACCTTGACCGAACATATATCCATCACTAGCTGATTGTTAGTAATATAGTCTGATGCTGTGGCAACAACGCTTTCCAATGATGAAATGGGCACGGCAAAGATAATTGTGTCGAACTTATCTAGTTCTTGTAGCTCAATGAGCTTTATGGACTTTTCATCTGCTAATACCTGTCGAGATGGTTCGTTTTCTATCACAGCTAGTTCATACTTGGATTTCAGTAGGTCGCACAATAATTCACCAAATCTACCATAGCCAACAATTGCAATTCTTTTCATCAAATTATAGTACCAGAGTTGTTATACGATCAGCCAGATTATCGGTGAGGGAAAACTAGTTGTCGAGTAAATAACCATCTAGGATTTAACACGCACAAAAATCATTTCATGTTCATAGTTTGTCGGGTTATATACTTTATGTGGTGTATTAGCAGGGTAGATGAAAACATCACCAGGTTCATAGGTATACACCCCATCCTCATCATGCACTTCTCCCGATCCCTTGATAACAATCATAATTTCCTCTGTGTCATTGTGTTGGTGCCAATCAAAACTATTTCCAGCAGGAAGATAGCCATGGGTCATCATTTCAAAATGCACACTTTTCAAGTGATCAGACGAGGCATAAACTTTGCGAGACCCACTGCCACCATGAGCTTCCTCTTTCTTAACCTCTGACGCCTGACGTTTTATCACTTTCATAGCTATATAGTAGCAAAAATTTGTAAATGCTAGCTCACAGATATGGTTGTAAGTGGTCCGCACAGTTCTGTATTTTATATATTTTGAGAGTGTATCAATATTTTAGTTACACAATATAAAACCGTCAGTTACATTTTTGAGAGTGACCGTTTATGAGCTAACAATTTACAACAAATAATCAACCCAATTGCTTGAACAATGTATTCCGCTTTGCTAGTATAAATTTTAAGGGGAGTCGTAAAACGACACTACAACTTATGAAAAATCTAGAAAACCATGCTGCTCGAGTGTCAGGCTTACTGGTGCCGTTCAGGGCTATGCCTGGGGACCATGATCATCAAGGAACGCTGGGCGATGTGTCCGCCCAATTTTTAAACATTATGCACAACGCAGGCTTTAGCGTACTGCATGATTTGCCCAATACTCCACCAGATGGATTCAACTGTCCTTACTCATCTGTGTCAGCGTTCGCGTTAGACCCACAACGTATCGATCTTGAATATCTGGCGATCGCCCGTGATATAACGGTACCAGACCTAAATAATTATCAAAAACTAGTTTCTTTAGGTAACGCTGGCCCATCTATACGGCTACAAAAAGAACTGCTTTTAAAACGTGCTTTTAAGAATTTTGATAACGCTGGTAGCTTCGCAAGGAAAGAATCATTTGCTAATTGGCGTGACCAAGAGGCCGCATGGGTAGAACCATATGCTGCTTTTGAAATCCTCAAAAATCTGCCCCAAAACAAAAACAGACGTTGGCAAGATTGGGAAACAGGTAAAGACTTTAGCCCTAAGCTGATTGCCGAGGTGAAAGCTGCACACCCTTCAGAATTTTCCGCAATCAACTATATGCAGTGGGTTGCCGAAGATCAAACTATGCAATACTTGAAAACCTCAAGGCAGCTTGGCATAGATGTTTGGGGAGATGTTCCTTTTTACGTTGGTGCAGGCGAAGTCTGGGCAAACCGCAATATTTTTAACGTCGATGCATACGGTAACCAGCTCAATCAAGGTGGTGCTGCACCAAGCCCCACTTCAAGCACTGGTCAGATTTGGGGCAATGCCACATACAAAATCGACCCCGAGAATCACCCGATAGACACTGGAAAAGCCATTGATTGGTGGGTAAGCCGCCTCAAGCGTGCTTATAAACTCAATCCCGGCAAGGTCCGCCTTGACCATTTCATCGGCTTTGCGGAACCATACATCATTGCGGCGGATGCTCCCGATGGTCAAGATGGATGGCGTGAAAATGGTGTCGGGGAGATGCTGTTCGACAAGCTCGTTGAAGCGTTTGGTGATGACCTTCCATTTTGTCCTGAAGACTTGGGGTCAATGACTGAAAGAACTCCCCAGCTACGTGATAAATACGATTTACCTACAACCGCACTTGCAGTTCGCGCTTTAACAAAAGATTTAGCAGTGGGCAATTATGAAAAGTCGCCAAATAACCCCGATAATTATAGGGGACAAACGGTTGGTTTCTCTGGTAATCATGATTCACCAACACTTATCCAAGCACTTGATACCATTAGAACAGCTCACCCTGACGAATTTGGCCAATATGTTGATCGCCTTCGACAACGTTTTCCGGGAAGCCGACTTAATGAAGAGTCTACTTCCGCTGATATTTCGCAGTTAGAAATGGAACGAGTCATAGGTTCGGTAGGGCAATGTTCGATTTTAGCCATCTGGGACGTGCTGGGGCTAGGTCCAGACGCTCGCTACAACGAGCCTGGTACTGTAAGTAAAGGGAACTGGGCTTGGCGCATGGATTCTCGCGACCTCCGAAAACTAAAGTCCGTCGCACCAACTTGGCACGACGTCAACAAATCAAGCGGCAGACTCCCAAGTACTGAAAATTAATCAGGATGAATTAAAATTTTAAAGCTAACTAAGTGTTGCATGTGACGCTATAGTATTTATGCCCTAATCACAAGAGTGCAAACAAGCTATCTTTGATACTAGTGAATTTTTTGCAAATACTATAAAATTGGCAACGAGCAAATTTTGCACTAAGTAATATAGTACGAACGTTTGACTTCTAACGATAGCAATTATATAGAACTTTTATGGTGTGATTTGTCGACAATCGCAACTAAGCTCACGTCATCTGCTTGCACGCCACCCGGGATAAGTACCTCGGGCCACATATACAAGTAGTTTCGCCATTTCTCAGGATGACGAAGATTGCGGTCTGTCTGACTTGGCGCTCGAAAAGTTGGCCTAAGTTGCTCACGGTAGTGCTGTAGAGTTGTGATTGATGCCCAGAACTCTGGAGGAGAATATGGTTGGCCAACGAGAACTCCATCTCCAACATACACGTTGCTTGAGTCGGGAATTTGGATTGCAAGAATGGCAATATTACCCTGAACACGTTGCAACCAACCGCCGTTTTGACGTGTGGGAGCATCGTCCAAATCTGGATGAGCATATACCGATCCGAGTCGGCTTAGTCCGACATGACTGATGTGTTTGGGTCTTTGCTGGTCATATAGTTGATCTTGCGCAAGCGTATTAGGATGACATAAGGTTGTCTTATAAGGAATAATCCCTTCAACTAAGCAGCGTTCTGCTCGTTCAGGCGTAGTCACATGATATACGGTATCGGTCATTATCATATTAAACTTTATTATATCACATTTTAAATCTTAATGATAGTATCGACACATCCCATATTATCGTGCATTGAATCTGTAATGCAAAATTTAAAAAATAGATACGTTTGAAAGTAAGATTTTATGACGTAAATAACTATGAGCAAAGTTCAGTAGTTCTGCCCATCACATTTGTTGCCGTACAGCCAGTGACGCAATCTCTCCAAGACATGTTGCGGACACAAAAAGTCTAACTATTACTGGAAATCCTATGATTATAATAATAATTTGAATTCGCGTAGACATTATCAAAATATATCAGTTACTTGTGTTCTAATGCCTCCGTATCAGATAAGGTAAGCGAACACTATCACTAATCAAAAATACATTTCTAGTACAAACAAACGAAAAATGACTAGCTAAAAATTACTACCTCGTATAGTTTGCCTTAAATTAGTGTTAGCGAACAACTTAGGCGCTAGGTGGGTTAAGACTTGGATTATTTAGAGCTAGAGCCAAATTAGCTGCGAAGTCTTTAAATCTATCGACTCTCTGCTGATGGAAATCAATAGCATACGCCTTTGTGTCCATAGCTTCAGGCGGATATTGCTTAAATATATCAAAATCAAAAGATTCATCCTGAGATGGTAGAGCCCTATGTGGTAGAGTACCAAAATCGCGCGTATCAACCACCCAAGGTAATAAGTTCAGACGAGTCCCGCTGATTGACCTATTGTCATAAACGTATAGTTCTTCTCCAGCATCAATATCGGCCTGCAACGCAACAGGATGTGGGACTGGGATACAAATACTATCAGGCACTGGCATGTTTGCGGAGTTTATGCACTCTACTATTTTTTTATCCTCAGAAGCCGGGTATTTATAACCTATCATCATGTACGCAGCGATACGACGAGTTATTGGTTCGCTTTTTTCGTTACAGCTTCTTACTTCCCGTGCGGGCAATACGAAAAACGGTGTTATGAACAATCTTTGCCTAATTGATCCTCTCTTATTTCCCTGCATGGAATCTTGGTACATATTCGCCGCTGCTGGAAAGCTAGGCAACATAGTGCCATTGATCAGTTGAGTTAAAAGTTCTAATTGTTCTTGAGTGTCATGAACAATTTGATCTCGTCGTTCCGCGAGTGTTGGTAATGTTCCAATCATAATTACTTCCTCATAAAGTTTGATTTATGCAAGAAGTGTACTACCTTTTATAAAGATTGCAAGTATGAACTAAATATATCCTAATAAATCTATTCGAATGAGTGAATTGAGTTGTCAACGATTATAGTAAATAACGAGTTTGACATATCAAAACATAGTCAACTCTGTGGTCTTATATGAAAAGGCGTTCACGCATAATTACTTTGCATAGTCATTGAGGGTTAGCAAACTTCGCAACTTCGTATATTCATGTATCATTTCCCACATTTTGCGAGCCCGCGAGTCAGGCAGATGAGCAATGCTCATCTGTGACATCGCCTTGCAGAGCGCCGACGTGGCGCACTGCACCTCCAACCAACTCCGTTAATAACAAATTCGACGGTATCCACGCCAAAAACAAATGACCAGACAAGCTGGTCACATATTTTTGGCAGGCTCAATTAGATGATTGTTTAACCAAGCTAATCAGGCTCTATAGCTCAAGTAAGTACAGAATTGACTGCCTTATGCAGAATGTCTAATAGGAATTATGGCGTACTGGTTTATGTTATGTTGATACTATTTTTACTATAAACCACCTCTGATGAGCACTGCATATGTTGTGCGGCACTACCCCGCCTTTGCGGCATAGTCATTTACGGGAATTATCCTATAAGGAAACCGTAGGAAATGAACACCCGGTTAGCAGCACAGAGCCACCCCCCACCCCCAAATCCTGCAAGATACTATATGAGGATATGTATCTGTGTGCGTGGGCATAGACCCTAGTTTGTCTACTTACGGCACAAACCCTTATAATGTAAGTATGGCAAAAGCAAATAGTAAGACCGATAAAAACCTGCTCAAGAAATCTGGGGCTGCTGTTGCGGATGCTGGTGTGGCTGCAGCGGATATTTTAACAAGCCCGTTCACGGGTCTTCCGGGTGGTTTAACTCTTGCGTTTAACCTTTCTAAAGGTCTGTACGGTAATGCCATGAAGTTGCGGCAGGAGCGAGTATTAGAGTGGGCTCAATCCATCATGGATAACCCTACTGTTTTTAATGAAACCATTGTTAATTCTGAGGAGTTTCAAGACGGCTTTGTGGTTGCGTTGGAGAATTACATAAAAATACGCAATCATCTTAACAGGCGTGTAGCTCTTAAGATTTTCAAGGACTTTACCCATAGTGCTAACAAAACTGAGTTTCAGCTTGAACGATACAATGATAGCTTGCAGAAAATATCGCCCCAATCTATTGCCCTACTAGGCTTTATTAAGGAAGTAATCATTCCGTACAGGGAGCAATACATAAAAGATAAGATGAAAGGCTATAATTTAGGGATAGAGAAATCTTACGATTGGTGGCTTAAGTTTTACGTAAGCCGTGAACCGCTTGCTAGTGCCCTCAGCCTATGGCTAGCCGAGCAATACAGCCCCAACGGTAAGGTCATGAAAGACAAGCATGGCGTAGGAATAGATAAGCAAATACCGCATGATAAATTATCAGAACTCTATGACATAGAGAGTAAGCAGCGCAGTAAGTATTACGCACCAATTGGTGAGCTAGAGTATTTGGGTTTAATCACAAAGTTTGTTACTGGCGGGGGCTATGACGGTTTGCCTAGCACCACTTGGACTTTGAGCGGGTTTGCTCAGGAGTTTATTGCATTTATTGAGAACTCGCCTGAGGAACTGAAACTGATAAGAGAAGTAGCCCATGAGCAATAACAAACCTGATGACAATAAGATATCTGGTATCTGGTATCTGGTATCTGGTATCTGGTGGCTGTCCAGTAACCCAGATAAACAAGTTACTGGAGAGCTGCTGATAGACAATAGGAAACTTGAACTATCTGGAACTTTTGTGGAGATAAAAAGCAGAACATTTGGTGGCAATACCGCAAGCATAGTGCATGTTAATCAGGACAAAACTATACTTGGTATGTCCAAAAGAGGTAAGCAATATATGCTTGATAGTTACCATAAAAAACGGAAGGCTTGGGACTAATGAATATCTATTTGGACATTGACGGTGTACTACTCGCAGACAGGGCAACACCCGCAAAGCACGCAGATGAGTTCCTGCAAGCCGTACTTGCTAAGTACCCAGACAATACCAACTGGCTTACTACGCACGTTTGGAATGGTGAGAATGTAGTGAGCCAATCCCTAGCACCCTTCTTGAAGCCCGAAACACAAGCCCTGCTCAATAAGATTAAGCCTACTGAATGGGGCGAGTATAAGACTGACGGCATTGACTTTAGCCAGCCGTTCCTATGGTTTGATGATGATTTGTTTGATGGTGAGCGTGAAGCACTTGAGCTGCACGACGCATTAGCATGCAAGATTGAAGTTGATTTGTACAGGAACCCTGAGCAGCTTAAAGCACTAATCAGCCTACTCTAGTTTTGTGCAAAAGGATTAGATTTTTGGTAATCATCAACCGCTTGCTTTAGCAGTTCGGGGTCGTTCATGATTTTATTGGCTATTTCTCTGAATAGTTTAAGAGCCTCGTCTTCACCAATCTTTTCTTTTATAAGACGGGGTACTCCTATGTTGAACTTTGGACTATTCCATTCTTTGAGTAGTTGCCACATCAGCTTCTGTTTCCATAACGGTGACTTCTTGTATAGCCTGCCTATGGTTACAGTTACGACCCACTCAAAATCTTCTAAGTCATCACTCTTGTTTGTTGGCTCATTCTCGGGGAATATCTCTGCTGCACGCTCGTTGTTCACAAGACGCTTTGTGCCAAGATAAATGAGCTGCACAAAACCAAGCGTATTGTCTGACAACTCAGGCATTAAGGAAGCCCTACCTGACTGCCTATCCGCTTCCATCACGCTGCTATAAATGTACGATATACACACTAGTAGTAATGTGTCCTCATGTTTGTTGATTGTATCTACTTCCTTAACAAACCAGTCCGCATACTTGCTATCCTTTTGCAGCTTGCGAGCAAGTTCAACCGGTACGGATAGTGGCGTATAGTACTTGGATATAATTTCTTTTACAGATTTACTGGCAACTTCACGCTTGGCAAATGCCAGTGTATCATTTTCAAATTTCTGGTCGTTCATGTTGGACACTCCTTTTTTATGGTGCGTGCCCCATAAAACAAAAAGGACAGCCGCACAAGACTGTCTACATCTCCAGAAAAGCAAGTAAAGCCTAACTGTTGCGGCTGCCCTTACTGGGCATTACCGCACACAACGAGATGACGCTGCGTTGCAAATCTGGAAATGTAGACAAGGCTAATTATACTACAAATAGTCTATAATTATATCTGTGAAGCAGATGTGGATTGAGCGTGAGGCTCATTGGAAAAATGAATATGACCGTCAGGTTAGTAAGTACCTTGATATCGATAGGTCATACTTAGTCGCAAATCAGTTAGCACTAGGCTTTGATACTAGTAGGCTTAAGACCTATGAAAAGCGTCTGGTGGCAAAAATGCAGCGAGTAATTATTCATGACCTTAAATGGCGGAATGCTCTGATAGAACTGCAGGAGCAATATCTCAAAGCATCTAGGGCTATTAGTGAATATACCGACATATACCCTACCGCTTTTGCAACTGAAGCCACAGACCCAAGCAGCCAACTAAGAAAGCTAGTCAATGAACAGAGAACTGCTGACAATGCTATTCGTAATCACATAATATCGAAAGGCTTCACAAACCAAGATATAGCGGTATTTTTACCAGACCAGTACAACGGCATGCGAGAGATTGCACTAGCTAGTCAATTCATTGGTATGCCCATCCATATACCGCGACACGACCATAATTTTGCAATAATTGATGGTGATGCCAAGCATCTTTATGCACTGCGGGATAGTAGTTATGACGAAGGGATAGCTGCAACCGAATACAAAAGCCATGAACTAGGCTTATCTAACGAACGTGATAACTATGCTAGTGATTATTTATTTTTGCGTATACCACGCCATATAACAGTTAAGGAGCTAGTGAGCGAGATTAATGCGGCAGATAACGCCAGGATGAGTAAGTTGCTGGGTGTGTCAGAGAATACCAGAGCCTACAAAATAGTACCCACATTCCCGATACTCGTATGTGTAGAGGAGCTTACGCATGAGGGATTAAGCGATACTGAAATCGCTCAAGTAGTGTCCGATAAGTACATAGAACCTATGTCATACGGAGATATAAACCAGAGATACAAGCGGTCAATTCAATCCCTAAAACGAACTAAATAGATATGAAGATAGCGTGTACCTTAGCTTCGTATAGCAACGGTTTATAGGTAAGTACAATAGCAGGTAATCTTACTTGAAAACGCGAACGAGTGAGACAAGATTGGGGGCTTTGGTCAGTCCTCAATCTAAGACCAGATGGTTAAACTTAACGGGAGAATATCCAATGACTTTACTATTTGGTAGCTACAAGATTACTTCGTTTATTCGTGGCTATAAAACCTCAAAAGCAAAAGGCAAACAGTGGCAAGTGCTAAGCTACCACGGCAAATTAGAGGATGCACTTAAGGAATTGTTTGAGTTGCGTGTTCGTGTAGATACAAAGGAGTATGTGGTGGACTTTGATGATGCTACAAATTACAAGGCACAACGGGCTGACTTGATTAAGAAGATTGAAGTCATCCGTGATGAGATGCTAGGAGAATTGAAATGAGTAGCATCCCAATTGCCGCTGAAATCTACTATGTTAAACCCAGCAGCGACCCCTATATTTGTTTTGCCAAGATTAGTTTCTATGATTGTATGTACATTAATTCCATTAGCGTACAGCCTGACAAGTTTAAGCAAGACAAACTGTTCGTTTCTATGCCGCATTGGTTCAATAACAACAAAAAGGAATACGTTGAGATGCCAAACAAATCAACAAATCCTTTAACCCGTGCAGTCCAGCAAGCCTGTCTAGAGGCGTATCACAATTACGAGAGATTGCGGCAGACTGGCAAGCCCACAAGGGCAATCGTACATGTTAAGGCAAGTGTACTCGAACAGTTCACTCCAACAAACACAAGGCTTGATGTCGTGGTCGAAGATGTCTCTGACGAGCCTATCAATTTAAACGGTATTCCGTTCTAGATTGATTAACCTAACTACGAACTAACCTATATCCATCTAAGCAATCTATATAAATATATTTATCTATAGGTCGTTTAATGAATAGGTAGGTAACCATTGATTAATCCATCGGAATAATTATTACCTAAAAGAACTTGTAAGTTAGGTAGATAGAGATAGGTCCTTAATAGATATGGTTTCATACATTGTTTACCCAGAGCTAAAACAAATAATAGTTAGTAGCAATCAAAACAAAAAGGTTACTGACGAGCAGGTTCGTAAAATCGGAGAGTTCCTGCTAAAACTGTACTCTTAACAGATTAGAGAGTATAATAATAAGTGCACACAACTCATATATCAAACGTAGGTCGGCTTCAAAGGCTGTCCGTACAATCTGCGTTTGTGGGTTGTGTGCAACGGGCAGCCTTTTAAGTTGTAAGGGAGAAAGATATGGCAACAAACAATCAAAAACAGGGCGTAATCTTTGCCCGCGTGTCGTCTCGTACCCAAGAACTAGAGGGCTTCTCGCTGGACGCACAAGTTAAACTGCTCAAGGAATACTGCGAGCGTAAAAATATTGGTATTAAAAAGGTATTTGAGATTAGTGAGACAGCAACACGAACCAATGAGCGTAAAAAGTTCCTAGAGTGCCTAGAATACCTGCGAAAACACCGCGTACAATGCCTTGTAATTGAGAAGGTAGACCGCCTGACCCGCAACTACAACGACTATGTGCGTGTAGATGAGTGGATTAAGGGCAAGGGCGAAAATGAAGTGCATTCAATCAAAGATAATCAGGTACTAAGCAGGCATTCACGCTCACAGGACATCCTGATGTGGGATATCAAAGTAACTCTAGCCAAGAACAACACCGCCAACTTGAGTGAGGAAGTAAAAAAGGGCAACCTCGAGAAGTTGCAGCAGGGTTGGCTACCAAAGGAACCGCCTCTAGGCTATAGGACGGTCGTTGTAGAGGGCAAGCACTTGCACGAACTTAATCCCGACACCGCATCGCTGGTTCTAAAAGGTTTTGAGATGTATGCAGCAGGCGGCGGCACGATTTTAAGTGTAGCCGAACGCTTAGCAACGCTAGGGCTTAAGACATTGCGTGGCAACCCAGTAAACAGGAACACCGTGGACGTTATGCTGGACAATAAGTTCTATATTGGCATCAACTGCTGGAGTGGTGTTGAGTATGAGGGCAAGCAAGAATGCCTGATTAGTCAGGAGTTATGGGAAGAAGTGCAGCGTAAAAAGCATGGCGGGCTTGAACGCCCCAAGTACAAGAAACATTCTGCATTACTGCGTGGGCTAGTGAACTGTAAACACTGCGACAGGTTCATCATATGGCAGCTGCAAAAGGGTCGCTACTACGGACGATGTAATGGTGGCTGTAAAGTTAAGTCCTATGCCCGTGAAGAAGATGTGGAGACTTTGCTACTCGATACCATCAGTCGCACGACCACTAAACAGCACGAGGTCTACGATTGGCTACGGGATGAACTGAGGGGCTATGTTGAGCAGCAGAACGCTAAAGCCAATGATGAACGTACACGCATTGAGCGGCTTATCACTATGCAACACAACAAGCAGGAGACACTCTACCAAGACCGCCTAGAAAGTATCATCACAATTGATGAATACAAGCGTCTGTCAGAGCAAATTAGGCTGGCTCTGGCTAGTCTTGAAGAAGAACTGGCAACTACCAACCTCAGCACCGCCTATGTGTCTGATAGTGCAATTAAAATTGTGTCGCTCTGCACACAAGCATTGTCTACATACACTAGCCCAAAGACCTCACAGGACATTAGGCGGGATATCCTCGCCTTTTACTTCAGCAAGGTAGTATGGGATGGTAAACGGTTAACTACCGAACTAAGTGAATTAGCAGTGTTAGTTCTATCTCTCGTAAAAAATGCTGCAAAAATGAAACAAAAGGTCGAACCGCAGTCCGACCTCTGTAATACTGGGTTAAATGACCCTTCTCGTCTAGTTTGGCAGGGGTGACAGGACTCGAACCTGCAACCAACGGTTTTGGAGACCGCTAC
>CAYUNX010000003.1:0-59784 GCA_964446255.1 uncultured Candidatus Saccharibacteria bacterium
ATGTCTATATAAAATTAGCAAAGTAATTAGCGAGGAGCGGGTATGGAAACGTTTGACATCCAAAACACTTATTGGGTTTTTCTGTTGATTCCACTGATGATATGGTCGCTCGTATGGAAAGGCCTTGCCCTCTGGCGAGCCGCACGCCGCCGCGACAATGCCTGGTTTGTCATATTGCTCATCGTCAATACAGTCGGTTTGCTCGAGATTATCTACTACTTCCTCATAGCCAAAACCGACGAAAAATAGCACCAGAACATTGACTAGATGCATTTCAAACTTAAACAATCGCTAGCCACTGTCATGCTGACTCAAACCGAAGCATTTCCTTTTTTTGCGAGAAGATTTCTCCGCCTCGGTCGAGATGACAAGAATGTAGTGATGTATGGTAAATGTGGGAATATTTCTAACTAAGACTTTACGATAGCTTATTCGTCGCGCATATCGCGGATGGGGTTACGCCGTACATTGGTAAGTAACGGCAGAAGCGTGCTGAGCAAGGCGGCAGCTATGACGAGCCCAAAAACAAGCAAGATGTATTGTGGGTCGACACCAAACAGTGTGAACTTTTTGTTGATGTCTGCGGCATTGTAGGCGATAACTGCTGTGGTCGACATATCGGCGGCAAACCGCTGACTAATGAGGTACGCGCCCAACGCACCGAGCGCGAATGCTAGTGCCGCGATAAATAAAGCGATGAAAATGCTGTATGTGAGATAGATTTGCGCGATGCTACTACGCGTCGCACCAAGCGCACGGAAAACGGCGGTTTCTCGGCGACTATCGGCGATAATCTTGCCGACAACACCCATGAGTACGAGAGCAGCGATGAGTAGTACAACTGGCGCGACAAAGCGCATGACTTTCCAGACACCCTGGCGAAAATCTTCGATAGCGCTTGCATTGTTACCGAACGGTGTAATGTCAAAGTATTTGCCCGCTTTGTAACATGCTGCTACGCGCTTGTCGGGTTGGTTTGGCGAATAACTTGCCATCTCTGTCATAGAAAGCCGTGCGTCACAAGTTGTCTTTTTGGTGAAATCTTTGGCTGCTTGGTAGCTGGTAAACTCTGCGTAGTAAGCTTGCGATTGTGGCGTTACACTCTCGTATGGCAACGAGATACGCGCAGCCAATGAGTCGGCCTTGACGGTGCCATTGGGCACAAACCAACCTTCACCGAGCCCCGACTGTAAAACTGTCTTGAGCATATCTTTGACACTAAAACCCATGCTGTAATTCATGTCAGGCAACAGACCAATGATACGGATGTTGACTATCCCCTGCACAGGGTCTTCATAGTTTTCGAACTGTCGTTTGAAACTAAGCTGGTTGTCGGTTTGCTTTTTTTCATCGGCGGTTCGCGTGTCTTTTTTAACCGTCACTTCGCCGCATGGTTCGGTCGGTATGTTGTACTGCAACGCTGGGGCCGTGTAACCACGGACATTTTTGTTGCGTTCTATTTCGTCTGCCTGTGACTTGGCGGTCGTGAGAAGTTCGGCGCTGGTTTGGTTGCGATAACAGAGCTGCGCTTGTTTGCCGGCAATATCTGTGCGCAGTTTGGTGATGCGATCGAGCTGTTGCTGGGTAGTGGCGGTGCTTGGGAGTGCATCGAGCTGCATAAACTTCTCGGCCGCGCTGACGGGCGCCACGACCGGGATGCTTCCATCTTTACCGACCGTCAAACTCTGGCCGCGCAAGACGAACGGTCGCAGCAAATCTGCATCAAAATATGCCCAGCCAGTTTGGGCCAGCGAATCGATGCCGCGCGGTTGCCCGAACTGCATATTGTTTTGGGTGCTGGTCATTTCCTTGCCGGCAATAATCGGCGAGACTGTTTTAGCCGAGGGGGCAAAATTGCCTACCACGACGCTTTTGTATGTGGCTTTCGCTCCAGCTTGTTTTGCCTTAGCCTCGAAATCCGCTAGCCCGATGTTTGGCAATGCCTTGATATAGTCATCGATCAGTTTTGTGGCAAAAGGAGATGAGGAGCCAGCGATTGAAGCTTTTTGGCCGTTGCCTATATCTACTTCGTTAATTGGCAGCGTCGGATCGTTTTTAGCATCATAGTCGATGCCAAGTCGTTTCGCTTCGGCCGTTTTGGCGGTTTTGAGACGGTTTGTTTCATTTTTGAGCTGATTGGTAAGTTCTTCGTTGTTCGTACCGTTACGCAAACCATAGTCGATAATAGGATTCGCCCGTACGATATAGCGGCTGCCAAGGCCTTCTTTGCCAAATTCGCGCATACTCTGCGACGTGCCAGCCAAAATGCACAATATGAGGACGATACCCGAGAACATCAGTGCTACGATGCTCGTAATAATGACGGTTCGCACACGGTGTGCACGGAGTTTTGCGGCAGCCAGTTTGATGCCGTCAAGTGGTCGCATCATTATTGCACCCTCACTTTCACTGAAGTTGTTTTGGGCGCGGGGTCGGCGGGTGCTGGTGCACTTGGCGTCTCGACAAGCGGAGCGGTCGTAGCAACTGGCGGGACGGTTGGCTCGGGTGTTTTGGCAGTCACATCAGGCACGATTGGCACGCCGATTTCGCCCGACAGTATTGCACCGTCGGTCATATGCACCGAGCGGTCAGCCAGGCTTGCCAGTGTCATATCATGCGTCACGACAATGACGGTCGTGCCCTGCTCATCACGGATTTTCTTGAAAAGTTCGAAAATGGCCGTGGCATTGGCGTGGTCGAGGTTGCCGGTCGGCTCATCGGCCAGCAATATCGAGGGCTGGTTTTGCAGAGCGCGGGCTATGGCGGCGCGCTGCATTTGCCCGCCCGAAAGCTCTTTGGGGAAATGCCGCAAGCGGTCGCCGAGCCCAACGACCTCGGCGAGCTCCTTGCTTTTACCCTTGCGCACTGCTGGGGCGATGCGTGCGAACATAGCCGGAACCTCGATGTTTGACTGTAGACGCAAAAACGGCTGCAAGTAGAAAAATTGAAACACAAAGCCGATGGTACGGTTACGAAACTTCGATAGCTTAGAGTCGCTCAGGTGTTTGAGGTTTTGACCGCCAACAGTGATGTCGCCCTGCGATGGCTTGTCGAGGCCGCCGATGAGCTGCAACAGCGTACTTTTGCCGCTACCACTGGTACCGGTAATGGCCACGAACTCACCGCGAAAGACGGTAAAATCGACATTTTTAAGCGCGTCAACGCTGGTTTTGCCCATTTTGTAGGTTTTGCTCAAAGCACGTACGCCGAC
Organism: uncultured Candidatus Saccharibacteria bacterium; assembly: GCA_964446255.1. Taxonomy (GTDB): domain Bacteria; phylum Patescibacteriota; class Saccharimonadia; order Saccharimonadales; family UBA4665; genus JAGXIT01. Next base: position 3,212 of record CAYUNX010000003.1, read on the forward strand.
GATGACTTCTTGGTTTTTAGGCACGTAGCTTTTTGCCTCGCGCAGCATCTTAGCCGCTAGTTGCAGCTCGCGCAACGCCTGTTGCACATCGCCACCGGCCGCTTGCAGCAACTGCTTGGCATAGACTTGCTTGTTGTCCACCACATTCCCCTCACGGTTATTGTAATCTCAAGTATAGTCCCTCGGCACGTTTTGGCAAGAGAAATATAGAGTGCTTCACCGAGTTACCAGCCCACGGTATGCGGTTACAGACTAGCAATATTCTTTAGCGCAATAGTCTTGGGCGACAAGTGCAAGCGGTAGCCCGACGCAACATCCACGCGACTGCCACTACGGCCGACTTTGGCAGCCACCACGAGCCGCTCGAGCAGTTTACGGTTGAGCTCAACCCCTGCCGCGCTCCGGCGAAGCCAGGTGGCTAAAACCTCGCGGGCTACAGTGTGAGGCAACTCAATGAAACTACCCCTGTTAAGCACATCGAGCGCTGGCTGCAGGTGCAGATAGTTAGCAATAATGCTGTCAATCTCGGCGTTAAGCTCGGCTGCCCGTTTGGAACGTTTGAGTAGCATCGAGCGATGCGTCTTGGCCATGTCAGCCACCACTCTATGACGCAAGTAGTTCCGCAAAATAGCAGTGTTGGTGTTGGTACTATCTTCGCGCCAGACAAGTCCGTTTGCCTGGGCATACCGCAGAAGCTCTTTTTTAGGCACGCCAAGTAGCGGCCGTAGCACATGCTGACGCGAACGGAGTGCATGCAAACCACGGCTACCCGTTCCCCGCATAAGATTGAGCAGCGCCGTCTCGATAACATCGTCCTCATGGTGCGCCGTGATGATTGCCTGCGCGTCGCTTGCCTGCCGAAGGTTATGCAAAAACTTGTAGCGTGCCGCTCGTGCCGCCGCCTCGCTCGCTCCTGCACCCAGCTCGACTCGCTCATAGGCAAATGGCAGCCCGTAGTGCTGGGCCAGCTGCTGAACATGCCGCCGGTCTTGGTCGGAGTCATCGCGAATGCCATGGTCAAAATGCGCCACAATAAACCGATGCTCAGAACCGCTACTTCGGCGCATTTCTTGCAGCAAATGCAGCAACGCCACGCTATCGACGCCCCCACTCACCGCCACTACGTACGTGCCCACCGGCAGATCAACTGCAATCATTATGCCCATAGTATACTGTAGAAATGACGCTAACGGTATTATGCGCGACGACAAGCGAACACAAATTTAACGTCGGACAGTTAGTGCTCAATGACTACGACATTAACCTCGAGCAACGCCCTGTTGAAATTGATGAAATCCAAGGAGAAAATGCCGAGCTCATCATTCGAGACAAGGTAACCAAAGCACACGCTGCATTGCAAAAGCCCGTAATCGTGACAGATGTTAGCTGGGAGATTACCGCGCTTGGGGGCTTTCCGGGAGCTTACATGAAGTCAGTTAACCACTGGTTTGAGCCACAAGATTTTATTGACCTCATGTCACGCAAAACTGACCGCCGCATCGTATTGCATCAGTACCTAGCATATTGTGATGGCGAGCAGACAGTTACCTTTAGTGGTAGCATCTCTGGAGTTATAACTGACACACCGCGTGGCACATATGGCCCACCGATAATGCGTGTTGTGGCACTCGATGCAGACAGAGGTCGCACCATAAGTGAAACATACGACCAAGGCCTTGAGCACGACCTGACTCGCTTGGCCGAACGCGGTAACGCCTGGCACCAGCTTGCCACTTGGCTCAGGGACGAAACCAGATGAAACGCCTTTTCTTTACCCGCCACGGCGAAAGCCAGACCAACCTTGGTAACATGTGGGGTAATACCATTGGCGCAAAAAACGATTTACCACTTACCGATGCCGGGCGGCAACAAGCACTTGAAACAGCCCAAAATGCAAAAGCCGCCGGGCTCAAGCCCGACCGTATCGTCTGCTCACCGTTAGCCCGCGCCCGCGAAACAGCCGCCATCATCGCCCGCGAGCTCGGTTACCCGCTTGAAGCTATTGAGTACAATGACCTTTTTGTCGAAGTCCAAGTCGGAGAGCTCGAAGACACCCCGTTTTTTGACTACTGGGATCACCACACCTATGCCGATTTGGGCAAATTCAACGGAGCTGAAACCATAGAAGCGTTGCAGCATCGTGCCGCCCAAGCGCTGGCGTACGTGCATAGCCTACCCGAGGACGACATCCTGATCGTCAGCCACAGTTGTTTCGGGCGAGCTCTCAAGCGCGTCATCACCGACCGCCCTTACACCGAGGAATTCACCCACGGCGAACCCCTACCCTACGCCGAAATCCTCCAGCTCATCTAATCACCCCCCACACAAACCGTCCCAGCAATACTACACTTTTGTTACGGCCGTTATAAAAGTGTAAGATTCCGGTGAAACGAAACTATGTGCTGTTATACTGGTTAGCATTCATGAAACAACCCAATCTGCAGCGTCTTCTAGAGCTCCAAAAGCTGCTGCTGGCTTTTTCACAAGTCGAGCGGGCGGCACATCGCCAGCACCGAGGTGAACACATTGGCGAAACCGACACGGAACATAGCTACAACTTGGCGATGACCGCATGGTACTTAGCCCCGCATTTTCCAACACTCGATCCTGATGTACTCATACGATATGCCTTGGTGCATGATTTGGTCGAAGTGCATGCAGGCGACACCAACGTCTTCGCTACTGATGATATTTTGGCCACCAAGCACGACCGCGAAAAAGCTGCCGCCGAAAAGCTACGCATAGACTGGGCAGACTTCCCTGACATACACGACCTCATTGAACGCTACGAAAAACGGGCAGACCCCGAAGCGCGTTTTGTCTATGCGCTCGATAAAATCATGCCGATAATGCTCATATATATAAATAATGGCTATAGCTGGTCGGTCAATGCAATCACACTCCAAAAGCTCCATGCAGCAAAAGCTGACAAAGTCGCACTTTCACCAGAGGTCAAGCCATACTACGACGAGCTCTACGCCCTCCTGCTCGCCTCACCTGAACTTATCAAACCTGAGTAGCGACGAGTGGACTATCAGGCTTTGCCCTCCTCTGTTCGCTCGCCAGAAAGAACCCGATTCTTTCTGGGCTTCACTCACTCCGCGACCCACAGACCTACGCCCCGACTTCGTCGTTGCTGGTCAGTGGTTCGAGTCCAGCCCGGAGCCAAAGTAAAAACCCGACGCAAGTGGTCGGGTTTTTACTTTGGTAGCGACGAGTGGACTATCGGTCTAGCGACCTCTTCCGTTCATTCGGAAAAGAAAATGACTTCGTCGCTTTCTTTCGCCTCACTCACTCCACGAACCACCCGTTCGCTTCGCTCACTTCTGACGTGGTTCAAATCTGTTCGGAGCTAGCCAAGAAAAATACCCCATCTTACGATGAGGTATTTTTCTTGGTAGCGACGAGTGGACTTGAACCACTGACCCCAGGCTTATGAGTCCTGTGCTCTAACCAGCTGAGCTACGCCGCCGAAAATGGTTTAATTGTGAGATCGTAGGATAGTGGGATGGTCTCGACGGTTAAGTTGTTTACCATACAACCATCCAACTATAGAACTATCCAACCACACTCCAACGGATGAGATTGTAACAGAATAGCGCGAACAATTCCAGCCAGTTCATGCATTGAGTCGAGCACACGGCTGCATATGCTTCGTCTGAGAAGGAACTCATTTTCAGGGTTCAAAAAGCTGATGGTTTGCGCTATACTAATCCGAAGCAATGGCCGATGATTTAAATGATTTTCAGCGTCGCTTGCGAGCGGCGAGTGTTGACGGGTTTGTTAACGGCAGCGGGCAACAACCCCGCCGCCCAGGGTTTCGCCCTAACAACTCCCCTACTTCGCCAGTTTTTCGAAGCGTACCTCAAGCTAATTCTCAGCGTCCGAGCGATATACTGCCAAAACCACAGCAACCAACCCCCACGCAGCAGCCCATGACACGACCACAAGCCACTCCACCAGCAGCCACCTACAACGATCGTCCTCGCCAAAGCCCTACGGCAGCCGCTACAACAACGCCGACTACAGCTCCATCCCCGCAAGCTAAACCGCCCAAACAGAAAAAACCAAAGAAAAAGAGTGGTTGGGTTAAAAAAGTTTTTAAAACCCTCGGCATCCTACTGCTACTCGCCGTCTTAGCATTTGGCGCTCGGTTTGCTTTCGACATCATCAAACTTACAGGCAACAACAACCCATTCGCACTACTCGGCGCCTTCCAGCGCGCCCCGCTCAAGAATGAAAACGGCCGTGTCAACGTGCTGGTCGCTGGCAACTCAGTTGACGACACCGGCCACGACGGTGCGGCACTGACCGATTCTATTATGGTTCTCAGCATCGACACCAAGAAAAATACCGCCATGATGCTCAGCATACCGCGCGATATGTGGGTAGCTATACCAGGCGAGGGGCACAGCAAAATCAATGCCGCCTACACCTTTGACGGCATGAATACACTTGTTGATGTTGTTGAGACCGAGCTAGATTTGCCGATTCACTACACTGCCCTTGTCAATTACGGCGCCTTTAAAGATGCGGTCGATGCGGTCGGCGGCATCACTATTACTATCAAGAGCGACAACCCCAAAGGCATCTACGATTCAAGCCTCGACTGGACTTCCCGAACGTGCTGTGCACTGGCAAAGTACCCGAACGGTCCGGTTAAGCTTAACGGCCAGCAAGCCCTCAACCTCGCCCGTGCCCGCGGAGAAGGCTATGGTTCGTATGGTTTCAATGCTGATTTCACCCGAACCGAGCACCAACGCAACATGTTGCTTGGCATTCGTGATAAAGCCCTCAAAAGCTCAACTCTTTCGAACCCACTCAAGATTAGTAACCTCGTTTCCGCCATCGGCTCAAATGTCAAAACCGACCTCCAGCTCAAAGAGATTCAAACACTGTACTCCTATGCCAAAGACATCGACCCAACTAAAATCGACTCTTACAATATCAACACGCTGAAAGGCGAACGCACGACCATGCTCGCCAACTTTACAACTCCAGACGGTCAGTCGACGCTCATCCCTGCCGCTGGTGTTGACAACTACGATGAGATAGCTAAACAAATCAAAGTACTCTTTACTGCTACACCCGTCACCAAAGAAGCAGCCAGTGTCGTCGTGCTCAATGCGACCGAAACACCCGGCCTAGCTCGGACACAAGCAATCGCGCTGTCGTCGCTCGGTATGAGTATTGCAGCGCAGGGCAATGCCACCGTACAACCTGCCACAACGCTCGTTGACGTATCGGGCAAAAAGCCCAACACCCTCGCCGCGCTCAAGAAAAAGTACACCGCTACCGTTATCAGCGATGCCACCCTTAAGGCCAACTATCCCAACGCCGATATCATTATCGTGCTCGGAGAGACCGCCGCTCCTAAAAAGACCACAACGCCACAGTAATACCCCGCTCCCGACAGATGCAACCAAATATAAATACCCCGCCGGTACAGCGGGGTATATTGTTGGTGGTCGACTTAGAGTAGTTGTAACTCTTTGTCGACGGCGAGGATCGCTTCATCAGTGCATGGCACCAATTCATACGCCCAGCCTTGGTTCATAGCAAACAACACGGTTTGCACTTTGACCTTTCTCTGACTTGTCAAAGGGCGTCATTATAGAAGCCCCATGAGCCCAGATTATGTTTGTTTTGGTTAGTTTTTGTTTTTTTGTACGTAACTTTCTATGTCCCAGCCGGTGCCGTGCGATTACCAAGCAGCCTCCTTTGATTTTGTTGTATGGATGGTTTGCATAGCTCGGACTTGTACCGTCAGAGTCTAGAAAAGTTAGGTAACTCTAGGGTAGTTTTGAAAACATTTTTTTCGTTTTTGTTTTTCAAGACTACATACACATTGTAGCAAAACATTAGCTCTTTGTCAAGTTATATTGTGTAGCAAATTGTAATTTAAGCGTTTTAGTTTGTATTGTGTGTTTTGTATACGGATAGCCCCCTTTGGAAAGAATTCGGAAGATCAGAAGAGATAGATAGAACCAACAGGATTATTAGACGAGTTCTGGGTGACGGGGCTGAAGATAATTGGATTCATAATAAACTTTCCGCGATCGCAATTTGCGTTTTGCTAGGTATGATACTATTTCTATATGAAACAAAGTCGACTCACCGCTAGTATCACCCTTGTTATGGCTCTTTTAGTAGGGCTTGTGCTCGACGCATTGCTCCGGCAAAGATTACTCGGGTTGAATTTTGTACTGTTTACCGCGCTGTGGGTTGGGGTGTGCATTGGAGCCACGTTGGTTGCCAAAAAACCGTTGCGCAATCACACCATTCTTTACGCTGCAATCGCCCTTGCCAATGCGATACTAGTGTTTTTCCGCGCGTCACCACTTGTTCAGTTCTGGTCAGTTGTCATCACGCTCGTGGCGCTCTTCCTACTTGTGGGCACTTCCGTTTTTGACAACTTCAATGCGATGCCCCTGCTCAACCGCTGGCGCGAAACAATCACGGTGTATCTGCGAAATGCACTCAACACTCCGCGGGCTTACTTCGATGCTATCCGTCAAAAAAAGAGCAAGCGCAGTATCAACATAAGTCGTGGTGCGTTTATCGCAGTGGGGCTGGCGTTTGTTTTCATCGTACTGTTTGTCTCGGCCGATGCTGTGATCGGCAACTTGTTTAGTGGGCTGGGCGACGCGCTTGCTTCTTTCTTTCGTTTCTTTGAGCGGTTTGATGTCGGTCGTATCGTGTCGATTGCGTTTTGGACGTTTGCTGCCAGCAGCATCGCGCTCTTTATCTACCGCTCATTATCTGGCAATGCGAAACCTTCTTTGACGCTGCACACGCAGCTTACCCACAAAGATAGTTTGTTAATTTTCATCACCCTACTGGCTATATTTGCTGCGTTTGTCGCAGTCCAGCTGTACTTCCTGTTTTCGGGCGGGAAGTTGCCTGAAGGGCTCACCTATGCCGAGTATGCGCGTCAAGGCTATGGTCAACTGCTTGTCGCGACGTTGCTGGCTAGTGCTGCCATCAAGGGCGTAGTTACGGCTACGCACGAGGGACATACTGCCAAAAACTTACGCTCCGCTGCCGCTGCACTGGTTGTGCTCAATGGCATCATCGTGGTTTCGGCTTGGAAGCGGCTCAGTTTGTACGAGTCAGCCTACGGCTGGACGGAAGCACGGTTTGTGGCGCATCTGGGGTTGATATGTGTCGCGCTTGGTTGTGCTGCCCTACTCCTCTGGCTGTACGGCAAAATCACGGCAAAACAGCTCTATGCCGGCAGCTGGTATATTGTGCTCATTGTACTGATGGTAGCAGCCATAGCCAACCCAGACGCAGTCATTGCACGCAAAAACATCGTGCAGCGCTCAGACCGCGTCGGCATGCTCGATACGACCTATTTGCGCAATCTATCACGTGATAGTTGGCCGAGCATTTGCGCCGAGGCCCCTCGTCTCGTCGACACGAAACCACTAGAATACGATGCGCTCGCAGAACCACGACTCAATGCTCAAAATGACATTTCGCGTGGCTTTTCTCGGCACTACACACACGATAAAAGCTATGTCGACGATTTCTCGTCTTGCTTATAGTTACGTTTCGATTGCGGGCACCGTACAACTTTTAGCATCGTAGTACTCTACGTTATTTGCTTGACTTATAGGTGTATCTGCATAAGAATAACCACTATGACAAATACTAAGAAAATACAAAAAAGAGGGCACCAAAAACTATGGCAACAAACCGCAGAGTAACCAAATCTACCGCAAAAGCAGTCGTCGGTAAAGGCAGAAGCAAAAAGAAAAGTTTGTGGTCAAAACTTATAAGTTTACCTAAGCCGGTAATCATTGGCCTCTGGCTTATTGTATTTGGCGCAATTGGTACCAAAATGGTATTTTTCTCGGGCGCCACAGCGTTTCAATATGTCGGCACACACCCGCAAGCAGTCAATCAGCCCGATACATCTACGGGGCGTCAACTCAAGTCGCTCGCGGCCTGGAATGGCAAAGTTTATGCCGGTTACGGCGACTATGACAAAAACACTGGGCCAGTATCGGTCACACCATTCAACCCCATGACCAACTCGTTTGCAACCACGCCGGAACACATTGCCGACACCGAAGAAATTGAAATCTGGAGTACCATCGGCACAAAGCTCTACGGTGTACACACCGACCCCAAGTCACATAACGGCGCAACCTACAGTGTGGCAGATGCTTCATCGGGTAAGCCAGTTTGGACGAATGTCTATAAAGCCACAATGACGCACGTTTTTGGCATAGCTAGCCTCAGCCCAACAGATCTATTTCTAGTCGGTTCGCTCGATGAAGGCAGCGCCTACAATGAGGTTGCCAAAGTCTTCCGTAGCACCGACGGCGGCGTAACGTGGAATCAGTCACTCAGCGTGCCATCGCGCGGCGGTTTTAACCGCATGATGTTCGTGGCTAAACTTGGCGACAAAATATACGCCCAAAACCTGAGCACCTCAGACTTTAACGGCGCACAACCCCAGACCCAGGCATGGGTACTGAGCGGCACAAGCTGGTCTAAAACAACTCCTATTGCTCTCACGTACAACCCCCATAACGGTGCTGAGTTTGCTGGCAAGATCTTAGCTCAGACTAGCCCAAGCGGTGGCTCGCTCGTCGCCTATGATGGTCGCAGTACCACGACTGTACGCTCAAGCGTTCGCGACTATAAGGTACATAGTGATGGATACGTCTACATTTTGACGTACGCCAATTCTGACATGTTTGTTATGCGCTCGAAAGACCTTACCACTTGGGAGCAAGTTACGGCTGCGCCGAACAACTCACGGTCACTCGCCGTTCTGGGCAACACATTGTACATCGGTACATCCGATAGCGAGATGTTCAAGGCCGAAATCAACCCGCTCATCACCGACACGACGCCGCCAAGCGCAACGCTTATTGCACCAACGGCAGCCTACACAGCTACCACCAGCAACGAATTCGCTGTCAACGCCTCTGACATTTCAAGCATCGACAAAGTTGAGTTCTATGTCGGCGAAACACTCATAGGCTACACTAGTGGTAAGGCCAGTAGCTATAGCGGCTGCTTTAGCATCGGCGGCTCAGAATCCTGCTTCACCCACACGACAAACTACCCGGGTAGTTATGCACTCAAATGGAATGGCTCCGGCGTTGCGAGTGGCACCTACGCACTCAAAGCTATCGCCTATGACATTTACGGTAACTCGAGAAGCACCGCATCAGCCACCATTACAGTACCGGCAGGTTTGTACCCACCAGACACCGAAAAACCGACTATTACTGTAACTTCACCTTCGGCAACACAACGCATACGGAAATCGGTCTGGGTGGCTGCATCCGCCACCGATAATGACCAAGTGGCTTCATTTGAGGTGGTTCTCGACGGCAATGTCGTGTCGACAGCTAGCACCGGTAGCATCAGCAAGAGCTTCCCCGTAACTCGTGGCAGCCACACATTGGTCGTACATGCAAAAGACCGCGCCGGCAACACATCTGAAAAAGTACAGACGTTTACGAGCCGCTAAGTACAAATTTTGTCATTGAACGGTCGTTACGACACACTAGCTTTAACAGATACAGTTGCCTGTAAAATTAGGTTTAAAACCGGTTTGGCCTCATACTAGTAGGTATTACTAGCTGCATTAAGCACCTAGACACACCCTTCAGGAGGTTTACCATGGCCAAAGATAAAGGCAGAAAAGAAGTTAAGAAGCCCAAAAAAGAAAAGTCGGCATCGTGATGACCAATACGCAGAGCAGGCAGAAGTTTCTAGCCTCTGACGAGGCCGAAGCATTTCGACGCGACCTTTTGGCGATTGCAGCCGACCCGCTGTACAACACCGAGAGCATCTATACTACGATGGAAGAGACCGAGAGCTCAGTGTTTGTCCAAAAGCACATGAGTTACCTCAGCAACAATCTCAACATCACTCCCGAACAGTACCTCTCGAACCTCAAACTCCGCACCCGCATCCGCAAGTAACAACTAGGAGTACATCTATAACTAACTGGACTGTTTATACAACGGTTTTCAATGCACTCCAGAAACATGGGTGTATGCATATGACAGTATTATCATTAATATCGTCAATTAATGCGATAGATTTCATCTCAAATGACCATATTGATTTATCGCCCGATTCAAGCTCGAGACCTACGACGCTTGTATTATATAGGGCAAAAATGAGTTGATCCCTAAACTTATCGATTGTCATTTGATTGTTCACAACTTTATTAGCAGCTATATATAATTTATCCAGAATTAACGATTGTCCATCAATGGTACTATCAACTGCATATTCCAAACAAAGATCTCTGACGTCTGCCATTTGGATATCACCCACCGAGAAAGATGCCGGTCGTTTCTTCAATATTTTTAGCCAGAAAGATAGACCCGGATAGTCGGCCTTCCACTCATATTTTATTGACTCTAGCCGCCTGCGCGAATATTCTCTTTCCGCTTCCACTATTTGTTCAGGGCTGATAGTCTTGTTGTTTACCGCTTCACGAATGCAAATATTAAAAAACTCTATCAAGTCTCTCGGCCTCATTAAGGAACGCTGGATTATATAATCAATCGTAGGCTGACCACAAACTTCATCAGGCAAAATATCCGTATGTCTAATTTTTTTATTGCTTTGGTATCGAGACTTTAGAAGATAATCTATCCTGGAATCAATCATGTCTATTAGCTGCTCTCTTGTCCAATGCACATCTAAATAAAGTGACCTGTATTTTTCCTCCTGGAACCCTATATCTTTAGTTAGGTCGAATACATGACCTAGTAGATCTACCCTCAGAAGTACAATGGGCTTTATGTTTTCAACCCGATTTATATCTCGTACTGTTTCAATGAGTGATTTTATCAATTTATATCGAAGACTATCATCAACCCAGCCCTCGTCGAGTTTGTCTATAACGATATAATACCGCTGTAGTCTATCTTCTATGACTTCATTCAGCATCTCCAACAGATCGGACACTTCTTTCATCTGCAGATCATTAACGACACTTTGGGCTCTTTTTTTAACCTCAGTTTTTTCTTCGTCTGTTATTGTTGTGTTACCTTTTACTTCACCACCCATTCCCTGGTAAGCCGCCCCAACGGTCCCCTGTAATGCTTTCTCAGTTTTGGAAACCATTTCAACAACATGGCTATCGGATACTTCCCAGAAACTATCCTTCCATTCCTCAAGGTAATTCAGCGCTCTATAATTATGAGTGTTTTGCTTCTTGAATCTGTATCTTAACTTCGATAATATATCTTCGCCCTCGGCTCTATCAACAGCCTTAAAGTGGTGCTGGAATATTTCAACGCATAGTGCGTGCCGCCAAAGTAATTTATAAAAAGTGTTTAGCTCAATCCCTAAGTCATTCATATATCTAATAATGGTTGAGTTAGTGATATGCTGCATCGCCAAAGACTCGGGTTTGATAACTATTACTTTGTCGCCGTGCTCTTCTTGTAGCTTAGTTATTAGTGCTGTTTTACCAATACCGGTACGACCAAGGACTAGACACCTTTTATTACTAAAATCTAATAACTGGTTATAGTCACCGACGTCTATAAAGCAATTTAAGAGATACTCCTTATCATCTTCCGCGTCATTCGAACCAAGAGTATCCTCTGATCTGAAAACTAGATGATTGGTTTTGGATGTCATAGTTTGATTATACTGCTTCGGCACGATTATTGAATTTTAAAGTTTCGCCGAATTTGTGACCACTCCAGCTTAGCTGGCTAGCCCCAGAGCCGAGCTGGGCTATAAGAAGAAAACCCCTACTGCGCTACTGGTTTAACGGGCAGCTTGATAAAACCATTATCTATGAGGATGTCCACGACGTATCGGATTAACAATGGTGAGGTTAGCTTAATGACATATCTTTGCTTGGCGTTAAAGGCTGGCTCTATCAATAATGACTTCTTCATTCTTGCGAGTATCCGTGACCTTTGAACCTGCTTTATGTCCTCACCCAGGGCGTCGTTTATATCTTTTGAGGAAAATGTTTTGTGCGGACTTTGAAGCGAGTGCATCAGTATTTTAAATTCTTGGTCGCTAATTCTCTTAGCATCAAGAGCGGTCCTAAGAGTTGGCTCAATTAATTTTGCGTCAACATAATCATCGTCAAGTAGTCTATCAATTTTTTTGATTTCTTCAAGTAATCCCCCGATAAAGTAGTGGCTCCAGTCTAGCAAGCCTGCATTTGTTCCTTTATCTGCTATTGCAAGCTGTTTGTAGTACATATTCCTATCTGAATAAAATACAAGCGAGGAGTTCAGAATATGTGCTTTGTGCACGCCATAGCCCTGTTTTTGCAGCATTGCATACGTTAACAACCTAGCAACCCTACCGTTACCATTTGAAAATGGGTGAATCCATGCGAATCTATGGTGCGCAGCGGCAACTTTTAGAAAATCATTCTGGGTGTCATTTGGCTCATTGATAAAGTTTTGAAGTTCCCTAAAATAATCATCAATTTTCACTGCCATCGGTGGCTTATGTTCTGATTTGCTAATAATTACTTCTCTTGCTCGAAAGCGCCCTGGAGTCGCATCTCCGGGTAGGTTTTCACCAACAGGCAGCCCATCCACAACTCTCTTATGAATCTCAAGAATAAAGTTTCTGTCAATTTTATTTTTGGGGTCTTTCAGGTAGTCATCAATAAATACTGTCGTACTTTTCAAATTCTGTAACTCTTGGTAATCAACAGAGCTTTTTGTCTTAGTGTCGACTTCGGCAGAAACCGCATCAATTAATTCTGTCTGGTTGCCCTCAATCCTTGCTGAAGCCCAATTCTCTAAATCCTGAAATAGGTTCTTCAGTTCCCAAAATATATCCAAATTGGCAGTCATGAGCCTTTTGTCTTTCAGCCTTGAAAGCTCCATAATGTTCGCGATTAATGGAGAGGTCCATTTTGGCTCTGGAAGTTTTAGATCAAAGTGTACAAACTTTGCCATGCTTATCCTTAAAGTTTAACATTTCTAATAATATCATATCTGTTATAAAATAACACTACTGTAAATAAGTTTATCATACTTTCAATAATAACTTTAACTCGCATTTTAAAAAGTTTTACACATATTGCGTTAAAAACGATTATTTAAGATTTTTTATCGCAAATAATCCAGGTTCGAGGCGTGGGCCAAAGCCAAGAAAAAAGAGCCACCGTAGGTGACTCGTTTTTCTTGGTTGCGGGACCAGGACTCGAACCTGGGACCTCATGGTTATGAGCCATGCGAGCTGCCGCTGCTCCATCCCGCGATAACAGCTTAAATAGTTTACCAGAGACAAAAGGGCCTGTCAATCTGAACCGCTGCGGTTGAGAAAGAAATCGACCCAGGCGCGGAAGTTGCGCTGCCACTTCGGAAGTGCCTTTTCGGCCTTGGGGGTTTCTGCCGTGTCTGTCGGCATCGGTACGGTGTGAGCTATGGCTACAGCTTTGGGAACAAGCAGCACCGTCTCGCCAGGGGCGGCCAACCCTAAGTTTTGGCGAGCGGCGACCTCGAGGTATTGGCTGGTTTTATAGTATTGATTGGTCAGATCGAGATTGGCATTTGTCAGGCTTTGCACTTCGTTAGTTTTAGCAAGCTCATAGACCTTCTTTTGCAATGTATAGTTGGTTTGCACAGCGCGTGCGCCGCTATAGCTCACTATGATTATCAGTGCCACAAAGGCCAGTACACCGACATTGCGAACATCACGAAGGCTGAGGATGTAGGCTGTGATTTTGTCGAGGTAGCCTCGCATTTTTTGGTTGTTTATTGGCGTATCGGGCATACAAGTAGTATACCACCCGCGCCATCTGTTATAATGACCTCGATGAATGTCTGGGTTCCCAGACAGCACCTCACAATTTGTCTTCTTTCTGGCGGGGGTATAGCTCAGTGGTTAGAGCAGTCGGCTCATAACTGATTGGTCCTTGGTTCAAGTCCAAGTACCCCCACCAGTAAGCAGATAAGTGACTTGGACGCCTTGTTTATCGCGTCTAAGCTATAATGACCGCATGAGTAAGACAATCGCACACGAGCAACTCCTAGACTACTCGTACGCTGGCAAATCCATCCGCTACAGCTTGTGGCACACCGATTTGAGTGGCGGCATTAAGACAGTTATTTTTCTCGGCACCGTTCAGATTGGTAAACTGCCTAAATGGGTCGCTGAGTCTTGCCCATCCGGCACCATCGTTGCGCAAGGCGCGCCACACTGGCACGCCAAAGACGACGGCAGTGACATACCAGCCTACATGCTCGGCTATACTCGTAGCGCGCTTCAGGCTATTGTCGACAATTATCTGATCAAAACAGTCAATGTAATCGCCGATTCACAGGCAACGCCGTCAGTGCTACAATTGTTGGGCCAAGACCCGTATGCGCAATATTTGGACAAGCTCGTCCTCTTGCAGCCGCTCGGTCTCAATCACACTTCGTTTAGCGGTAATCACACGGCAAGAATCGCTGAATTCAAAAAGCGCATCTTAAAAAATGCCTACCACCAAGTGCCTGCCCTGCTAACAGATAACCGACTCAGGCATAATCACCGGCAATTGACCAAAAAAGTACGCTTCGGCGACGAAAAAACTCGTGCCCAGTACGACTCTGGGCTTTTGCATAACGCAATACCCGATTTGAAACGTATTATTGAAGTTAATAAAAAACTACACATCATTTGCGGTGAAAACGATGAGATTTTCCCCGCATCTGAACTCAAAAAGACTCTGCTAGACAACGATATTGCTGTGGAAGTTTCTGTCGTGAAGGGCGTACCTCATTCGCCGCTCGGAACTCGAAATGGCAGCCTGTTACTGCGAGCCGCCTTTGAGTATTTAAACCAGTGAGATAGCTCAAAATTTAGGTGCGTGTAAACGCTTATGTCAGTGGTATACTGTTGATAATAACGTGGGCACCAGATGATTGAAACGTACTATCCGCAGGCAGACTCAACCGACCAAGAACCATCGGCTCTATGGACATATGTCGAGGCGCCGTCAAAAACCGACATAACCGAGCTAGTGCAAAAACATGGCTTGCCCAAACGTCTCGTGCATGATGCGCTGGACCATTATGAAATCCCCCGACTTGAAACGGTCGATGACGCAACCTACATCATCACGCGCTTTGCCTACCAGACAGAAAGCGGTACCATCAGTACTGCCCCAATCTTGTTCGCGTTACGTGCCCATGAGCTCATAAGTATCAGTAGCGACCGTTTACCCCAACTCGATGCTTTGACCGATTCGGGTGAACACGCCATAGCTGACGCCAGCGACCCCGTACTCCTCATGCTGACTATCTTGCTCGCAATTGATTCACAGTACGACACTATCATTCATGACTTATCACGGCGCATCCGCCATTTGCACAGTCGACTCGGAAAACGTGATGTCGGAGTGCCAGATTTTATTGGGTTTGTGGCAATCGAAGACAGCCTCAATGACCTACTGAACTCCTTGGAACCCACCAATTCTGCCTTGCGCCACTTGCTATCAACCAATACCCTGCATGATTTCGCCGGCCACCGCGAAGTTGTCGACACGGTCGTACTCAATAACGAGCAGTCCATCCAGGCCTGTGCAGCGAGCCTTAAATCGCTCGATTCGATCCGCCGTACCTACTCACTCATCAATTCGCACCGGCTTGACCGCACCATCAAAATACTGACACTCGCATCGGTGTTTATATCTATCCCGACGATGTTTTTCAGCATGTACGGAATGAACATCCCCCTGCCCTGGATGCATGACAAAGAAACTTTCCTTGTCATGATAGTTGTGTGTTTGATCCTCGTTGGCACAGCCTTCACCGTTGGCCGCAAGCGTCACATTTTTTAACCCAGCAGCGCTCAAGCGTTGACATCACCTCTGTTATATTTGCACTGCGTGCTTATCGCTTGCCAATGGTAACAATTTTAGCGAGTAGCCACGCCACGAATGCATAGACCAAAATCGCTATCAAAGACTCAAACTCAAAGCGTCCGTTCGACAAGTTTGCCGTGTAGTTAAACAGGCCGAAAAATGGCGCGGCAAATGGGTAGCTGATGGTATAGATAAAATCAGCAAAGCCGTTATTGGGGTTAGCGCCGAGCAATCGCAAAACGAAACGGAGCGCAATCAGCCCCATGATAATCCCGGCTATGAGCCAGATAACCCGCTCTGCCATATTCATACGGTGGTCATCAAGTGCGGTTACCGGACGCTCTTCTCGTGGCACTTCAACGGTTCGCTGCTCGGCCACACCGTCGTCTGTTGCAACCCGCTCTGTGGTAGTTTGCCTGATTGGTTCATTGTTCATAGTCAAACCTCCATTATTAACCTTACAGACTCACTGTACCCCAGCGTATCGTGTTCTGCTGTAATAATACATACAGCCCCGCTGCGCTAAGCCAAAACGCTCAACGTTGCTCACAAAACTTAACTGTGATGTGAGTTTAATCTGTTGCGAAACGCATGAGGTCATTGAGACTAGAAAGGTTGTCGGCCAAGAAGTCAGCGCCAGCGTTCAGCAGCTCATGGGAGGTGCCAAAGCCGTGCAAAACACCGATACATAGGCCGGCGTGCGCTCGGGTGGCAGCAATCATGTCATATGCATGGTCGCCAACAACGACAGCATTTTCTGGCTTTACATCTATCTGGCGCATGAGTTCTTCGATAGCATCGGGCTCAGGTTTGTGTGCAATATTGTCATCTGCCGAGATAATAGCATCGAAAATATCGTTGATGTCTGGCATGCCCGCAGCAGTAAAATTGCGCTCAATCATCGTTTGTTTACCAGATGTAAAGAGACACAGTTTGATGCCCATGCGCTTCCAGCTTCTGAGAAGCTCCGCGCTTTTAGGGTAGGGTTTAATCAAGTGAACCAGTTGGTCTTGCGCTACATCATGTTCGGCCGCTAGCTGCTCAATGGGTATGTCGATGTTATGCCCTGCAAGAATCTGTTGGTAGGTTTCAGGCACCGGCTTGCCAATGTGATCGCTTATGTATTGGTCAGTCGCAAGATGGTTCAGGCCATGCCGCTCTAATACCGTTTTGTACCCCTGTAATATCAGCTGCCTCGTGTCGAGAAGCGTGCCGTCAGAATCAAAAATTATCGCCTTAACTTCTTTTGTCATAGAAGTATCATAAGGTACGGCTGGCTGCGAGACAAATTTGGTCTCGTGCGACTTCTGAGCGTTGTCGAGCAAGTCGAGTAGTTCGCGGGAACTTTCTGCCATCATGAGTGCGCTACGAAGCGCGCTGGCGCCGTCAAAACCGTTGATGTATATTTTGCAGAATTTGTTGAGGGTGTGGACTGGTCGCTCACCGTTTTGCCACGTCTCCGCAAACCGCTCGACATGCTTGCGGTACAGATCAAGCCGCATAGTTTTATCATAATCCGCCCACTTTATAGGTCCGTCCTCTAAAAACACGAATGGGTCGTGGAAGACACCGCGGCCGATCATAATTCCGTCGAGCCGGTGGCGAGTAGCGAGCTCTGCACCCTGCGCGTGGCTCAGCACGTCGCCGTTGCCGACGATGAGTGTCCGAGCCCCCATGTCGTCACGCATCTGCCGCACCCGGCCAATCAGCTCCCAGTCGGCCGGTACTTTACTCATTTGCTTACGAGTACGGCCGTGCACCGTCAACATGTCGAGGTCTTGGGAGAGCAAAAACTCAAACCACGTCATATCGACCGCGCTAAAACCTACCCGAGTTTTGACGCTGATTGGTAGCTCGCCGGCTAAGCCTTCTTTGGCGGCTTCGATAATCTGCCGAGCAAGCTCACGACTCTCTGGGCGGATGAGGGCAGCGCAGGTGCCACTTTTGACTTCGCTTTTGGCCGGACAGCCCATGTTCAGGTCGACGCCGCAAAAATTGACGCCGTCTGGCAGACCAAGCTCATGGGCGAGCGAGCCATCGGCGATTTGCTCGGCCACGGCACGGAAGTTTTCGGGTTTTAGCCCCCACAATTGCACGACTACCCTCCCCTCGCTTTCAGCGAAACGAAGCTTTTTGAGAAGCTGCGGTCGACCGGCGCTCATCAGCCCATCGACGTTCACAAACTCGGTAAAAAACAGGTCGGGTGGCGCACATGCGGCTACTACCTGACGAAAGACCGTGTCTGTTACGTCATCCATCGGTGCCAACACAAAAAACGGCTTCGGCAAATCATCATACGTCATAGCCTAATTATTGTACCTTATTCGCCGCTGCCTGATTGTCCAGCTCGTCGAATATATTGTCGGCAAATTTTTTATACTGACCCTTGACGCGCGAAAGAACTTGCAACCAATAATTGGCTCGTACCATATCTTCATTCATGATCACAGGAATGACACCTCGCATATCTTTGACTTTTATTTCAGTCATTCGGCCTAGCACATAGCCTCGCGCCATCTCATCACGGCCTAGCAAAACAGCAGCCGTGTAGGGGTCCATTACTGTCTTATTCTTCCCCGGCAGCGGGCGAGATGATGGACGTTCTTCCCTGTCCGTGAACGGTGTAATAGGCAAATCAATCTCATGTTCATAAATTGGCTGTGTGTCGACGTACCGAACCACCGCTGCATCAGCACGATTAGGCTTGAGGTCATGCTCTTTTCGTACCTCTTCCATGGTAAGATCTGGGTTGTCTGTCTCGTCGATAATAGCCTTCAGTGCTTCTAGATCGTCATATTCCGCCATGGAGCCCAGTAGCTTATCGCCCATCTCATGGATGACACTTATGACCGCCTGACGAGCAAGTTGTTTCGCCTCGTAAAAAGTCCGCACTAGTTCACCTGTTTCGGGGTTTGCCCGCTTAAGTTCAACATCCTTCGTATGGTAATAAATGCTCATCAGAAAGTCGTATACACCTCTTTCTGTCTCTAGTGCTTGCAAGAGCTTGAAGGCATCGTTTTTCTCGGTGTTAGTCGTGGGTAAAAAGCCTGCCCAGTTTGCATCACGAAGCGCCAAAATCCGCTCGACTGAGCCAAATGGAGGAGGCTCAAGCTTAGTTTCACGTTGGGATTCGGGCTGGAGCACAGGTTTTGGGGCGGGTTTGGCATCTGGCACTGCAATTGCCGCATCCATGCTTAAACGATTGGCAATGTCCTGGACTACGCCCTGGATAGCATTACTACCAAGCGTAGGCTGGGCTTTCTGCCGCGCTTCCCACCGACGCCGATAAAGCACGCTTGCTTCGTCATAGTTCCTTTCGGTGACGATTACCCTTTTACCTTCGTGATAAAAAACGTCACCAAGTCGCACGCTGCCGTCACCATGCCGTTCTGGGCTATGTATGCCACGCTGAGCCCTACTTCTTTTGGCAGTATCTTCAGCTTTCGCTCCTACTTCAGCAGCGATAGCGTTCGCGGCAATGGCACCTTCTGACTTCGTCGGTTGGTCGGTGGGGAAAATTCCTTCTGGTACCACTGTGATATTCTCGACTCGTGGCGGCCCTGCCTGGGCTGGGTCGGTGTTGCCATCGAGGACCAAATCGAACGTCACCAATTCGCCTTGGTCGGGGCCAGGATGTTCGGGTGAACTTGTCGGAATCTTAGGTGGTCGCATCTCTAAACATTAGCACATTTTGTGCCATTTTGTCAATGTTTACCCCTTATGCGCTAGCTAGCGCATATTTAATTCTGCAGTGCCAATAGGCCGCCAGCCGGTGAGTAAGTCCGAGCACTTTTCAGCAAACCGCATGAGATCAAACTCGCTTAACTACTTCATTTCAATTTGAGCGGTGTCTTGGACAGGTTCGTTTGAAATCGGTTTACCATTTTGCATCACCAACCACCCGAGATTCTGTGGGGTGCTATCAGGGTTTTCCGGCTCAACCCCCTCCGACTTCAACTCTTCTTCTAATATGTCTGGGATAACATAGGGATCAGCTACCTCTGTTACAGTGTGAGCCGCTTTAGCTTCATTATGTAATGCGTTGAGTTTGAAAATCTGCAACATGCATAACTCAACCGTGTCCTCAAGCTTTGCTTTGTTTTTGTTTAAAATACTCTTCTTAGCTTTGCCATCTATTCCTGGCGCGTCACGAATGGTAGCCGACAGGTTTTTAAGCGCTTTTTCATTCTGTTTCAAAGAAGCCTGGGCAGCTGATAGTGCTCGGATACGCTCCGCAAACTCTTCAGACCACAATTCGCCTTCAGATTTTACCAACATGTCTTTTATGACTTCTGCTGGTTTGATTGAATGCGTTTGCGGATTGCTTTCATAACCAATTCGCTTTGCGGTGTCACGTAAGTCACTCAGAATCTCTTTGTAATCCTCAAAATCAGGACCACCGGCTCTTTTGAGCATTTTTGCTACATTTTTAAAATTGATTACAATTGCACGATTACTCACGGTGATATCACCAGGCAATGGCGCAGAATCTAGAGCCACCGCGACCTCATCGAGTAATGGAGTTAGCCATTGGAACAATTCCCTAGCATTGGCTGGCACTTCTGGATATGCGAGATTTCGCAGATGCGCTTGGTGTTCGTCTCGAAGTTGTATGCCCTGCGAAATTGCCTTGCACACACCAAGCACGACAGAGCCACTTGCGGCTGCTAGTAACAGAAGCGGATCTGTTTGATACGGAATGATTTGTAGTAAATTATTGATAAATGGCAATCCTCCTAATACACCCGCGCTGCCAACTGTCTGTATAAAGTTCCTCTTGCCACTCTCGAGCTGATCACTACGATGATTTTCAAGTGCATTGGCGACATTATTAGGATGAGTTGCTCTTATTAGTTTGTTTTGACTAGCATTCGAATACTCGTTATTGACGGTTTGAAGTAGCGTGGCCGCATCTTCTCCGACGTGTATTTGGCGAATTTCAACATCACCATATTCCTTACCCTCACGAATAATGAGGGAGCCGAATTGCTTAAGGCCACGATAGAAAAAGCCTTCGCCCAGACGCGACATCACAGGAGCCTTAATCTCATACCCCCGCTCTAATGCAGCGCGAACACTTGCGGCATCGCCAACGAGCTCACTATGCGGCTGTAAACCACCCTTTCTGCTAAGCTCTAGTTCTTGCCCAGGTAAAATAGACTCTCCGTAACCACTCATATAACGGGTATTATAACACACATGACTACATGCTGTCAATTATTCCCAGCGGAAGATGCGGAAGGCGATGATGTAGACGATGAAACACCACGCGGCAATGAGACCGAACTGTGGTAAAAGGTCAACAAAGGTCTTGCCCTCGGTAATAATCAGGCGTGCGGCGTCGATAACCGGTGTCAGCGGCAAATACGCCGTCGCGTTTTGCAGCCATTCGGGCATGATAAACCGTGGGAAAAAGCTGCCCGACAGGAACATCATCGGCATGGTGACTATCTGAGCGAGCGGTGCGGCTTGGCGCTCGTTGCGTGCCCACCCACCGATGGCGAGGCCGATACCAAAGAGCATGGTAGCGCCGAGTACAACGAGTAGGGCCATTAGCAGCCAACTGCCACGCATGTTGAGGTTAAACACCGTCAAGCCAACGGCAAACATGGCGGCTACCGACAGAAGCCCAACCACGACATTGCTCATGACATTGCCGGTAAAGTACTGCCAAACTTTGAGCGTTGTCGTATGGTAGCGGCGCAACACGCCCTTCTCTTTGAGTTTGGGGAAGACATTGACAGGGCCGAAAATGCCGAGGCTCATCAGAGAAAACCCAAGCAAACCAGCAAACACGTAGTCAAACTGGGTGAGGCCTTGTTTAGCGTTAGATTTGGTCGCGACCGTAAATGGCCGTTCCATCGATACAAACTTGGCGTTGATGGTGTCAAACATAGAGCTGAGGACTGAGGCAAGTGTGGTGGCAGCTTGTTCGCTGTTTTTGTTGTAGCGCACGACTGCTTGACCTGTCGGGTAGCCTTTTGGCCCAGTTACGCCAAAGTCTTTGGGCAAGATGATGGTGGCGTCGATTTCGCCGCGGGCCATTTTCTCATCTGCGTCAGCAATGGTCTTTAATGTGTCGTTAACTTTGAGAATCTTGCCTTTTTTAGCTTCGCTCACAAAAGATGTGGCAACGGGACTGTTAGACTGGTTGATAAGTACCACATTGAAACTGACCGAGCTGCTTTTGCTGAAGATCCCGCCAAAGACAAATAAAAAGAGTAACGGGAAGACAAACGTGAAAAATATCGCCATTTTGTCGCGGAAAAGCCGCCTGATGTCGATGCGAGTGAATGTTAGGACTGGTAACCAAGCTTTTTTAAGATTGTCCATGGTTAATCCCTCAAATCCTTGCCGGTTAGATCGATAAATACATCTTCAAGATTGGCTTGCTCGACGTGCTGTTCCTTGTGGAAGCCTTTTTTAAGCAGCTGCTGGATGAGTGCCTTTGGTGCGTCGAGGGCAACAATCTTGCCGGCGTCCATCACCGCTACGCGGTCACACAATAGCTCGGCCTCGTCCATGTAGTGCGTCGTCATGATAACAGTCACGCCGCGTTTGCGGATGTCACGGATGAGATCCCAGAGGTTGCGGCGAGCTTGCGGGTCGAGACCGGTGGTTGGCTCGTCGAGGAAAAAGACTTTGGGGCTGTGCACGAGCGCTGCGGCGATGCTGAAGCGCTGGCGCTGACCACCGGAGAGGTTTTCGACATAACTTTTTGCCTTGTCTTCGAGTTGCATGTCGCGGAGCAAACTCATGGCGTCTACTTTTTCACCGTAGGTTGCGGCAAAAAAGTCGAGCAGCTCGACAAGTCGAGTCTTCTCCTCGAACGAAGGTGTCTGCGGTTGCACGCCGATGATTGCTTTGACCGCGTCGATGTCTTTTGCGACATCGTAACCTGCCAGCGTAGCACTACCACCATCGATTGGGCGGAGTGTTTCGAGCATTTCGAGCGTCGTCGTCTTGCCTGCTCCATTCGGCCCTAATATACCAAAGATCTCGCCCTCGTACACTTCAAACGAGATATCGTCGACAGCAGGCTTGTCATCGTAAACTTTACGAAAATCTTTAACTGTAACAATGGGCTTTTTCATTACCCTCTATTATAGTTAAAATTCTATCTGTTACAAGCTATGAACCGCAAGAAAAAACGCCCCGAAATGGGGCGTTTTAATCTTTAGCGAATGACTATACTAGCGAGTAGTAGTGTTAGTCGTGCTGTTGGTGGTTGGCGTTGTTGTTTGTGTTGCGCCGCCAGTTGACTGAGTTGGAGCGGTTGTTGACTGAGTCGTGTTGCTAACTTCTTTACAGTTTTCACCGTTAGGATTCTGCTTCTTGAAGTCGGCGATACTCTTAGCTACCTTACCGGTCTTGCTCAAGTTCTCCCAGAAGGTGACTTGATCGCGGCTGATGAGCATTTGATCGTCTGGGTAGTGGATTTGCTGACAACCGAGCTTGACGAGCGTGTAATCGCTGCTAGCCTGTTGTGTACCAGTTGTAGCTGATTGTGTGAGGTAGTAGACGTCACTGAGGTCAATGTAGCGGCTGTTAAGTGCATCAACTTTACCGAAGTAGACCTGACCGTTGTTCAGGAAGACTGCTTGGTATTGATCATTATTAACGTATTTTTGCTCGTTGGCTGGCTTGTTTGCCAAAAATGCGAAGGCGCTGAGACCAATAAGTAAAAGTGCACCTACTAAGACGACGAGGTTGAGGATACCCAAACCTGAAGGCCGGCTTACGCCATTTACTACTTTTTTAGCTACAGACTCGTTGCCGGCTGCTGCGGCTGGAGCTTGCGCATCACCACGATTAGACTGTTGGAAAGATTGTCGAAAATCCATCTGTTTTACCACCTTCTACATTTTATTAGTATCAACCATAAGTGTAATGCATGGATGCCGGCATATGCAAGAGCAATCGGTGTGGAAAAACTCTAATTTTTTACTAACAGTGATAATAGGTGTTGACAAACAATTTAGTAACAGAGTATGTTAGGGGTACCAACTAATGGAGGGAGTCCAAACATGGCATACAAGCACACGAACTCAAAGGGTGTAACTTACTACCTGAATTCAAAGAAAGTCACCCTACGTGGCGGCAAAGAGCAGACCATCTATTACTTCAGTAAAGATGAGCGCCCAGAAGCAACCGATCTTCCAGACGGTTTCGTAGTAAACGAAAACCCACGCAACGGTTTCTTGACCGTCAAGCGCGCTTAGTTTAGCGTTTAAACACTCTAGAACACCCGGGATTATTCTCGGGTGTTCTTTTTGATATATCGGTTAATGATACGTTTTAATCCTGTTATAATCATAAGTAATATGGACACTAAAAGCTTTCATCGTATCTGGCGCTATCTGCGACGTGTTCACCCTTGGTACTTCCTCGTCCTTGCCTTAGTTTTTGGAACGATTAACCTCTTTGCGCTACGTAGTAACAACCTCCGTATGGTCGAGTTACGCGAAGCCGTGACTGCGGCTGACATGTCAGGCGATCAAGCCGCCATTGAAAACGCGCTTCACGAACTGCGGGTCCACGTGCATAGTCACATGAACACCAGCTTAACTTCTGGCGCGAATGCAGTGCGTCCGCCCATACAACTGCAATACACCTACGAACGCGCGCAGGCCGCCCAACAGGGTCAACTCGGCCAGAACAACGCCGGCTTGTACCATGAGGCACAGCAAGCCTGTGCCACACAGGGGCAAGCCGCAAGTGGCGCTCTGGCTATCGCTTGTATAGAAAACTATGTATCAACCCGCGGCGTACAGCTCGGTAACGTCCCCGAGGGGCTGTATAAGTTTGATTTCGTGTCGGCCAAATGGTCTCCCGACTTGGCAGGCTGGAGTCTTATCGTAACAATTATCAGCGTCATTGCATTTGGGCTTTCGGCTAGTTACCGCTGGTGGGCTAAACGAAACCTGTAGACACAGTACCCGTTAATCGTTAAACGTCGACCATTGATCATTACTTTTTCATTTGTCATGTATACAACAGAGATAAATAAGAATTCTATGCTTGTTACCCCTCATTATCTGTTATCTGAGCTATGCTTTACAATAACTGTATGCACATATTCTTTTCAGGCATAGGCGGGACTGGTATCGGTCCCCTCGCGCTGGTAGCACATCAAGCGGGCTACGATGTCTCTGGCTCTGACAAGCAAGACTCACTCTATATTGAGTACGTCAAAAAACATGGTGTCAGCGACATTACTATCGGACAATCCTACGACGATATCGCTACGGCGCACGCTCGGCAACCGATAGATTGGTATGTCTACAGCTCGGCTGTAGCTATCGAGCAACCCGATGCGCCAGAATTCCAGTTTTGCCGTGACAATGGCATCCGTATGAGTAAGCGTGACGAGCTATTAAACAAAATATTGGTTGATCAAGATTTAAAGCTTATTGCAGTAGCTGGTACACACGGTAAAACCACCACCACCGCCATGGCTATCTGGACGCTCAAGCAACTTGGCATCCCCATCGGCTATATCTTGCCCGCCAAAAGCAGTTTTGCCGAAATGGGCGCTTTTGAACCTAGTGCGCGGCATTTTATCTACGAATGCGATGAGTTTGACCGCAACTTTTTGCAGTTCTGGCCACAGCTCTCGGTCATAACGGGTATTGACTGGGATCACCCCGACATATATCCGACTCGAGAAGACTATTACCAAGCTTTTCGCGATTTTATTAGTCAGTCAGACGCGACCGTTACCTGGGAAAGTGACCGTGAGCGGCTCGGCGGCGTATCAGATGCTTCAGAAGATATCGTGTTGAATGATAGCGACAGCGCCATCGACACCATCAAGCTAGCTGGGCACGTCAATCGGCGCAACGCTTGGCAGGTCGCCCAGGCACTCGCGAGCGTCACCGATAAAGCAGTTAGCGAATTGTTGACGATTTTAGAGCAGTTCCCCGGTGTCTCACGCCGGTTTGAACAGATTGTTCCGGGGCTCTTTAGTGACTACGCACACACGCCCGAAAAAATCCGCGGCGCGTTGCAGCTCGGCCAAGAAGTCGCCGGAGATAATCTGGTGGTGATATATGAGGGGCTGCACAATACACGGCAGCATTTTATCCACGATGAGTTGACGCATATATTCGACAGCGTCAAGAAGCTGTACATCGTCCCCAGTTACCTCGCCCGTGAGGACCAGTCACTTGACCTACTCACCCCTGAAAAGCTGCGTGAAGGCCTGTGTGTGGCCGCACAGAGCAAAACAGAAGCTGCAACACTCGATAGTACGCTCCAACAGAGCATTCGTGAACACCTCAGCGATGGTGACACGGTCCTGTGCCTGACGGCCGGCGGCGGAAACAGCCTCGACGAGTGGCTCAGGACAGAATCCAAAAAGTAGTTAAAATCTCGATGTTTACATCAGTATAACAATCAGAAAAACTACAATCGCCAGTATGACCAGCAACACTAGGACTGAAGCGGGGCTGGTGGTAGGCGTCTCATCGGCGCTGGCGAGACTTGGCTTGCTTGGCTGATAGGCGCTATTCGATGATACATCTGTCTGCTGGATAGGCATGCCGAGCATTGGCGGCAAACCTAGATCGGACTGTTGTGATTGCTGAGCTGATTGCTGCATGGTTGCTGCCGTCAGTGCAGCTGCGCCTGTAACTGTATCTCTCGTGGTGACATCTTTTGGTCCCGTCTCGTGAGCACGCTCTTTGTAGTACTCGTGGCCATAGGCAATGTCTGTTTCTTGTACCGCATGGCCAGCTTTATCCACTTCAATCGAATGCCAGGCGCTCGTTTCGATGCGGTTTTCGGAGTTTTTGAGCAGTTGCTCGGCCTCGAGTCGCTCTTGTTCGATTGCTTGAGCATTGAGCCGATCGATAAGCTGGGCTTTATCTTGCTCTTGTTGCTCAGCGGTCCTTTTAGCTGTTTCTACTTGCGCCATTTGCATACGAGCAGTTTCGGCTAGCTGGTGTTTGGCATTGGTGTTTCGTTGATAACGCTCAGCCTCTACTTTACGGGCTTGTTCAATTTGCTCAGTTTTGAGTAATTTTTGCTCAAACTCAACTTTCTCAATACGTTTGTTTTGCTTTCGATGTTCTCTCTTAACGAGTCTTTCGAACCTACGCTCGCGGCCCAAGTGACGAAAATGTTCAACTAAGCCTCCAATTATGAAACCACCGACAAGCGCTTCTCCTCGTCCATGGTTAGCAAGACGAGCCGCGCGTTCAGTAGCACGTTGCTGCGCTAACAGTTGGTTTAACGCGTTAGGCCCTGTTTGCTGTGGTGGTGCGGTATTGAAGTTGAAAAAAGCTGGAGTTGGTGTAGGCATAGCGGCTTGCGGCGTTGGTATGGGGCGCTGTGGGGGTGGCGGTGGATTTGGCGTGGCGCCAGGCGAAGGCGGCGGGCCATTACCACCTCTTCCCCTGCCGCTACCACCGCCACTTGTGCCAGCATTACCTCCACCCGATCCGCCAGTTGTAGTCGGTGAAGGTGTACTTGTTGCCTGTACAGGATCCTCGGCCTCATCGGGATCATCTGCCGCTTCTGGGCCTGTTTGTGTAGCTTCTGGTATGGCAGTCACTGCAAGCTCTCCCTCGTCAGTGCTCGATTCTGCAGTATGCAAATCAATCACAACTTCTCCGCCATTCATTTCTGTAGCAGTAAGCTCACGAGAAGGTTCGAGCTGCTCGCCCGTGGCTATTTTTGCTTCATCTGAAAGTGTGGTTTCAGCCAGTGGCTTTGCTCCGCCAAGTTCAGCCAACGCACTCTCGGCTTTTGTTTTTTCCTTAGCTTTGCTGTCTTTTTCAAGCCCTAAGCCTGCAAGCAGTTTATCCCATGTATTTGATGTCAATTTTTCAGCGACATTGGGGGCATCAGGAGGCTTTTCAAGTAGAGTTGCAGCCGATGCACCCAGTCTTGCTGACGATTTTTTCTTTTTTGATTTATCATCGTCATCATCAAGAGTGTCGACACTATTTTCGCTGGTAAATCGTATGCCTTCTGCCATTTATATATATTTTACAATTATTGTTCTATTTTTCAATGGTATTCCACCCAAATTCACCGTAAAGTTTGCCCTCGGCAATGCGCTCAAGCGCGTACTTTTGGTACGGCATTATGACATCGGGCAAGTCGGTGCAATCTATCCAGCCGATATCACTGTGTTTATCAGGCTCAGCATTGACCGGCTGGCCGTGCCAATCGCCACTATCAAAAAACACGTCAGTCCAAACCGTGCCATCTTCACCCAAACGGTGTTGCATGTACAAAAAGGCAATGTCGTCGGGTGAAACTTGCAGGCCAACCTCTTCGAACGCTTCTCGGGCGGCTGCTACCGTGTAGGGTTCACCGACTTCTACTCGACCGGCAGGCAAACTGTGCATGCCGTCAAGATAACCTGTGTTAGAGCGCTGCACAAAAAGTAGATCGTCGCCCTTACGAAACAGCACATACACCGCGCCTAGGTTTTGGCCGCTCACCGCTCGTCTCCGCTCCCAGCAAGGACACCGCGTTTTTGCCGACTTGCTAGCTTGTCGATGTTAGTCTGCGCAATATCACCGAGGTCAATGTCGAGCTCGCGCGCCAGTACGGCTATGTACCAGAGGATATCGCCGAGCTCTTTTTTGATATCGGCTCGGTCGATTTTGGATGGGTCAGCCCCGTGGTCGCGGATGATTTTCTTGAATTTTTCGGCAATCTCGCCACTCTCGCCGCAAAGACCCAAGGCCCAGTGGCAGAGGTCGAGCATTTTATCGCCGTTATAGATGGCGGTCGTGGCAGCTTGCTTTTGGTAGTCGTTAAATGTCATGGGGTTATCCTTCCGTTTTCATCAATTTTGACCGCACCTTCGCGGATAATATCAATCGCGTCATCGATAATACGGATGATGGTCGAGGGCGGTCGCACGCCCAAATCGCCCGCATCAACGTAAAAATCGACATTGTCGCCAAAGTAGCGCCGAGCACCAGCGATATCTGTTGCCGCAGGTTCAGCGGGGTGGTTGGCGCTCGTTGTCATAAGTGGCCCTGTCTGGGCAAGAAGCCCTCGCAAACCCTCATCAGCCGGGATGCGCACCGCCATAGTCAGTTCACCGGTGCTGAGGTAGGTCGGTACCGAGCGCGCAGGCATTTCAACACTCAACGCATTGGGCCACAGATGCTCCACGGCTCGGAGCGACCGCAAGGGGAAGCCGAGCGCCTGAAGCTGCTCGACCGATGCTGCAATGGTTGTACCCGGCTGCCTGGCGCGATGTTTAATGTCATAGAGACGCCCAACAGCACTTTCATGACTTGCCGCACAAACAAGTCCGTAAATCGTATCGGTGGGGATAACACCAACGGCACCGTTTTTAAGCAGCTCAACAACTTCACTGTCGCTGAGGCTCGTAAAAATACGTGCCACTTGCTAAAGCCCCTGTTTGAAGGCAATGAACGCAACAGTGGCGAGCGCTATAAAAACTAAAATGGCAACAATGATGGCGCCAACTGGCGTAGTAGATGCATGCTTTGGCTTCGTCTGCTGTGCCACATCTACGGAAGCTGTGTCTGCGGCTGGCCCAGCATCCTGAGGTTCCGGCGTATCTGATTCTGTGGGCTCGGGCGCAGGAGCCGGCTCGACGCTTGGCTCACTAATGAGCTCAGGGTCTGGAGCGGCTACAGATGCTGGAGGTTCTGAGGGCTTTGGTTGCATTACCACATCGACAACTTGAGTAGGGTTTGGTGGTGCGCTTTGCGGCGCTGTTTGATTTTGATCTTCCATGCCCCTATTGTACCATCCATCGACGTTGATTCAGTACTTGCGGCTGTCATATGCCCAGTGCAGCAAGGCTTGACGCTGCCGCGGACGACACGCTACGTCGCCAGGCAAGCAATTACCTTGGACCTGCGCCACATGACGGCTCATATTGCGCCAACGTCGTATCTGTCGTTCGTCTTCGTCAGCGATGCGACGACCGAGGTAGTAGCGGCAATACCACTGAAACCAACCGCGTGGGTCCTCGGGGTATATCCAGCCTTTTCGTTGCCATTCTGCGCGTGGTTGGCTGGCATCGACTGCGAAATAGTTGAGGCTTGGATCATGCACATCACTCAACTTCGCCTCCGCGAACCATTCCGGCGGAAATTCGTCGTGCTCGACTTCGAAATAATGCCCACCGAACACGCCGAGTTCGAGCATTTGTTGCGGCGTAAGATCAGGGGTGAATGACTCATCGAGCTGGCCGATAGGCGCTACGAGCGGGTAGCTGTAGTGTGACTGCAACGAATCGCTTACACGCACGTTTTTCATCGCTACGGCCTCAGCGTACCGGCGAAAACTTGCCAAGCCAGCAACGATTTTGCAACAAGGCTTAGAATCACATAGGCTCGTTCGCCGTAGAGATAATCGCGCCATTTGCCAACTTTTTTGTACTGCAACACCATGTTGATTGCAAAACAGTTAAAGAACAAGAAAATCGAGACGAAAATCCAATAGACAAACGTTGGAGCTGAACTGCCATTAGCTGCCCCGAGCCACATGGTGAATGCCACTGCGACCCAAGGAATCGCCCCAACTAGACACCCAAGCCAGTAGCTGAGCCAGTTGGTACGTTCAGTTGTCTGATTGTGCACTTCCATGACGAGACCGAGCAAATTCATGACTGCCACGAGCACGAAAATCATCGTGAGACTGAGTATATCGTAGATGCCAACAAGCATAGCAATAGCAATCATCATCGTACTGGCTGACAGCGAGTACTCTACCCAGCGTAGTTTGTTGATGCCGTTTTTAAGGCCGGTTTCATACTTTTTACGGTACACAGTAGCGATTAAGAGGTGAAACAGGGCTGAGAGTAGTAAAAACCCGGCCACAAGTAGCGGCAAGGACAAATTAAATAATGTCTCAGTCTTGGGTATGAGCGACTGCGATGCTACGTCAAACTGAAGATAAGTACCAGTAACCGGTAGACTGAAGTTTTTGCTCAGAATCAGCACTAGGACCGCTTGCACAAAATGGAGCGCTGCCATTCCGAGGTTAAATTTGTTGAGTGACTGCAATGTATCGATTTGTTTCATAAATCCCCTCTTTCTGTACATAGCGTAGTAGTTTTGAGCCGATTTTGCTAGTCGTAAATGTACAGTCTTAGAGAAAGTATGTGGTGCCGTTTTGACGTATGAGCTGCTCGGAAACCAACTCACTCAGAACATCAGAAAGGCGTTCATCATGTATGTTTAATTCTGTAGCGGCGTGCGGGCCGTTCGATAAAGCTCGGATGACGGCGCCGCGGATTTGGCGTTTCGAACCAACGAACGCAGCTTGTTTGGCGTAGTGTTTACTGCGCCGACCAGCATTGCCATGCACTGCCTTGAGGTGAGAACCGTAATCCATGAGTGCCCAGTAGAATTCGCGGGGCGTTTCATGGTCGAGTAGCTGGCTTAAGCAAACACGCACATCGGTGTCGGAGACTTTGTCATAATCGGCAAAGAAGTGGTGAATGACGACCGTGCGAATATTGGTCTCGACAAAGATTACTGGCTCGTTAAAGGCATAGGCAAGGATTGCGCCGGCAGTATTCACGCCTATACCAGGCAGGCTTATGAGCGATTCAGACGTTCTCGGAAATGCGCCCTGCTTGTCGATTTCCTGCGCCGCCAGCCACAAATACTTGGCTCGACGGTTATAACCAAGACCTTGCCACGCTTGCAGCCCTTGACCAAGTTTAGCCTGAGCAAGAGCTTTGACGGTTGGAAATTCGCTTAGAAAAGCTTTGTACTTTGGTATGACTCGGGCGACCTGAGTCTGTTGCAGCATGAGCTCGCTGACCATAATGTTATATGGGTCAAAACCACCCTCTGCATCTGGCGTACGCCATGGCAAATCGTGACGAGCGTTTTTGGCATAATATGCCCAGAGCGTATTGTGAAACTGTGTAATTTGACTGTGTGTTAGTTTCATCCGGTCATGATACTGCTGAGTAACCTACATACGCAAGCTTGTTACCGGTACAAAGCGCTGACCGTCGCGAGATGTTGAGGCTCGCCGCCGTCAAGGCTTACGGCGTGTTCGTCTACTTGGCTACCACTTATCGTGCGGTAAACGACAACCCGTTCATTAACCCAACGCGTAACTTCAATCATGCCTTTTTGCAGGCTCACTTGGCGTTGTTTGCCGTCAGCCACACTGTACTCCATAAGTGCACCGTTTGCATCGCGGTCATCTACCCAGACACTGTATTTACCATCAGGACTGTCTAGGAATTTGTTTGCACTGAAGTTGACCGGTGGAGTTGATAGGCTTACGGCCGCATTGCCTATCTTGTACTCATACCATTTGTCGGGAGTTTGGAATTTGAGGGTTTTGTAATCGGCTCGATACAACTGCCACACTTCGCCTTCGTGCAATGTCTTTTTGTTTGTGGCGTCGATGTTGCTGCGCACGAGGCCACCCTTTACACTTGAGTCAATTGACGAAACTACGTAATACACCGTGTTGCCGTTCAGGATTGCGCCGTTAAAGTAGTTAGCATTCGCCACCTGTATGCGTTTTGAATCAGTATACTCATAAGATGTAATCTTGGTGCGGTTGGCGTTCGCGGCGCTCGTACCGGCTACCGTTTGCTGGTAAATAAGTGTCGTTCCGTTCCAGCCCAGTAGCGTAATTTGCTCAGCATGCTCGATAACCTCACTCTCGCCACTGTTGATGTCGACAATCGAAAGTGCGCTCAGTAGATAACCGTCTTTGTTACGCTTATCGTCACGCGTCGACACGAGAGCGGCACGCTTACCTGCCGGGTCTACCAAGACATTAAGTGCAGCTGTTTCTAACCCAGTGCCTGCGAGTAAAACTTTTTTGTTTTGTCCGTCGAGGTCCATCTTGTACAGGTCGTATTTGCCACTTTCTTTGCTTATGAAAACTTCCTTTTGCGCAGGTACTAGTTTGAGCTTGGTAGCATCTTTGGTTTCAGCTGCAACTTCGAGTTTCTCGGTGCGAAAGCCTTGTTTCTCGATGCTGACAGATAGCTTTTCGTCGTCGCTCGGTGCGACCGTTAGAACGGCAGTGCCCGTTTTGTCAGACACAGTAGTCGCTTCTCCGCTCGAAACATTGACGTCTTTGATCGGTTTCCCAGAAAAATGGTCGCTCAAAACAAAGGTATACTGCGTACCAACAACCTTCAGCTCAATTTCACCGAGGTCAGTCGTTCGCATGCCCAACTTGAGATTTTTTTTGACATCAGCAAAACCAGCTTTGTGTAATTTGACTACGTGGTTGCCGAGTCTAATACCGCGGAGCTTGACGTAACCATCGCTATTAGTTTTAGCTTGAACATCGCCGGCACTCAGTACGACGTTTTTAAGTGGTAGAGTCGTTGAGTCATCTATAGCGGTAACCGATACGCTTGTCCGCACGCCAACGGTGTTGAACACGAAGTTACGAACGATCGGCACAAATGCCACTACAGTGATAATCGCTAACAACAAACCAAATGTGATGTACCGCAAGACTCGGTGATCCCACCACTTGAAATATGCCTGTTTTATCCGCTCAAAGAACGAGGCCTTCATGACGACTGGTGGCAGCGCAATGTCTTCTGATGCCGGTGGTAATGCCTTATCGGCATCTGTGCGCATAATATCGTCAACCGCTTTGTCGAGCGTAGCGTCATTCGCCTGCCCCGTGACATCAAGCTCACTTGGTGGCGCGTTCATATCGATATCTGCCTCAGGCAGGCTCGACCGCTCGGCTTCGACTTGCGCTTGTAACTTTTTGTTTAATTCATCGATATCAACCTCAGGCGCTGATGTCGCTGGCTCTGGGGGCGCTGCTGCCACTTCTGGTGCTTCTGGTGATGGCGTTGGTGATGGTGATGGAACAGGTTTTTCAGTTTCGGGTGGTTTGCTACCGTCAAGCCGTTGAGGTGGCCCCATTAGCTCGACGACATGCTCTTCGGCAAATGCTTCGTTGGCCTCAATTGGTTTTTGTTCGGCTGCGTTGTTTTCGTCTGGTTTCATAATGCTTGTGCTCTCATTTTAGCAGGTAGTACAAATAACGGAAGTAGTAGCCTTCCAAATGCGAAACGCTGCCACTACAAGCCTTACGCCAAATTAATCACGTTGAAGTTCCCCGAGAAGAACCTTGCGCTGCCGCCAAAGTTTATACGTAAGTAACGCAAGACAGCTTGTGGCAATGAGAAGTATGGTTGCCGCAAACGCGGACCAGATATCACTGCCGCCGGTCGAAGTCATAAGTGAACGGAGATGCAGGGTTGTCGTGGGCAATAATTGTAGTACCAAGACAGAGGTCACGATTACAAATAGTAAAAAGGTAACAAAAGTAGTTGCACTCGTAACAAGCTCTTCACGCAAAAACTTGGTGCGAGTAAATGCTGCAGGGTGCACATAGTCATCACTCACGAGCTCACGCTCAAGCTCAGCCTTTTGCAAGGTACGCAGCAGTGAACTAACGAACCCGTACACTATCATGCCAACAACACCCCAGAACATAAACGTAACGACACTATTCGTAAACGACAATCGATCTATGCCAATCAGCACGGTATTGATGGCGTTTCCGAGGCCTGATTGTAACGCTTCGTCCGCCCCTAGCAGGTTGTAGGTGTCGAGAATTGTCGGCAAGAGAAGTACAAGCAGAATTAGCAATGCGATTGTCGCACAGTAGACGATGTCTATCCAGCTTAGTCGCACCGTATCCCAGTAGTCTTGGACAGCCTTTTTTTGCATAAGCATCATGTAGTGGTATTGTAGCAAACTTTTACCCACCATGACACTCGCCCGACTTTCACCTCCCAGCTTACACCCCCGCACTAACCAGCGTTCCGCCGAGTTCCTGATGACTATATACGGCTCCTGACACGTACATCATTTTGGTGCGATTTGGTTTGTCGGGAGCAGCTTCGGTGTAATCGCATATTTCAAACGCCCTAACACTCGTTTCGTTACAGTAGGCAACTGGCTGCAAGTCTTCGGATAAAACACTTTCTGTCGCCTCTGCTATTAGTTTGACTGCAATGCCCCCGCCCCGGTACTCAGGGTCGACGAAGAGCCCGCCGATAATCGCGCCTTCGGTTCTAACGTGGCCCACAACTTTAACGCCGTCAAGCGCGAGGAGTGAGAATTTTCCCACCAAGAGCTCGATTGGCGTCACTTGTTTCATCTTATCGCTAGCGGCCTCGGCGCAAACTACCTTGGAAATTGCCATGGCTGCTCTGATACGTCGCCAGAAAGGTAGATTGCTGAGTTGTTCGTAGTGTAAGCTCATGATTGATTCCGTTTTTGCAAAATAAAAACCCCTCGCTGTTTTAGTGGCGAGGGGCGGTTGGTACTTAGGTAAATAAAATACTAGCTAACCCCTACGGGCGCGGACGGAGCTCCTGATTGGTAGCAAAAATAATCATAGGAGAGATTTTACGGTATTTTGACTGGGCTGTCTAGCCTTTAGTCAATATCTTTGAGTGCGAGGTCGAGCAGCGCGGCACGGATGTAGAGGCCATTTTGGGCCTGGTCAAAGTAACGGGCGCGTGGGTCGGCGTCGACGCTCACGGCAATCTCTTCGACTCTGGGTAGTGGGTGCATGACGATGGCGTCATCTGGCAAAACCGCGAGCGCAGCGTCGTCGATGACATAATGAGACTCAAGGCTGGCGTCAACGAGTCGCTCTTTTTGGAGACGCGTCCAGTAGACGACATCGGCCGTCTTGAGTGCGCTTATCATATCGTCGGTCTTGGTAAACGCAACACCCGCTTTGGTCAGCTCGGCTTGCAACGCATCGTCAACTTGAAGCTCTGGAACAGACACGAAGGTAATTGAGTTGCCGGGGTACAGGCTGAGCATGCGCGCCAGCGAACGTACCGTGCGGCCGTGCTTGAGGTCGCCACCAATGACAACGTGTAGCTTGTCGAGTCGCCCCTTTGCCTGAGAGATGGTGTAGAGGTCGAGTAAAGACTGCGTCGGGTGTTCGCCTGTGCCGTCGCCAGCGTTCATGATGGGCACTTTGCTGACTGCGGCCGCGCGCTCGGCCGCGCCGTTCTCTTTGTGGCGCATAACAACGATGTCGGCGTAGCTGCTAACGACTTTGATGGTGTCTTCGATAGTCTCGCCTTTGACGGCCGATGAGAATTCACCCGCATTCTCAGTGCTGAGCACGCCCATGCCCTGACACTGGGCTGCTGCCTCAAAGCTGAGGCGTGTGCGGGTTGAGGGCTCATAAAAAAGAGTCGCTACGAGGCGACCCCTGTGTGTTTCGGCTAATTTGGCACGGTCATGGTGAAATGCGTGCTTCATCTCGTCAGCACGGCGAAATATCACCGCGATTTGCTCGACCGTAAACTGCCCCGCAGATAGTATGTGTTGCATAAACCCTCCTTATTCACTCCCTAATGTACGCCAAACCCTGTTGTGAGACAAGTAACAAACAACTCCCGGATAAAAACTAGGCGGGAACTTCGGCAATATAGTCGAGCGGGACACGGTCGGAATGGGTTTGTTGATCAGGGTATTCAACGCTTAGGCGATTAACATCAGCGGCTGAGAGTTCCCAGCCAAGCGCGCCAAGGTTTTCCTCTAGGTGGATTTTTTGCGTCGTTTTAGGTATGACGACAATGTTTGGTTGCGCAAGTAACCAATTAAGGGCGACCTGTCGAGGCGTTTTACCGTACGCCGTAGCGATTTCTTCAAGAATTTTGGGTATTCTTATTTCACCCTTCATCAATGGGCCCCAAGCCGTAACCAGCATGTCATTGTCTTGGCAATATCGAATAATACCTCGCGCCTCAGCTTCGCGGACCTGCAGACTATACTCCAGCTGATTGCATACGATTTTACTCGACGTCAGACTTTGTATTTTTTCGATACGTGGGATGGTCATATTTGACACGCCAAAGTTGCGGACTAGCCCTTCATCTATAAGTCGATTGATAGCTCGCATTACATCGTCAATCCCGGTCGATGGAAACCGATGCAATAGATACAGATCAAGATAATCCGTTTCGAGACGTTCAAGTGTCGCTGCGCAAGCACGCAGCACTCCGTCATAACCACCGTCAAGCCCTGCAAGAACCTTACTGGCTATCGTAAGACGCGACCTATCTATACCATCCATGGCAATCGCTATCAGTTCCTCGGCATGGCCTCCACCGTACAACTCTGCCGTATCAATGTGCGTTACGCCACTGTCGATTGCATCCCGAACTGCAGCAATATAGCTATCGTCATTGTCATATTCCGGTTCCCTGCCGCCGCCCATCATCCATGTGCCCAGACCATAGACTGGTAGTGAAAAGCCTTTTTTTAATGTTTTTGTTGGTATATTCATAGCGCTCCTTCTGGCTCCATGCTATCATACGCGACATGGAAATACAGAAGTTCAGGCATGCGTGTTTGGTGGTGGAGAAAGACGGGCAATCACTCATAATCGACCCGGGTGAATGGAGTGATGATTATGTCGTGCCGACAGGAGTTGTTGGCATTATCGTCACACATGAGCATGGCGACCATTTCTCGCCTGAGCGCATCGCGGAAACCTTAGCGGCGAACCCGGGCGCGAAAGTGTATGCACTCGACTCTATAATTACGCAGTTGCCTGCCGAGACGGCAGCTCAGGCCGTTACAGAGGCTGAAACGATAAATATAGGTAATTTTCACGTTCGTTTCACGGGTGGTCAGCACGCCACCATACACCCCGACTACCCTGTCTGCGCAAACGTGGGCGTTGTCATCGACGACGGCGAGCTGTACTACCCCGGCGACTCGTTTGCCCTGCCCGGTTGCAGCGTCAAGCGTCTCGCCGTACCAGCTAGCGCGCCGTGGCTCAAGCTGGCCGAAGCGATGGATTTCATCGCTGCTGTCAAGCCCGAGAGCTTTTTCAAAACACACGACGCCATGCTTTCACCAGTTGGCCATGCCGTCACCGACGCCTGGTTCAGCAAAGCGGCCACCGCTACCAACAGCACCTTCGATAATCATTAATTCCAGTTAGTCTATTGGGGCGGGTAAAATGTACTCTTTATTTCTATTTTCTACAAAGCTCATGATAACGATCGCGGCCAGGATAATGCATGCGCCAATGATTTCATATGACACAAGGACTTCATGGTATATCAGGAAACCGAACAATACCCCAAAAACTAGCTCAAGGTCGAGGATAATACTTGCCGTGATGGCTGGAACGTGTTCGAACCCATAATTCGATAAAATGGTCATTGCCACACTGAGTACTCCAGCGCCCAGAAACAACAGTCCGAGCATCGGCGTCCACGCTGTTATATCAACAAATGCGCGGTGAGTCACAACGAGACTCAGTACATAATTGCCTACGGTTCCAACAACGAGGGTGCCTAGTGCGAGCTCATAATTGTTAAGCTCGCCTGTGTGTTTTTTACGGAGTACAAAAACAAGCGAGAAAAGCGCACCTGATATCAGCGATAGTACAGCTCCATAGCCAAAACTAATGCCCTCACCGAGCTTCGGTAGCAGGACTACCACTGCGCCTATCAAGGCAAGCGTCAGGAGTGATGCCCGCTGCGAGCTTAATTTTTCATGCATGATGAACACACCAAAAACTGCCGTCAGTGGCATAATCTGCATGAGGCTGACGATGCCAATTTTTTCCTGCTGAGACGCTAGCGCATAAAAGGCTGTGGCTAGGACAAAGCCGAAAAACCCCCGAATCAGCAGTAGGCTGAGCTCACGACGCGATAAATGCATGAACTTACTGAAGTCAATTTTGCGGTGAAAAACGAGCGCAGTCAGTACGGTAGCGATCCCAAAGCGTAGGTACCACTGTTCAAACAGAGATGTCTCGCCCGAAAAGAAGCGAGACATTACAGCTGTTATCCCATAAATCGCAGTTAATATTACCAATGCCACTATACCGCTGCCGAATTTATCGTGTGATTTTTTCGTCAGCACTGTCACGCTATTAGATATTCCTGACATGGAGTTCGGCGAGCTGACTGTTGTCGACAGGACTTGGGCTGTTCATCATGACATCGACACCACTACCGTTTTTGGGGAAGGCGACAATTTCGCGAATGTTACTCTCACCCATTAACTCCATAAAGATTCGGTCGATACCGTACGCACAGCCAGCATGTGGCGGCGCGCCGTACTTGAAAGCGCCGAGCATAGCACCAAAGCGTTGCTCGACATAGACTTCATCGTAGCCGAGCAAACCAAAGACTTTGTACATGACCTCTGGGTTGTGGTTGCGCACGCCGCCACTGCAGACTTCGTAGCCGTTCATCACCATATCGTATTGGTCGGCGAGGATTTCAAGCTTTTCTTCGTCGGTCGCGACACTAAGCACCTCAAGCCCACCTTTGGGCATACTGAATGGGTTGTGCCCGAAATCGACTTTGCCAGTCTTGTCGTCTTTTTCGTAAAATGGGAAGTCAACAATCCAGGCTAATGCCACTACACTGGGGTCTTTCAGCTCAAAATGGTTGGCAAATTCATTGCGCAAACGGCCAAGCACTTTGTTAACCTTTGCGCGCGAGTCAGCACCAAAGAAGACAGCATCACCGTCTCCTGCTCCGGTTCGGTCTCGAACTGATCTAAGTTCGGCTTCACTCATAAACTTAGCAATTGGCGACTGCACTTCACCGTCCCGATACGTCAGGTAGGCCAAACCACCAGCACCTTCACTCTTGGCGACTTCGGTAAATGCATCAATTTGCGATCGGCTCAAGCTCGCTCCACCCTTCACGCAGACAGCTTTCACCGCACCGCCGCCGGCAACGGCATTTTTGAAAACACCAAAACCCGAGTCTGCAAATACATCGGTCAGCTCAACAAGCTCCATACCAAACCGCAAATCGGGCTTGTCTGAACCAAAGCGCTCCATCGCCTCGGCGTACGGGATACGCGGGATGTCTTCGCTGAGCAGTTTTTTACCGGCGAAGTCCGTCACGAGGGCTTTAATGAGTGGCTCGGTTAACGCACGCACTTCTTCGCCGTCCTCAACAAAACTCATCTCAAGGTCAAGTTGATAAAACTCACCGTAGAGGCGGTCAGCCCGCGGGTCTTCGTCGCGGAAACAAGCTGCTAGCTGGTAGTAGCGCGACACGCCACCGACCATGAGGAGCTGTTTGAACTGCTGCGGCGCTTGGGGTAGGGCGTAGAACTTGCCTTCGTGGACACGAGAAGGGATCAAGAAGTCGCGCGCACCCTCGGGGCTGCTATTGGCTAAAATCGGTGTTGCTACTTCGGTAAAATCCTTTGACTCCATGAAATCACGGATACGCTTGTACATGTCGGCGCGTTTTGCAAGCATGTGCTGCATCTTTGGACGGCGGAGGTCGAGGTAGCGATATTTGAGCCGTAGCTCTTCGTTGGCCTGTGCCTCGGCAAAGGGCTGGATTGGTAATGTCTCTGAGCGGTTCAAAATGGTGATTTCGTCTACCTTTAACTCAATTGTGCCCGTGGGCAAGTGCGGGTTACGTAAGTTTTCGTCGCGTTCGCGCACCAAACCAGTTGCGGCGATGACAAACTCATCACGCAACTCTTCGGCAAGTTTGAACGCCTCAGCCGTTTCAGGGTTCACAACTAACTGCACGATCCCAGTGTGATCGCGTACGTCAATAAATATCAAACCACCATGGTCGCGGCGCGAACCAACCCAACCCTTCACGGTCACGCTCCGGCCAACCGCACTCACTGTATCTGTAACTAATGTTCTCATACTACTCTCTCCTACTATGGTTGATTTCGACGATGGTAGGGTCGGTGGCACAGCGAAAGGCGCGTCAGCCTAGCTGCCGACCCGTAGATTTATATCTGTAGAGAAACATGCTTTCATTGCCATCATTGTACCACCTCTGAGCTCTCAGAGGAATCATGGGGGGCTGCGATTCCCGAAGTATCGGTGTGTTGTGCGGCATTACTGCCCTTTTTGTCTAACTTGTCATGGGCTTTTCGGGCAGCGGCAGCCGCGACGGCTCGTAGGTCGTCGTATTGGTCGAACTCATCCACGATTAGTTTGCCGATAACCCGCTCGAGTACATCCTCGATGGTGATGATGCCGATGCACTCTTCAAATTCATTCACCACGACGAACATATGCTGCTTGGTTTTGACAAAAGCCTGCAGCGTCTGGTAGAGCGTAAAGTTTTCGTGCACATACATCACCTTTGGTCGCATAATCTCTCGGACCGTGCCCGTCTGCTTGGCTTCGATGAGATCGTGTAGATAAAGAATGCCAATGATGTTGTCGTGGTGGCGGTCATAGACGGGGAAACGGCTGTGGCCACTCTTGTGCAGTTCGCCCATGAGCACCGGCCCAACGCTATCGCTGGCGTTGACATCGACCACTACGCGCTTTGGCACCATGGCATCGGCCACGGTTTTATCGCCAAAACCGAGCGCGTGAGCCAGTAGGTCGATTTCACCCACCGGTATGCGGTTGTCAGGCTGCGAGCGTTGCTGCACGAGTAGCTTGATGAGGTCTTCCTTCTCGTACAAACCGCTATGGACTCGGATGGGAAGCACCCGCCGAATAGCGCTAGCAATCGCATTCAAAATGGGGTGCAGTCGCTCAGCCAGCCAGGCAAGCGAAGGCGAAAGTTTCACCGCCAACCAGGTACTCGCTGGGTGCATGCCGCCTTTTGACTGGACAAAAAATAACCCAAAAATACCCAGTATCAAGAGGGTAGGAACCGTCAGCCACACGCCCACAGCCTTCTCAAGTAACACAAAGGCAAAGTAGAGGCTGAGTAGGCCTACCACGGCTAAAATGATCTGCGCATTAAGTCCATAGGAGACTGGCCGGTACAAGATTGCGGCAAGCTCATCGCCCTTGCGTGCCTGACGTTTGAGTTCTTTGGCGGGTGTATGTCCATAGGTTTTATACAGTAGGCCAGACATAACAGCTAAAAGGCCACAGATTATACCGAGGACAAAGAAATACATAGCTTTATAGTAGCATGTTAGCACTCTGTATATTACCCATCTGTGTCTGACAATTTGATGTCTATGATGTTACAATGGTCGTACCGAATTAACGTGGAGGGTAAAGAGGCGTATGGACAAACGATTTTTAGCAATATTAGGTGTGATTGTCGCAATTTTTAGCGGTATATTATTTATGAATTCTCGCAGTGACACCACCGTCACCGCAAACCCCTCAAACCATGTAACTGGCAAGCTTGATAGTAAGGTTACGCTGGTAGAATACGGCGACTTCCAATGCCCTGCTTGTGAAGCTTACAGCCCTACAGTCGAAGCATTGCGTCAAAAATACGCCGACAAAGTCAAGTTCCAGTTCCGTAACTTGCCTCTTGCCTCGCTGCACCCAAATGCAGTCGGTGCGGCTCGCGCAGCCGAAGCAGCCAGCTTGCAAGGCAAATTCTGGGAGATGCATGACCTGCTTTACCTACAATCCAACTGGGGAGTTTGGACAAACGCAACCGATCCAAATGCTAACTTTGAAAATTATGCCCGTCAGCTTAGTTTAGATATGGCAAAGTACAAGACAGACTTCAAGAGTGAAGAGGTCAATGCTACGATTAATGCCGATATCGCTGAGTTCGACAAAACGGGCGTAGACAAGGGAACGCCAACCTATTTACTGAACGGAAAAATAGTTCCGCTGACCGAGCTAGTCGACGAAAAGACTGGACCAAGTGTTGATAAATTTAGCGTAATACTCGACAAAGCTTTAGCTGAAGCCGAGAAGAAACAAAACTAAGAAAACACCACACCAAAAAAATAAATGCCCGTGATTTACCGCGGGCATTTATTTTAGTAGTGGATAAACTGCTGCCAGCTTGGCCGACAGACTTTGACGTCTACGATTGCGTTTGCGCTGCGTACTACTTTGATTGGAATTGGCATACTACCGTCCTCACATGGGACACACCTGTCACCCCGCGCCGCGGGATAACACTAGTATCACACCTTTCTATTTTTAATGTTTGATTGTATTTTGAATGGTTTTTGTCTCTTCAGTTGCTCGCAGTGCAACTTTCAAGTACCTTTACTATACGACAGCGCTTATGCTCTGGTCAATGGTTAGATGTAGTATATTTAGCAATGTTCGTAAGGTGTTCTACAGATACAACCACTCTTTTTGGGCGTACTTATGCACACTTGTCAGCAAACCGCGTACACTACGACGCGCTCGCAAAGCTTCGCGGACACCCGACGACGACACATCCGCCGCATAACTTTCTACCAAAGTTAGTCGCCCTGGAGATACGCCGAGTCGATTAAATACCTCTAAGACGTCGTCGTGGCTAAAATCGGTGCGTAAGCCAACACAGAAAGTCACACTCTGCACCATTTGTTCAATGTGACGCCACTCAGGCAGATACTGAGCGACATCTGACCCCATGAGCAATACGAGCTCGTCACCATTGAAACGCTGCTGAAGCCGCGGCAGCGTACGAGTTACACTAAAGTGTTTATCGACGCTATCAAGCACTTCAAGGTGTGCATGGGGGCGAACTGCCCGTTTTAACATCGCATAGCGGTGGCCATAGTGCTCGGTGCCGATTTTGCGTCGTGGCTCGCGCTCGGGCATAAAATAAACTCTGTTGAGCTTCCCTGCATCAATTGCCTGGAGTGCAAAGGTAATATGCCCCGCGTGTACCGGGTCAAACGTGCCTGCGTATATGCCGATGCGCTTAGTTTTCAAGTGGCATACCTTCGCAGCATTTGGTTATATTCTTGCAAGAGGGGCAAGCAAAATGGCCATGCACAGGCTCAATCGGATAGTAACTACATGCATCGCAAAACAGTTCGGGTGCTTTTTCCTTTATAAGTTCAGCGTACGGGTCAAAAACTTCACTCATACTTGTTAGTATACCCTAGCTATGGCAGCCGCACTCACCATAAAACTTGCCGCTTATGCAGGTAGTTTTTACGTTTTTTGCTCCACATTTTGGACATTGCTTAGAGACAAACTCACAATCTTCAATTTCTTCGGTTTTTTTGTCACTTGTTTGGTCTTCTAGCATCTCAAATTCCTTGTCTGGCTTGTTTCCGCCCGACGCACAAGAGCTCGAGGTTTCCAGCCTTAGTGCAGCTCGCATAGCTAGCTTAACTTGATTTATATTGCCTACCTCGGCCTGGGCCCGAGCAAATTCTATGTGCCAAGCAGATTGCTCACCAAAAACTCTGGAATCAATTCTGTGATCAGTCAAAGAATGTTGCAGTGTATATTGAGCTGAAAGCTTGTTTAGTAATGCAACAGCTTGTAGTGGGTCGTGTATCTTATCGATGTTACGAATCATCTCAGCAACTATCGTATCTACGAGCGGTTTCATTTCTAGCTCGCGCTGTCGACATTGTTCACGAAACTTCGCATAATCTTGAACGACATTTAGTTCTCCGAAGAACGTGCCGCCATTTACTTCGTCGAGTATCCGCACGATATCAACTACACCGTTTGGCATGAGACTCTTGTGTATAAGAATTGGGGTGTCAAGCAGATGAGTTGCATCCTTATCGAGCTCGACCCCCATTTGTTCACCAAAACCTGCAACCATAGCGCGATCATGACGTGGCTCGTTGGGGCGTGTTACACCTGCTACAAATGCCGATTCTGTTTCAATGTGACCGTTTTGCGCACTTGTCGACTGAACTGCCATTGATTTTGTTGGGACGAAGAAACCAGCATCGCCAAGCTCTTTATCGGACATATCATCTGGACAGCGTGAGAAAACTACAAAATTGTATTCGTCGAGTAAACCGTCGTTTAAAGCCGCTTCGAGACGATACATGTTCCGCGTCTCTGCCATAAAACGTGGTAGCATATTTGTTGCACTACCAAGATAATGAAGCGTGTTTGCCTGAATCTGCTCATTAGTTTGACCATTTTGCAAGATGCGCCCATCAAGGACTTCAAGCGGTACTGAAAGAACAAAACCTGCCTTTATTGTTCGTTCAAATGTATCTGTATGGACATTAATTCTAACAAATTCTAAGGCTTTTTCATC
This sequence comes from uncultured Candidatus Saccharibacteria bacterium, assembly GCA_964446255.1. Taxonomy (GTDB): domain Bacteria; phylum Patescibacteriota; class Saccharimonadia; order Saccharimonadales; family UBA4665; genus JAGXIT01. The sequence continues at coordinate 47,938 of CAYUNX010000003.1, forward strand.
ACCTTGCGCCGCAGCTGGCAATGCCTCGTAGAGATTTTTAGGCTTAGATTCAATTGGGGGAATCCCCTCAAAACTGCCCTGTAGCGCAATTGCCCCTGCGTGAGTGGCAAGCCATAAAGCGCGAGCGTGATTGGTCTCATCGTTTTTTTGGGATGCTACGTCGATGATACAACCCGTAGATTCGGCCGATAAACATTCAGGACCCTTTGACACTTCAAACCCTCAGTCTCTTACCGGCAAGCAATAGGCCTTGAAGATGACTTCAGGGTTTTGCTTCTGCTCGGAAGACTTTTATAGCTGTATCGGACTTTGCGAAACCTGAGATAAAACTACGTTTTTTTCTCAGCGCGCGGTCAAAATGGTTCACATTTTGTCCGGCTGCTCTTTTTCCTTCATGCAGGATTAGAGCTATCACATTTACCGTTGCGGCACAGTTCTCGAATTGCACGAGATTCCAGCTTTTGATGTTAAATGAGAAACTAGTCTAGAGTGTAGCACAGGCATCGTGACACTAGATATGGTAAAAAAGACGGCATAACGGCTACTTGAAATGCAGGCTACCGAGGATGTCGTACAGCGTACTGTAGTTGGGGCTTATATTGTTGTCGGTGTAGGCTATAAATAGCTTGTGTGTTCCGGTAGTCGTGCCATTGACAGTAACTTGATTAATCCCCTCAGTTGACATAGTACCAACAACCGCACGGACATAGTTTGCCATATCGCAAATAAAGTTTATTGTTTGCCATTTGGCTGGCGCATTTCCCGTCTGAGGATTTTTAAGCGAGCTATCGGTAAAGCTGGTACAGTTTTCTGACACGTTATCATAGGCTAATCCATCCCCTTGTGCACTGACAACAATCGCTCGATTGACAGGAAAGTTGAGAGGTGGATTGTCGATATAGATATCAAACATTTGGGCTTGTTCACTAGGGCTTCGGAACGAGAATTTTGGAGCTGTGGGTGACTTTTTATCAACAGCAATTTCACGCCAACCTGATGGCAACTCAAGCTTAAAAAGCGGTTTATCGATACTTACTTTTGCTTCCGTATTAGTTTTGAAACCCTTGCTAATGGGCGAGGAATTACGGATTTCTTGTTCGGGCGCTATACGCAAATGCATGAGTCCATAAACAGCGGCTGCAAACAGTAAAAGCAAAAAGACCGCGATTGTGATGCGGCGACCGCGACGATGTTTGTCTGTTTGTTTACCTAGGCGATACATAGCCCTGTTACAGTTATGACACTGTCTCCTACTTTATAATATCACGTTTATGCTATTTGCAAATGGCACCTTGCGCTAAGTCTTGAGCTGAGATCGCAATGTCGCTAGTCGGGGTACAAAACTTTGGGCTGCTCCATCGAGCCCGAGCACTCGAAGCGCGCCCAGAAGAACTGCGATGTCGTCACACTGCGTGGCTGTTGGCAGCGCCTCTGCTTCAGCTTCTGCGAATAGGTTTTCGACCTTTTGCACGAGCCACTTTTCCTCAGCAACTTTTACTTCATTGGTGCGCAGCGGAGCGGTTTGGTTTTCGCTAATCGGTACAACTACTTCAAGCGAACGAGCGCTATGGTCGCGTTTGCGTAAATGACCGCGCGTTATAAGGCTCTTGACGTGCAGCGCCACGGTCGCAACCGAAGTGTACTCGAGCCCACGCATGATTTCACGGTAGCTCGGACTATACCCATGCTCCGTGATGAACTGGTTGATATACACTAACAATTCTTTTTGTTTCTTGGTTGGCCGCACAACAGCTGTTTCTTGTGGTAGTGTTTGCTTTTCGTTCATATTTTCACTATAGCATACCATTTGGTATTGTAAATTTAGGAGGACGGACCTAATAAGGCTTATTTGCGGGTTTTTTCCGGGAACACCCAGTATTTGTACCAGAGGTAATTCCATATGGTGAAGAAGCCCGCTGAGATGAGCTGCCCAAAGTACGGGCTCAAGCCCAGGGCTTTCAGACCACCGACAATGGCGTAATCGAGCAAGATACTCACAACCGTGATGACCGTGTAGCGCTCCATGTGCTGCGCTTCGCCCTTACCCGTGTCATTGAAGGCCCAATAACGCTGGACACCGTAGTTGACGATACGACCGACAATATCCCCGAGCACCTTCGCCCAAAACCAATTCCAGCCAAACGCCGAATACGCCACCGCAAACAAAGCGTAGCCTATCCAAAAGTACAGCGTTCCCCCAATGGCGTACTGCGCCAGTCTACTTATGAGTGTTTTATGTTTTTTTGCCATAACCCCTGCCCTATCGCTAGTCCCGCTAGCCCCCACCAAATGAACCCCAACGTGTCATCAGCCCACGCATGTGACAGCAAATTTACCACAAAGAGCCCGACAAAAGACGCCAGCAAACCTAACGCCAATCGGTCGGATCGTCTGAGCCACAGTTCGTAGCCGACCGCAATGGTGATTGCCAGGTACGCAAACAGTCCTGCCCAACCTACTTCCTGACCAATTTGCAAGTAGTAATTCTCGGCCAAACGGGCAGGTGCTGTCTCGTTATGTACACTAGCAGGCCCGGCGCTGCCAACCCCACGCCCGAGCGGTTCACGAATAACGTCTTGTGCACCGTTACTGAGCGCCGACGCTCGTTGATCGTTTGAACTCACGGCGACCGTAGACTCGTCATCGGTATGATACAGCGCGTTTTGTATGACGCGGTTTTGTTGGAGCGTGACAAAGCCAATGGCCAATACGGCAAGCACGCCAAGACCAACCAAACCAGCGCGGCGCCACTGCTGGCGCGTGCGAAGCTGCAAGCCAATTACGCATGCTACCGCTACAACCGTACCGAGCCAGGCGCTCCGCGAAAAACTAAACAGCAACGCCCCGACACACAGTGCCCCGACGATACCCCAGACCACTTTGCGCTGAAGTCGCGGCCAAAAAGCCGCCAGCAGTGCAATCACCACAACCATGTACGCCCCCAATGGGTTAGCGCCGCGGAGTGTCGAAGCTACCCGGATAAAATCGGGGTTGTTATTGATAGTTTCGAACGGCTCAATGGTACTTGAGCTATACCCAAATTGTGCCAAAAAGTCGTGCGGCACCACCGTGTACTGCAACACCGCGAAAGCACTAACGAACAGCGCACTAACAAGTACTACGCGTATCGAGCTCGCCCTCATGGTGCGGTAATATTTAACAATCGCAATCATTGCCAGGAAAAATGCTAGGTAGCGCAGGTTCAGGAGAAGCCCAAGCCAGAGCGCTGTACCGCTGACATACCCCAGAAGCCAACCGCGAAGCGCCATAAGTATACTTAAAAGCGTATAGACTACAATCACCCGAACCACATAACTTTGCCGTGCCCAATCTCGCATGGTCTTGTCACGTACAAGCCAAACGGCAGAGATACTAATAAGCACCAAAAGCAGCGGGGCACTCCACAGGCGTAACAGAGTGTAATTGAGCCCAAAACTGGCGCCCCACACTGTTAAAAACGCGTGAAATGGCACCAGAGCCATTATGACCATGGCACACCATTTGGCTATACGAATAGAAATAGAGTTGGTACTTGTTTCAGTACTTAGGGATGCAGTGACTGGATGTTTTTTGCGTACACCTTGAGCAACTACAGGCTTCACCCTGCCTGATTTGCGACTGTTGTCTGTTGCTTCTTGACGCTTGGCTCTGCTCATAAGTGGTACAATCTTACTATACATGAAGAACAATGCTTCACTGGCGTATAATTTTGTCCTCGTTCTAGCCGACATTGGTGCGCTTATCGCTGGGTTTGTTGTAGCGTTTATGATACGCGCCGCAAGCCCTGTCGCCGTTGCAAACCCGATGAGCAGTTTCGACTACATGATAATAATTTTAAGCCTCATGCCGTTCTGGATTCTCATTTTCGCCCTCCTCGGGCTGTACCATGCCAATATGTATGAACGGCGCTTTGCTGAAATCGGCCGGCTGTTTATCGGCTCATTTATAGGCTTACTTTTTGTCGTGTTTTGGGATTATATGAGCCTAGAGCACGTCTTCCCCGCCAAACTCGTCCCCATCTACGGCTTTTTGATAGCGTTTGTGTTGCTTATACTTTTCCGTAACATTGCTCGGTGGCTACGCATCATACTTTTCACGGTTGGCTACGGTTTGACCCGCATTGTAGTGCTGGGAAATACGCGTATTACCCGCGAAATCGTAGACTCCGTTTATGACAGCAAACGCACTGGCTACGAATTGGCAGGCGTCATTGGCTACCGCAAGATCTTGCCCGTCGGTGTCAAGACGTACCCCAACTTGCAAGCTTATATCCGCTCCGACCACAAAGATCTACACGGTATCGTTCAGACCGAGCTGTACCCTGACGAGAAGCGAAATGACGAAATCTTAGCATATGCCCAGGAGCATCATGTTAGCTACCGTTTCGTGCCGGGCAATACTGAGCTACTGGTGGGCAATATCGATGTTGAGCTCTTCCGCAATAGCATTCCCGTCATCCACGTGCGTCACACAGCGCTATTTGGCTGGGGACGTATCCTCAAGCGCCTGACAGATGTGGTACTTGGTTGCCTGTTACTTATCCTCACATCTCCTCTTTGGTTACTGTGCGCACTACTTATAAAACTGAGCGATCCGACTGGTCCCGTGTTTTATAAAGCTCGGCGATTTAGTCGCTACGGCAGCAAGGTGTACGTGCACAAATTCCGCACTATGCGCCAAGCCTATAACAACATGACTCCCGAAGAAGGCTTCGCCAAAATGGACCGCCCTGACCTCGCCAAACTATACCGTAAAAATGGCGACCAGTTAACCGACGATCCACGTATCAGCAAAGTTGGTAAGTTCCTACGTGCAACAAGCCTGGACGAATTGCCCCAGATTTGGAATGTCATTCACGGGGAGATTAGTCTCGTCGGCCCACGCGCGCTCGACATTTTCGAGATGGAGCAATACAGCAAGAAAAACCTCATCCTCAGCGTAAAGTCGGGCCTAACTGGCCTTGCAATTGTGTCTGGTCGTCATGCTATGACTTTTGAGGAGCGACGCAAACTTGACCTCTATTATGTCCAGAACTGGAGCTTTTGGCTCGACGTTGTCATCATTATCAAAACGGTGCGTGTTGTTATCGAGCGACTCTTCCGACGTGGTGCGAGGTACGAATAATGGCAAACTCGAAGCTGAAAGTGGCTATTGTGCACGACTGGTTGGTTGGCGGGGGTGCTGAGCTGGTTGTCGAGCAACTTCATCAACTCTATCCGGACGCACCCATCTACACATCGTATGCAAGCCCAGCTTGGCGTAAACGACTCGACAACAAGGTGGTCACGGGTTGGTTGCAGTATCTTGGTAAGTTTCGCAAACTCATCCCGCCGCTGCGCATGCTTTGGTTCGCTAGCCTCAAGCTAAACGGGTATGACGTGGTCATAAGTAGTAGTGGGGCTGAAGCCAAAGCAGTCAAAGTGCCTGCTGGCACATTACATATCAACTACTGTCATGCTCCAACGCATTATTATTGGGGTCGTTATGATGATTATATGAAAAGCCCCGGTCTCGGCTGGCTTAACCCCTTTGCACGCGTTGCTCTACGACTACTCGTACACCCCTTGCGAAACTGGGACTTCAAAGCTGCACAGCGTCCCGACATCATGATTGCAAATTCAACGCATATTAAACATGAGATACAGAAGTATTATAAGCGAGACAGCACCGTCATTTTTCCGCCAGTATACATGGAGCGATTTGATAAACCCGTAAATCGTAAGCGACAGCGAAATGGTTTTGTTATCGTCGGCCGCCAGACAGCATACAAAAAGTTCAACCTCGCAGTTGTGACTTGCACAAAACTTGGACTTCCCTTAACAGTCATCGGTGATGGCCCTGAGCACAAATATTTGCGTCAGCTTGCCGGCAAAACCGTCACTTTTCTCGGTCGCGCATCAGATGAAATTGTTGAAGAGGAATTTGCTGGTGCGGCCGCGCTTATCTTCCCCGGGCTCGATGATTTTGGCATAACGGCAGTTGAAGCAATGGCCGCCGGTACTCCTGTTATCGCACTCAAGGCTGGTGGCGCACTCGATTACATAAAGCCAGGTGTTACAGGTGAGTTTTTCGACCACCCTAACGCAACATCGCTCGCGAAGCTACTCAGAACATTTGACGGTAATGCGTACAGTAGCAGCGCCATCCGCGCCTTTGCACAGCGCTTTAGCAAACAAACTTTTCAAACCCGCATGCACGATTTTGTCGCCAAAGCTTGGGGTGAATTTACTACGAAACATTCGGGCTAGGTTACGGTAAATTGGAATTGTCGGTTTTTACAGTAGTTCCTTGGTCGCCGTTTTCATATTTCACCCATAGGCTATAGCCGCTGCACTTTGTGGAGTTTGGGCTACCCATTACCGCTGATGGCGTCATATTTTTGACACCACCTCAGGTTGCCGAGTCGGTCGAGCCAACGTATAACTACAAGCTGTTTACTAAACAGGATCAACTCGTCTATGTGTGGCATCATCGGTTACATTGGAACAAAAACAAAAGGCGTCGAAATCGTCGTTACTGGTTTAAAAGCCCTAGAGTACCGCGGCTACGATTCGGCGGGTGTCGCTTACCAAGACGCCCATGGTCTGCAGGTCGTCAAGCAGCAAGGCCGTGTGCAATCGCTCGTCGACGAGCTCGGTGACACGCTCCCTCCCAGCAAAACAGCTATCGGCCACACCCGCTGGGCAACGCACGGCGCACCGAGCACCATAAATGCCCATCCACATCTTAGCGCCGATGGTAGCATCGCCGTTGTCCATAACGGCATTATCGAAAACTATGTCGAGTTGCGCGACCGACTCACCAAGCTAGGGTACCAGTTTGTCTCAGAAACCGACACCGAAGTTATCCCCCACCTGCTCGATTATTACGCAAAGTCATCGCCAGATTTTGCCGAGGCGTTCGTACAAACGCTTTCGCAGCTGCGTGGAGCGTACGGCCTACTCGTTACCAGCACACACGAACCTAACAAACTGTTTGCCGCACGACTCGGCAGCCCCTTGGTGCTTGGCGTGACGCCGCATGGCACTATTGTCGCGTCAGACCCACAGGCAGTTCTCACCTACACCAAAGACGTCGTCTATTTGCACGATAATGAGCGCGTCGTCATCGAGCGCAATGGCAACTACGCTGTGACCGACCATCGCACCGCGCTAGCAGTCGAGCACGCCGTTGAAACACTCGGCTACGATGCTACGGCGGCGACGCACACCGGCTACTCAAGCTATATGGAAAAGGAGATACATGAAGCGCCGCAAACTATCCGCGCGGCAACGCTCGGTCGCATCAAAACAGGTAGTAGCGAGGTTAAGCTCGGCGGGCTCGAGGAAGTCCGCGAGCAGTTGCGCTACATCGACCGCATCGTGATTGTGGCGTGCGGTACGTCCTACTATGCTGGGTTGGTTGGCGAATACCTCATCGAGGAGCTAGCGGGCATCCCGGTCGAGGTGCAGCAGGCAAGCGAGTTCAAATACCGCACTGAGCCGTTTTCGCGTAGCACCGCTCTCATCGCCATTTCGCAGTCGGGCGAAACCGCCGACACCCTCACCGCACTCAATAAAGTCGAAGGCTACGGCGTGCTCCGACTTGGTATCGTCAACGCCGTTGGAAGCACCATCGCACGGATGACCGATGCCGGTGTTTACTGCCATGCGGGTCCTGAAAAAGCCGTGGCGAGCTCTAAGGCATTTATCGCGCAAGTTACCGTACTAGCACTGATGGCGTTGCAGTTTGGCCGAAATGCACACCCGCAGCACATACAAATCATCGAGGAGCTGTTAGCGCTACCGACAAAGGCAGAAGCCATTCTCAAGCAGAGCGATGCTATTAAGAAAATAGCGCTCAAGTACAAAAACTCTCATGATTTTCTGTACATCGGTCGGCGCTATGGTTACCCCAGTGCACTCGAAGGCGCTCTCAAGCTCAAAGAAATCAGCTACATCCATGCTGAAGGTTTCGCGGCCGGCGAGATGAAACACGGCCCACTCGCCATGATAGACGAGCACTTTCCCACATTCGCCATCGCTACCACTGACGACCTTGTCGAGAAAACCTACAGTAACATCGAGGAGATCCGTGCCCGTGGCGGCCCAGTGGTAGCCATCGGCACCGAGGGCGACACGCAGCTCGAGCGCCTTGTAAGCGACTTCATCAGCGTCCCCGCGACGCTCACCCAAACCGCACCAATACTCACCGCCATCGTCATGCAGCTTTTTGCGTACCACATAGCCACGGCCAAGAAACTCGATGTCGACAAACCACGCAACCTCGCCAAATCCGTCACCGTTGAGTAAATCTAATCAGTAATTATCACATCTTTGGTATTAACAATTGCCCTACTGAGCTCAGCGGCCGCACTATCCTGCAAGTCGTTTATCTGTTCAGGTGCATTACCATTTTTATCAAAACATGATGCTTGCGATCTTTGATGAAACGCGTAGTAGAACCCCCTTATTTGCTTTGAGAATACTGCCGGCTCATCACCTTTTTTTGGTGTAGGTCTTTTCAAAATGGTTCCAATATTGGTATCTGAGCAGTTGATTCTCTGTGCCTCGTCTAAGATTTTGGTCGTTGTAATCTCATATTTTTCAATGCCATCTTGTGTCGAAATGGCTTGCAACACAAAGCCTTTTACTGGTATCTGTACGCTCCATCGTGCAATTGTGAGTAATTCTGCAGATTCAGGATTTGTGACTCCCTTGGAAGTTAACTCCACAGACTTGACTGGCGACGCATGCGTACTTTTTTCTGTGTCACCCAATGCTATATTTGTCTGCGTCTGGCTATTCCATACGAACCAGCCAGTAAAACTAAGAATCCCAATAATTACTACGATTAGCACAAATTCAATGCCGCTAAAGCCTGTTTGTTTGATCGACATGACTCCCTTTCTGTAGTTGTTGAACGTTTCAGTTTTCATCTTATTATCGGCTCGCATAAAGCACAAGCCCAATATATTCAACATTCCTACGACCAGCTTTACAGATATTCGGTGGAGCCGCGTACGGCGAGTATAGTCTGGATGTTTTTAATCTTGTCGATTTCGTCTTTAGGCAAAATGAGCAACGCATCTTCAGTATCAATCACAATCAAATCTTTAACGCCCGCGAGTGCGACAAGCTTTGTCCGGCTGCTGCTTTTTATAAGCGAGCCAGTCGCATCAACCGTCACGACATTGCCGTCCTCATAGTTTTCAGTTCCGTCGGCAAAAAAGTCATAGACGGAGCCCCAGGTGCCAAAATCGGTCCATTTGTAGGGTAGTAGCATGACGATAGCCTCACCACTATTCATGATGTTGTTGGTAACTTCTTCGGTTGGGCCCTTTTCCATCTCGGCATAAATCCGCTCGATGGCTTCATGCTCACCCGGTTTGTCGATAACTTCCTTGATTTCCATGAGCTTGTCATACCAATCGGGACGGTACTTTTTGTACGCCTCGAGTGTCAGCTCGGGGTACCAGCACATGTGATTGCAGTGTGTTACTACATGAAAATTCTGGATCAGCTCGCGCGTCTCACGCATCGTCTCTTTGCGGTAGACAAACTCGTCGATAACATATGATTCGCCACCGACATTTTTACCAAGTTTGAGATAGTCGACACCAATGCTTGGCTCGGTTGCCTTGATGCCGCCGGTAATCATGCGTTTGTGCTTCTTAACAAGCTTTTCGGCGTCACGTATCATGTCGAGGAAACCTTGTGCCGGTTCGCGGTAGCAATCTGCTTGTACGAGGAAAAACGGCTCATCGGGGTGCGTCATAGCCAGCTTCAGAAACGCCAAGCCTTCACCGGGGCCACGATCGCGGGCGATGTCGGGCTCGACGATGTAATTCTTGAGTGGAATCCGCGGTGACTGCTCGGAAACGTACTTGATAAATTTGCGCTTGGTCGATACAAATATGTCTTCAGGCGCGAACTCTTTCAGCAAAATGTTGATATTGTGCTCATAGGATGACTCATTGCCAACGATTGGCTGGAACTGTTTCGGCTTGTCTTGGCGGCTGTACGGCCACATTTTTGTCCCTTGTCCCCCGGCTGTCACAATAATCTTCATTCCAACTCCCTCTCGTTTTTAACCTACTGTAGTATACGGTAAAATTAGGCCTCGCCGCGCTCTTTCTTTCGCTGTTCTGGGGTCTCATCTGGCCGGTTATAATCATCATCAAGCCGCCACGTGGTACCGAGCTCTGGCGTAGATGTCTCTATAATATCAGTGTCTGTTATGCCCTTAAGACGGTGTTTTTGACCAACTAGAGCACTATAGCCCTTGCCTGGCTCAAGCTCGGTCTCGATAAGTTCACCTTTGTCATTTTCCCATATAACAGCCGCTCTACCGTTCACGACCAGCCAGCTCTCTTGTTTTGTATCGTGTATCTGCAGGCTCATGCGATGCCCAGCTGTGATGTGCATAATCTTCATCATATATGGGTGTGTTTCTGGTACTAGGTGGAATTCATACCCCCATGGTTTTTCTATCCGTTTCGCGAACGGCGCGTTTGAAAAACCAGATGGGTCATATTGAGGATAAGAAGTCATAGCAAAAAAATGTCTCCCTTACTTGTGCTGGTAGTATTGTAGCAGTTTATTTTGAAAGAGTATTTTGTTTAAAACACTACAGCCAATGGAGTACAATGGACAGTAAGCGCAATTAATGGAGGGACATTATGCAAATAGTTAGCGAGATTTTTAAGGCGTATGACATACGCGGCAAAGTCGGTAGTGAATTAACGCCCGATGTAACACGAGCTGTTGGTCGTGCATTGGCCGATTGGCTACCCAACGAAGGTGCTGTGGCCGTCGGGCGTGATATGCGACCAGACTCTGCCGAGCTCGCTGCTGCACTTATCGAAGGCCTACAAGCACAAGGCCGCGACGTTATCGACATCGGTGAAGTTACCAGCGATATGATTTATTTCGCAGTTGGTCATCTCAACCTTGCCGGTGGTGCCATGGTTACTGCTAGCCACAACCCCGGTGAGTACAACGGTATTAAGTTATGCCGTGAAGAAGCCCGACCTATTGGCCAAGACGGTGGTCTGTTTGAGATTCGCGACGCCATCCTAACTGATGATTTCAAGACAGCCACCGCAACTCCTGGCACCGTGACTGAGCAAGAAATCGCCGAAGACTGGGTGCAACACAACCTGTCGTTTATCGATGTCGAGAAGTTAAAACCCCTTCACATTGCGGTAGATGCCGGTAATGGCATGGCTGGCAAAATCTTCCCCGAGCTCGAACCGTACGTACCGTGGCAAGTCGAAGAAATGTATTTTGAGCTCGATGGTACTTTCCCCAATCACGAAGCCAACCCGCTCAAGTTCGAGACTTTGACCGATCTTATCACGCGCATCAAGTCCGACAAGCTTGATGGTGGCGTTGCTTTTGACGGTGACGGCGACCGAGCCTTCCTCGTCGATGAAACCGGTACTGTTCTAACTGGCGGTGTTATGTCGGCCATGCTCGCTGATTATTTCCTCAGCATCTACCCTGGTGCTTGCATCGTCTATGACATCCGCAATAGTCGCTCGGTACCAAAGACCATTGAAGCCGCTGGCGGTAAGCCTATCCTCGCGAGAGTCGGTCATGCTTACATCAAACAAGCTATGCGTGAAGTTGATGCGCCTTTTGGCGGTGAAGCAAGTGGCCATTTTTATTTCCGTGACAACTGGTATGCCGATAGTGGCCTTATTGGCGCCGTCATCGGCCTCTATGTCGCCAGTTTGCGTGGGCAAAAACTCTCAGAGATTCGCGAACACTACACTATGTTTGCCGCTATAGGCGAGACCAATTTCATCGTCGAAGACAAAGCCGGCGCACTCGAACGCATCGGTACTGCCTACGCAAATGACGA
>CAYUNX010000004.1:0-5586 GCA_964446255.1 uncultured Candidatus Saccharibacteria bacterium
GAAAAGCCAAACACCGATGATTGCCAGGCACCAAACACGTTTGAGCAGCTAAATGTATTGTTAAGGTCGCAGACGAGTGGGATGTCGGGCTGAGCTGCCCATTTGATGCGTTCGATAACCTGCATGAATGACGCGAGTACATCAACTGCTGAGCCAATGATGATACCGAGCCAGGGGTTGCGAAGAGGGTTTTTAAATAGCTTCATACAACTACTATACACCTATTTACTTACCCTGCGTTATCAGAGATAAATCTAGCATTTTCCTTCTAAGAATTACCAACTCATGGTATGACGGCCGACACATCTTTTCATTTAGGCAAAAAGTGTCAATATGACCATATAACCAAAAAACACAGTCACGAATGCCATCTGGTAAAACAGGAAATATTTTCTCTGCGAGCGTACAAATATGTAACCTAAGAGGAGTATTATAAGTAATAAGAGTGCCGTGACGCCTACATTCCGAACTGCAGTTTCCGGATTGGTGGCAACAATTGCACCAATAGCTAACGGGAAGACGTAGACCAAGCCCCAAGCAAAAAAGTTGTGAATCGCTCCGCTCGATGTATTTTCAATATATGGAAATATCGCAGCAGCCAAAAAACACAAAACAATACAAACAAATGCAATTTTACCTACAAGCCCAAGACTTACATTTTGGAATAGCCAAAAGTAAGACCACGCTGCAAAAAATAGTGCTGCTAGTGCAAACATAATTCTGAATATAATGATGCTCGTACGAGATTTTGCAACATGCTGGCTAACAGTGAGTGCGGGTGTAATTCCAGCCCGCTGTATGGCCAAATGGCTTGCTACGAAAGTGAGTAAAATTGAGGCAAATAGTAAATAACTCATAATCTCAACTAGGGTTTATTTGTGTAATCAAGTCAATTATAACTCATGTGCGGATGGACTGGGACTGCCTTTCAGTAACTATTACGTCGAGGGGGATGTCGTGAGGTTCGTGTGGGAAGGTAGTTTTGGCTACTGCATGGGCGAGACCAATGGTGCGGGCTCGGGGCTGAGTGGCTAGAAAGCGGTCATACCAGCCTCCGCCTTGCCCCAGCCGTTGGTTCTGCTCGTCAAAACCGACTACTGGGACGATTATGACATCGAAGTCCCCTTGTGGCATGGGTGCATTTGCATGGGGCTCGACCATAGTCACTTGGGGTGGATGTGGTAATTGTGAAAGCATAGAAAGTAACGGAGCGGTATCAACTTCTCCCGACCCTGGTGCCGGCTCATACGTACATACACTTCGTACCGTTGACCAATCAATGGTGGCAAATGCTTTTTCACAGATTGATAGGCTGAGGTCATCTACCACAGCCATGGGAAGCGATTTGCGGACGGTGAGTAACTGTTTACGAAGTTGTGCTTTGTGCGCTTGCATAGTTTTATCATACCGCGATAAGCGCTAAAAAGTAGTATGATAGGTAGTATGTCTGAGAGAACTAAAACACATGTTTTAACGGGGCTTACCTTGTTGATTTTAGTTGTTGGTGTGTGGTTGTTACTGTCGATGGGGCGAAGTAAACCGAGTGAGACTGCACGGCAAGCTACCAAGACTACTGTAGCTGCTACAACTACTAAAAAGATTAACCCGGATGCAAAGGTTCAACTGAAACTGCCTGGCGCGGAGCCAATTGACGCTATGGTTGAAGATTATAACGCGCCTGTTAGCTTGTGGGCAGTCGTAAGCAAAGATTATCCGTTGGCGGACTCGCAGTATCGACCGAGTGATCTTGTACTAACTTCCCTGCCAGCTAGGAGTGATAAAAGCCAAGATGAGAAGTCGGTACGCGCTAGTATCGTACCTGACTTAACCGCGTTATTTAACGATGCGAAAACTGCTGGACATGACATCATGATTGCGAGTGGTTTTCGCTCGTACGAGCTGCAACAGACGTACTTTAGTAGTTATAGCCGCAGTTACGGCGAAGAAGCGGCGACTAAGTTTAGTGCACGGCCTGGACAAAGCGAACATCAGTTAGGTTTATCTCTCGATATAGCATATAGCAACCGTGAGTGTTACCTTGAAGTGTGTTTTGGTGATAAACCGGCGGGTGTGTGGCTTGCGGCGAATGCTGATAAGTATGGTTTTGTGCTGCGTTACCCTGCCAATAAGACGGAGGTTACTAAGTATCAGTTTGAGCCGTGGCACTTTCGGTATGTTGGTAAGCCACTGGCTGGGGCGCTGCGCGAGAGTGGGTTGACGCTGGATGAGGCGAGGCCATATTTGCAAGATGCGCTTGCAAAACTCAAAGCCCAAAATAAAATCTAACTTCCAACTTTCTAGTACTTACATTTTGTAGCTTTGTCGAAGGATCTCTTTATGAAATACTTTTGTGGTTCCCGCACCACAAGCGGCTCATTTTGTGTCGACAAAATGAGAGTAAACGACCGAGGAGCTGTGAAATAACCGGCTTACTTGGCGCTTCCTTCCGTTCTCAGGGTTCCTGCGAAACTCACTCCAAATATGTTCCGTTCAAACATTCTCGTCACGCCTGTTCACTCCAGAAACCTCCAAATCAGTTATTTCAATCCTCGGCTCTGGCGGCGACCCATGTCTATCTGCTTCGAAGGGTAGTGTTCGTTTCAAAGCAGTGACTTATCCGTCATTCCTGCGCAGGCAGGAATCTAGTAAACAAAAAGTCACGAAGTGACTTAACTACTGAACTCATTCGTTAATCGGTAATCGTTAATCGAAAATCGGTTCCAGTTGAGCCCTAGTCTAGACTTTTTGGTACTTTTGGGTCAATGCCAAAAGTATGAGGAATGAGGAACGTTACGATGATTACGTCAGTGAGTGGGTGGCTGGTCCTGAGAATAACTTAGTGAATTGATTCGTGGTTCCCGAACTGCGGTCGGATCTTTTTTGACGTATTTATCTGTGGTTCCCGAACTGCGGTCGGCTTACTTTTTGGTTCGCCAAAAAGTAAGATAAAAAACTCGGCACGCTTCCACCATCTTGGTGATCTGTTGTTGTCGCTTACAACGACCACACACTAAGCTCCACATTCGTTACGCTACGCATGTGTCCTTTTGTTGTAACGACCCTCAGCCAGGACGGCTCCAGAGTGCCATTAACTGCAAGCATACTACAGTCATTCTGAGCGGAACGGAGTGGAGTCGAAGAATCTTCATTTCTATATTCAAGATTCTAGAATCCAGAATCTAGATTCTGACTCGATAATCGGTAATCTATAATCGAAAATCGTATTAAGAATTAGGGCTCTATGCTGACACTAGCTTCGCTGGTGAGGGTGTTGCGTACATATTGGGCACGTTCTGTTACAGAGTATGGGTTGCCGAACATAGCTTCAGGACGACCAGTTGCGTCTGCCAAGGGTTGTAAGAGCAGATTGTGGCGCGCTAGTAGGTTGTCGGCTGCTTTGTCTGCGGCTGACCAGTCGTACGACATAAAGGTGCTTTTGAAAGTTGGTTGCTGTACGACGATGCTAGACGACTTCTTAACAATCGTAAAACCGGCGACGCCGCCAGTTAACTCACTGATTTTTAACTGGCTCGACAGCATATTGCCGATGCTATACCACACGAGTGTTTTGCGTCCGCCCTGCCCTGTTAGCCAAGTAGTTTTCTGTAACACATGAGGACCAGTGCCTATTACAACGTCAGCACCAAGATCTGCCACGCGCTGCGCGGCTGCTTGCTGGTCGGTGTTGACAACGTTGGAGTCCTCGGTACCCCAATGCATGCTCACGACAACCGCGTCGGCGTTGCTTCGCGCCTCGGTCATGAGACGAGAGACAAGTGCATCGTCATGATAGATGTTTAACCCGTAGTTTGTGACAGTTTTGTTATTGCTGTAATCGGCGAATGCTAAAAACGCAACTTTGATGCCGTTTTTAGTAAAATAGCGCACCGCATTTTGTTCTTCGGGTGAGTGGTTAGCGCCGGCATCTGCTAGTAGGTTAAATCCGTTCCAGACGTCGAGCGTGGCATTGATGGCTGCTTGGCTTTTATCGCCGATATGATTGGTTGCGGTGTTGATGAGGTTACAACCGGCACCTTCACTGCTTGCGAGGTCACGGGCAAACTCGGTCGGAGCATTGAATGCTGGGTAACCACTGATGCCATACGCTTGCCCGGCTGCTAGCGTCTCGGGGTTGCAGAAAACAACATCTGCATCTTTGTAGAGCGGCATTATGTGGCTAAAGTACGGTTTGTAATCGTAGGTATCACCCTTTTTGGCTTGCTGGTTAATGGTGTCGTGTGCGAGCAAATCACCCATAGCAGCGAAACGGAGATTTGGCTCGGTTGGTTGAGCGGGTTTTTTCTGAACAACGCGTTGTGCCGTTTTAGTTTTGGTGTCTTTAGCCTTAGAATTTTCGTAAATTGTTACTCCAGCGCCGAGCAGTGCTAATATCGTAACGGATATGACTACCCAGAAAAGTGGCTTTTTCCAAAACTTCTGCATAAGCCGTAGTATACGCTGTTAATTATACCTCGTCGATAGCCCGTATTAGCTTGGCGTAACACCGTATTTAGGTTACAATTACAGTCAACTAAGAGCGAGTACTAAGTTTTTCATGGCTTCAAAAAATATAGACGACTACATTCAACCACTACACATCAATGGCATGACTGGCCGGATGCTGTACATGCCGGCACGTGGCAAACAAACCCGCGAATTTTTAGTCGTCTATGGTCACCATTCGTCACTCGAGCGCTGGTGGGGTTTGGCGCAAGCCTTGCATGACTACGGCGCAGTTATCATGCCAGATCTGCCTGGTTTTGGGGGTATGGATAGCTTCCATAGTATCGGCAAGCCAGCTACACTCGACAATTACGCAGATTACCTCGCAGCCTATGTCCAGATGCGGTACAAGCACCGCCGTGCAACTATTGTTGGTATTTCATTTGGCTTTCTCGTAGTGACGCGCATGCTGCAGCGCTACCCCGAGCTTGCAAGCAAGGTTGATGTACTCATAAGCGCTGTTGGTTTTATGCATGCAGATAATTTTCTCTTTACACCCCGTCGTCACAAGTCATATGTGCTGATCTCAAAGATAGTGTCAACGCCACCCATTCATCGATTATTCCGTCTTGTGGGGCTCAACCGCCATGTGCTGCGCTCTGCCTATGCTCGTACGCACAATGCCAAAGTAAAATTTGCCCAAGCTGCAGGAGATCAGAAATTGTTTGATGCCATGATGGATATGGAGATCAAGCTCTGGCACAGCAACGATGTGCGTACCCACTTCCAGACAACTGTTGAAATGCTGACGGTCAATAACTGCGATATACAGGTTGATCTGCCTGTCTGGCACGCATACACAGACAATGATAACTACTTCGATAACAGTGTGGTCGAGCAGCAAATGCAAGTGGTATTTCGTGAGTACTTTCCGGCCAAAATTAACTCAAAAGCGCACGCTCCGAGTGTGATTGCAAACAAAAAAGAGTCGCGTGTACTGATCCCGCCTGAGCTACGTAATCACCTCAAACCCCCAAAACCCAAGAAACCTACCAATAAATAGCTCTATCTTGTTGTACTTAACAATTATTGACAAAAAATCAAAACTGCGCCAAAGTAAAAAACAATGAATCGCACAAAACC
>CAYUNX010000004.1:5686-34076 GCA_964446255.1 uncultured Candidatus Saccharibacteria bacterium
CAACGAAGACGTGCGTATAATTGGTTTGCCCAGCTCGACACGTCGAAGAGCTGGCGGTGAGAGTTTGTTTGGTCGCCATCAATCTCGAATGGCGTTTTTCAAACCAGACGAGCTGCGTCGTATCGCAAGCTCCGATTTTAGTCCCTACGCAATCCGCCACAATAAGATAGTTTCGCAACTTGGTATCGATACATTGCATGTTTTTGGAATGTCATATGGTGCGACTTTAGGGCTGGCTGATGCTCGTCATTTCACCAATGAAACAGATGTAAACCTCGCAAGTATGGGATTAATGGACCCGGCAACGCTACATGACAAAGTAAGCGAAACGCAAATGGCACGTGGTTTTGTGGGCACGATAAAGAATTTTATGAGTTCAGTGCAAGAGAGTGGCGTACCGGTGTATACCAGAGCGCAGGAAGCAGCGCCGCGCTATATGGCAGGACAATTCCTTGGTTCATTGGCGGGGACGGCATTAGATCTTACAATTCGAGAACTATATGCCGTGAGACGTGGCGTGGCAAATGGTGGGTTCGAAAATGAACTGCACTCATTCTTTTTGGATAATACAGATACACCGGTGCTGGTTGTTGCGGGTACTGACAGTGGTATTACCTCCGCTCAGTCATATAAAACGCTTAATAATTTTGAGCAAATAGAGACTGGACAGCTTGAAACTCTCCTTTTGACTCATGGTCATGCGGCCGCGAACCAACTTGGTTACATTGGTATTTGTGCCGCCAAATCTTTTGCGCGAGGTGCGAAGCTTCGGTAAAAACCCTAACATGATATACTCACCAGTATGAAAATAGGCATCGTTTGCCCCTATAACATGGCACTTGGTGGTGCAGTACAAGAAATCGCAAAAGAATCATATGATGAGCTAACACGGCGAGGTCACACGGTCGTCATCATTTCTCCGCGACCTACGCAAGGTGAACCAGCCTTGTCGGGGTATGACATACGTTACGTTGGCAAAGCTACCGACTTTAGAGCACTGGGCACGACTGCCCAGGTAAGCTACTGCACAAAACCTCGTGAGATAGACGAGCTTTTCCAGCGCGAACAGTTCGACGTCGTACACGTGCATGAACCATGGGTACCGCTGATGAACCGGCAGATTTTAAAACGAGTGCCCTGCCCGGTCGTTGCGACCTTCCATGCCAAATTACCAGATGGTTGGGTGGCGAAGCTTATCACGACCATTGGGCGAGTCTATACTTCACCCCCACTTAAACATATAGATGCGTTTGTAGCAGTGTCAGAGCCTGCGGCCGAACATGTCAGTTTAGTCTTAGGTAAACCTGTGCAAATCATTCCGAATGCCGTAAATTTGGCAGCTTTTACGCCACGTGCCGAGATTAAACCGATTGAAACTGGCAAAAAAACACTTCTGTTTGTCGGTCGGCTCGAAGAACGAAAAGGTGTGACACATTTACTGCGTGCTTTTAAGTTGTTGCACGACAAGCACCCTGACACACAACTGCTGATTGGTGGTAATGGTCCTTTACGAGCTGAGCTTGAGGAGCAGGCTAAAAATGAAAGCATTGAAGCAGTACAATTTCTCGGTTTTCTTGAAGACGCTAATAAAAAAGATCTCATGCAACAAGCTGACCTGTTTTGTGCCCCTGCAATTTACGGCGAAAGTTTTGGCATCATACTCATTGAGGCATTAGCAAGTGGTCAAGTCGTGGTCGCAGGTGACAACCCGGGGTATAAAAGTGTCATGAAAGGTTTCGGTGAGGTGTCACTGGTTGACCCACGTGACACGGCTGCTCACGCCGAGTTACTTGAAAAGATGTTATACGACGAAACTTTGCGTACTGACTATAAACAGTGGGCGTCGCAGTATGTAGAACAGTTTGATTATGCTGTCGTTACCGATCAATACGAAACAATCTATAATGCGCTAGTAGCCAAGGGTGCAAATGACAGTGAAAAATAGCAGTAAAGAAAATAAACGCAAGCTAACCATCGGGCTTGTTTTTGATGATTCACTTGACCGCCCGGACGGGGTGCAACAATATGTGCAGCGTGTTGCCGAGTATCTGTCGGCAGAAGGTCACGAAGTGCACTTTTTGGTTGGCGAAACTCTGCGGACCGACCTGAAAAACGTCCGCTCATTGTCGCGAAACTTGCGCGTACGGTTCAACGGCAACACGATGTCAATGCCGATGCCAACATCAAAAATCGACCTCAAAAAGGTATTGAGTGAGCATAATTTTGATGTTTTACACATACAGGTCCCCTACAGCCCGTTCATGGCAGGTCGCCTCATGAAACTGGCTGGCCCAAAGACGGCGATTGTGGGTGTTTTTCACATTTTGCCCTACTCGGGGATTGTCGTGCTCGCCAATCGTTTATTAGCGCTCGCCAATAGCGTTTCGGGTAAACGATTTACTATCATGATGGCCGTCTCTCCACCCGCTAAAAAATTCGCCGAGAAACTGTATGGCTATGACTGTGAAGTCGTGCCGAACCCGATTCGTGTCAGTGATTTTACTACCAAAACCCAGAAAACGACTAATCAAAAACCACGGATTGTCTTCTTAGGTCGGTTGGTTGAGCGCAAGGGTGCGCGGCACTTGCTCGAAGCTGTAGCATATATGCGCAAAAACAACATGTACGCTGGAGATTTTGAAGTTGTGATAGGTGGCAAGGGTGAACTACTGGAGCAGCTGCGACAGTATACACACGATGAAGGACTGAAAGACATTGTCAGTTTCCCTGGGTTTGTGCCGGAAGATGACAAAGCAGAGCTACTGGCTGGTGCGGATGTGGCTGTATTCCCAAGCATTTCAGGTGAAAGTTTTGGCATAAGCCTGCTTGAAGCGATGGCGGCATCGCGCGGTGTGGTGCTGGCCGGAAACAACCCGGGTTATGCGAGTGTGATGCATGGTCTTACAAACCGACTTGTTAAACCGATGGAAACAGCTCAATTTGCACAGAGCTTGGCTCATTGGCTTAGTGATGAAAATGCGAGGGTTAAAGCAGCACTGGAACAAAAAGAGTATGTTAAGCAGTACGACATTGAAATCGTCGGGGCGCAGATAGAAAAAGTTTATGCCGAAGCAATCGAAAAAATCGATCGTGTCCACCTCTAGTGTTTTGAGACTTTTCGGTTATACTACAAGGTATGAAGTTATTTAAAAATCGTAGCTCAGAACCTGTAGAAATCTCTATATCAAATCAAACGATAATTCGCACACTCGCCATCATCTTGGCGGCAATTTTATTGGTCTCGGCACTTCGTATTAGCGCTGACACGCTCGTACTGATTGGTACCGGGTTGTTTCTGGCCTTGGCTCTTAACTCACCCGTACGCTGGCTCGCAAGCCGTTTGCCAGGCAAAAAGCGGGGTAACCGCCAACTTGCGACTACCATCTCGGTAGTAATTATTATGCTGCTACTAACAGGTTTTTTGTGGGCAATCGTGCCGCCGCTCGTCAAGCAAACCGTTAGTTTCGTAAGCAACATCCCAGAGCTCATCAATGACATGCAAGACCAACGGACAGCTGTTGGTGGGTTTATCCGCCGGTACAACCTCGAAAACCAAGTCGAAAAGATAACAACGCAGCTTTCAAATAGTGTTGGTGACATCGGTGGCTCGGCAGTCACCGCGTTATCAACTATCGGCAGCAGTATATTTGCAGTCGTAACGGTAATCGTTTTGACTATCATGATGCTACTCGAAGGACCGCGTTGGATCGATAAGGCTTACGAAATAATGCCAAAGCGTCGACGTGCCCACGCAAGGAAACTGGCTGACAGCATGCTCAGGGTCGTCCAGGGCTATGTGAACGGTCAGGTAATTTTGGCGGCTATTGCTGCAACGCTGATTGTGCCTGTCTTTTTCATTATGGATGTGCATTATCCGATTGTACTGATGTCGATTGTGTTTGTGTGTGGGTTAATACCAATGGTTGGGCACACAATTGGTGCTGTAATATGTACCATCATCGCGTTGTTCACATCATTCCCCGCGGCACTCGTGGTGCTTGGCTACTACATTTTGTACCAACAGATCGAAAACTATGCCGTACAACCCAAAGTTCAGGCTAATTCGACCAACATGTCTCCTCTGCTCGTGTTTGTAGCCGTTTTGTTTGGTGCAAGTTTCGGCGGTTTGCTCGGTGCGCTCGTCGCTATCCCTATCATGGGCTGTTTCCGTATATTGGTTATCGATTATCTCGAGCGTCGTAATATTTTGACTCCAGCTGAAGCAACTGCTGAAGTTGGAAAACCCTCAGACGATAGCAAATCTGACTAGTTTGAAAACGGTTAGTTAGCTTCTCGCGCGTTTTTCTGTAACATGCCGTGCCACAATAACTGTGGTGACGAAGAGACATAGCGCAGCCCCAATTGCCATAAAATGGTTAGCGGCATGAATGGACTGACTTTGTACAACACTGTTAAAGAGCCAAATCAGCGGCAATGCAATTACATTACCCATGAATGTTACACTCGACAGCACCGTCGCTCGTGAGTGTGACGGCGTAGCGTGCTGCAACTCGGTTTCGGAAATATTATGCATGATTTCGGCACCGACATATACCAGCATAAATAGCACAATGGCGAACGGGTTTCGTATGAGCGAGAATAGTACTAGCACTATGCCGTAGAGCCCTATAGTTTGCCAAGGCCAGCGCTGGACGTGGTGGGCATAGCGAAGACCGATTGCAACTACGGCGGCATCGATTGCCCATAGTAAACCAAGTATTGTAGGACTATCATTGTAAGTAACCAGTAGAATCTGACCGAACTCACATATGGTCATGAAGATGATTAACCCAATCATAATTTGAGCCGAATAGACAGCTACGATTGGTTGTCGCTTTACCGTCCTCTTGAATTCGGTAATGTAGCTACGAATGTCTCGCTTCTCTGCCGGTAAATCGGATTTGGTGCGTTTTGCTTCGGTGAGGCTGATTGCGATGATGAGCCCTAAGAAAAGCGGGATGAGTGACACAACATAAGGCACTCGTAGCGTGCTGTGACTGGCGATGATACCACTAAACACGTTAGCGATACCTGCACCGATATATCCGTAGGCTGTTACAGACCCTTGATGCTTGGGGTATTCATGCGTGCGCTCGTCATCGAGTAAATGGTCATACATGAGTGCCTGAATCGTGCCTGCAAATGTGCTCCAATGCAGACCGTAGAAAAATGCGCCGATGAGGAAAACTGGCAGCGACTGGCTCGCAATGAACATAGCGACTCCAATGGTTTGCAGTACGAAACTTGCAATCAGTATTCGCCGACGACCAAATTTGTCAGCTAAAACTCCGCCGGGGATGTCGAAAATGAGCCAGGTTACGACAAAGACGGCCGTAGTCCATGCCCTCGCTGATGGGTCTCGGAGCACGTTGTCCATAAAAAGCTGCTCGATGCCATACCAAAACATCATCCCAGTAAATAGGCTGATAAGTTTGAGTTTAGTCACGGTATTTAATTTCATGGGTTTGTCATCTTGAGCGGAGTTCATGAGAACGTAGTCGAAAGATCTTCCCTCTTTGGATTTAAAGTATCTATCAACTTTTCTTTTTTAACTCTTGTCCAGCCTTTCAATTGCTTTTCTCGTGATATGGCTTCATGGGCGTTTGATGTCTCTTCATAATACAGTAAATATGTACAGTTGTATCGACTGGTAAAACCATCAACCAACTTAAGATTGTGTTCATGCATACGTCGAATAAGGTCATTGGTTACACCAATGTACAACACTGTTTGTGTCGAATTGGTTGTTATGTAGACATAGTACGTTTTCATAGTTAGAAGATCCTTCGGCTTCGCTCAGGATGACGAAAAGGTTGTAGGTAGAATTATGTGGGGATCCTGAAACAAGTTCAGGATGACGAAAAAGCTATAGGTAGTACCAAATTGCACCGCTTGGAGTGTCGCGGAGGCCTATGCCCTGCTCGATCAGCTTGTCACGTAGCTCATCAGACTTTGCCCAATCTTTTGACTCGCGTGCTTGTTCTCGTTCGCTAATATGCTGCTTTTGCTCGTGTGAAATGTCTTTGACCTGTAAGGAAATACCGAGTAGCTCATGAATGTCCTGAACGATACCGTCAAAACACGTCGCACAGACCAAACCTTGAGCTGCTGCATTGAATGTTTCATCGATGATATGCAATGCACCAACGGTATCTAAATCGTCTTGTAGCGTAGCAACTAGCTTTTCTTTAAACTCATCCTCTGAAATGTCATCAGCCGCATCGCTAGTGAAGCCATTTTGCCATTTAAGTGCGGATATCTCTTTCCAGTTTTTGAGACGGTTTTCGGCCGCATCGAGGTTTTCCCACGTGAAGTTACCTTCTGTACGGTAGTGTTTCTGCAATGCGAAAACTTTGAACGCATCAAAGCTGTAGCCTTTTTTCTGGATATCTTGGAGGGTGTAGATATTGCCGAGACTTTTACTCATTTTTTGCCCGTCAGATTTGATGTGATTGACGTGCACCCAGAACTGGCTGAATGGCTTACCTGTTACTGCCTCTGTCTGCGCAATTTCATTGGTGTGATGGACGGGTATGTGATCGATACCACCAGTGTGAATGTCGATTTGATCGCCGAGTGTTTCCTGCGCGATAACTGAGCACTCTAGGTGCCAGCCAGGGAAGCCTTTGCCCCACGGGCTGTCCCATTCCATATCGCGTTTTACATCCACAGGGCTGAATTTCCACACCGCAAAGTCGGTTATGTTGCGTTTGCCTTCGACCGAAACACGGGCTCCGGCTACGAGACCCTCGATGTCTAGCCGCGCAAGTTTGCCGTAATCATTGAGTTTAGCGGTGTCGAAATACATACCGTCACCGTCGATACGATACAAATAGTCTTTTTCGTCCAGAGTTTTGGCAAAAACAATCTGTTGGTCAATCATCGCGGTTGCACGGACAAGGTGGTCTGGTGGTAACAAACCGAGAAGTTTAGCCTCATTGTCAGCAACCCGGATGTATTTTTCGGCCACATCCCAAGCGGTGATGCCCTCTTGTCGTGCACCCTTTTCCATTTTGTCTTCGCCGTTATCATCGTCGCTTGTCAGGTGTCCAACATCGGTGATATTTTGGGTACGTTCAACGTTAAAGCCTTCATCCTGCAGGGTGCGCACCAGCACATCCCAATAAATGTAACCAATCCAGTTGCCGATATGCGGTTGACTGTAAACCGTGAGTCCGCAGTTATACACTTTTACTTTGCCTGTTTCGAGTGGTGCCAGTGTTTCAATTTTTCTAGAAAGAGTATTGTACAGTTTCATCAGGTTTCTCCTCATCGATTTTGTCTAGAAGCTCAATAGCGCGCTTCTTGCACTCTGACTTTATGTCGTCAAATGCCCTACCGTCTGTTACTTTAAACCCGCTCGCATGGGGGTGGCCACCGCCGCCCATTGCTTCGGCGAGTATTCCTGCCACTGGGTAGTCGTGATTGCTCCGAATCGCCCCAGTGATGCGACCGTCGTCATACACCTTAAAAACGATGCTCAAACACACGTCTTTGACTTGCAACATGTCTGGTTGCACGAGTGGTACGGGATTATAGAGAGGGCTGAACTCGTTGAGTTCGGTTTGGTTAAGTACGACACTTGCAATTCGTCCGTCTGCTTCAAAAACCGTGCGTTTTATAAGGTCGGCTTTATACGAAAAAATCTTGGGTACCATCTTGCCGGCGGCACGGCGTAACTCTTCGAGCTGCGGGCGGTCAGCGCCGATATCGGTTAAGTCTGCCATGGTCCGGTACGTCCTCGCCGTCGTGAGCTCGTTCGTCAAGCCCTGCGTATCGCCCAATATAGAACTCATGATGCGTTCGGCAGCATCGACATTGACTGACCAACCGAGCTCTGATGAGAGATTGTAGATGAGATCACCGGTAGAAGCGGCATTTGGGTCAACGATGCTAACCGCCGCAAAATCAAGCGGTTTATCGACATTGGCATGATGGTCGAGGACGATACAGGGCTTGGTTTTGAGCCTACTCATTTGCCCGTTTTGCTGTAGCTTCTCAAAAAGAACATAGGTACTAGCATCGACAATGATACTGAGGTCAAAATTGCTTGGTAGCTCAGACAAGACTCTGTCCCATCCTCCCATGTAGCGCAAATATTCTGGGGTATTAACACCGCAGTATAGTGCGACGTCTTTGCCGAGGTCGCTCAGTATGTGCTCGAGTGCTAAGGCGCTACCAAGGCTATCGGCATCGGGGTTGTCGGCTTGTACAACAACAATACGCTGAGCAGTCGTGACCAAGTTCTGAATCTGTTTCGATTGCTCCGTATACATTCCATTATTTTAACAGGTATCAGTACGGAACGCACCACTCAGCAGTGCGCTATGCGAAAATAGCTTTGCTAGAAGGTGAATTTGAATGTCCGTTGATAAATGGCTTGGGGATAAAATAATAGGCGAAAAACTGTAGTGCGCTTTACATAGTTTGCAGCGTGAGTATGGTATTATCAGCCCATGGCTAAGCGCAAACACCTATCACACCATGAACTCAAAGATTTGCTCGAAGAAGCGACCACCCAAGTGCCCGAGGGCTCTATTTGGCGGCATTTTAAGGGTGGTGACTACAAGGTTGTGCGCATCGTGTTCGACAGTGAGACTTTGCAGCTTGAGGTCGTGCACGAATCTATCCAACACCCTGGCGTCACTTTTACCCGAAGTTTGTCGAACTGGCTCGAGACGGTCAATTTCGATGGTTACACCCTTCCCCGTTTTGAACACATGGAAAACTAGGCAGCGAACTGCCCAACTCTGTTATCCCAAGCACCTACAATTGACAAAAACACAAAACAGTGCTAATATGCAAAGATGAATTTATCACTGGATGTTGGTGAGTACTCCTGGGATGCCTACCCCGCTGCTCAAGCTCATTTGACGGCAATCAATAAACCAACACAAAGCGCTGAACTTGTTCAGCCTGAGCAAAGTGACACAGACCTACCTGAAAGTGTCCGGAGTGCTCGGCTGCCAGTTTACCGCGACGTCATGCACAAACTATCCGATACTGACTTGAGATTGGGTTGGCATATAAACGATAATGTTGCCATACAAAGCAACAATACGAGGAGTATTATTTCAACCGACCCAACGGTTGTCGCCAAGGTTCGTGAATTTATCGACAAAGATGACAGATATAAAAAGCAATGGATAACTTCGAGGTCGAAATCAATTGGTAGTTTAGCGCTTGCTGGGACCGAAGTTGTAGGTGCCGCAATCACTGGAGCAGGCTTGACTGTTTCTTTTGGTGTGCCTGAGATTGGCTTTCTTGGTGCCATTGCAGGTGGTCTAGCAGGTATATTGACATCACTCCCGTCAGTATGGGGTTATAGAAAATTGCATAATAAATTAAGTAAAACTGTACATGAGAAAGAATCAAAAGAACTTGCTGAGAAAGCCGCACAATCATCGCAAACGTATGTTGTACCAGGTCTAGAGTTTGCAGATGGTAATATCAGCAAAAGTTTGAGTAAATGTGTCGCGAATATACTTTTGAACGAAGAATACCCAAGTGAATTGCTCACAGCAACACTTTCGCCTCTTGTAGGGTCAATACTACAAGCACATACGGAAATTGATGAAATAGAACCAAAGATTGATAAAATTAGGGCACGTGAAAAAATCATAGATTCGTTTCTACTGGGTGAACGTGCCACATTCAATATTTTGTATGATAAAAAATGTACTTTAACTGACTTGGTAAGAAAAAACCAAAAAATACTGGTAGACATACGTGATGCTCAAATAGCAAAGAAACTATTAAAGAAAAAGCTTGTCGACTCTTCGCCTGCGATAGATGCTCTAAAACCAGCATGTCAAGATCTTAGCAAAGCTGTAGGTGAAACATTACTTGCTAATTATGATCATAATCTTTCAGATAACTATGGTAAAGCTGCTGATACGATGATTGCAGCACTGCAAACAGTTCAAGATGACAATCAATTGGGGCCAATCTATACTGCGCTCAAAGAAAAATGGCAAAAAGACGGTATTCAGCTTCCCGACTATGTCGTGTTGCAAGAACAAATTGCAAAGAAGCGCGAACTGCGATGATAAATGGCTGGTACACTTTTGGTTTGTTCATGAAACACTGCAGCGTAAAGTTATACGCACGTCAAACCAAAAACCAAGATTAGTGGTAACTTATTGCAAAAGGTATTAATTGAACGGAAGATGCATTCTTATTTGCACCCATCTCTATTTTCAACAGATGGAAAATTTATAGCTCATCCGAAATCAGATTAGCTACTTGCGTGAAACTGGGAGCTAAGCTAAATATTACAGTGTTTGGCGGCCTTCTAGGGCGCGGCTGAGGGTGATTTGGTCGGCGTACTCAAGGTCGGCTCCAACAGGAAGCCCTCGGGCTAAGCGGCTGATTTTGACACTTCGGTCACCGATTTGCTGCTGGATGTACAGCGCCGTGCTTTCGCCTTCGACACTTGCATTGGTGGCCAAGATGATTTCACTGACTTTATCATCATCAATCCGTTGCAGTAACTCGCGGATACGGAGTTGGTCGGGGCTAATGCCATCAATGGGCGAAACAAGCCCGCCGAGCACGTGGTACGTTCCGTGAAAAGCACCGGTTTTTTCAAGCGAAATAATGTCGAGCGGTTCAGCTACAACGGCTACCAAAGTCTTATCGCGCCTAGAGTCGCTGTATAGTGGCGAAACGTCCTCACCGGCCGAGATGAGGGCAAATGTCTTTGGGCAGTACTTTATGCCGCTATGGAGCGCAGACAGCGCTGCCGCGAGCTGGTGACTTTTGGCGGGGTCATGACGTACTAAATAGTAGGCATAGCGCTCGGCTGTACGCGTACCAACACCTGGCAGTGCGCCGAGGGCTTCTATTAGGTCTTCAAGGGCTTGGGGTAATAAATTCAAGTGCATTGATCCTTTTTCATTGAACCTTGACCATCACTTTTTCGTTGAACATGTGACTTAGATTGCTCAATGTTCAATGATCAACTGCTTGGTTATAAGCCGAGGCTGCCGAGTGCACCCATCATTGGCTGCATTTTTTCGGCTGCAATCTTTTGACTCTGCTGGATTGCGTCTTTAACAGCATCTTCAACCCATGTTTCGAGCTCGCGTATATCATCGAGGTCAACTAGTTCTGGGTCGATGTGAATTTTCTTGATCTTTTGCTCGCCGTTTATCTCGACACGCACAGCGCCATTGCCCTGTTCGGCGACGATTGTCATTTTCTGCAATTCTTTTTGTAATTTTTTAACCTGTAACAACATCTTTGCTTGATCAAAACGGCTCATAGAAAACTCCTTTTAATTCGTATATTTCATTATACACCACTCCCGTGTGGAATGAATCTGACAAGCCCCTTACGTGCCCCTATCTCGGGATTTTGGTATATAGCAAATTTTACTTAGCTACTTAAATTAGTACAAATCAGGTTAGAATGTCGTACCTGATGGCTCAGGCTTAGTGTCTTCAGATTCATCGCCAGCTTTAAATTTTTCTGGCTGACTCTCTGAGAAAGCTGCGTGGGTTGACTCACTGTGTGGCCAGGCAATGTAAAATGCACGAGTGTGATAGAGAACGGATGTAGTTATGAGTATGGATACAAAAAGCCACGCAACACCGTGTGCCACGGGGTTTATAGGGAAAACTTTCTTCCACTGGGAGAGTAAGAAAAATAGTCCTCCTGCCATAAGTAGGCCAAAAATAGGTACGAGTGTGAGATAATTTATAACTCCGCCCAATATGATAAGCAGTAGTAGGAAGATTGTTGCTCCAATCACGAAGTAATTACTTTTGAGTTTGGGTTTTCTGAATTGTACGCCAAAGCCAATAAATATTAGACCGAATTCTACCAGTGTCAAAATTGGTGCCCCCACCAGCATTATTTCGGCTGGACCTTTGCCAGACCAGAAAAGTGAAAGCACTAAGTCTTTTGCGCGGGTTGCGATTTCGGACCAGGCTGGAAGCGCATTAGGTAAGCCTAGACTAGTTAGAGCTAACTCAGGTTGCTGAATACAAGCTAAAATAAGCGGAACTAGAAGCATGAGTATGAGCATACTTATGAGGATTTTATGCTTGATGGCCAAGGTGCTATAGGCCCGAAAGAGACGTTTGTTAGTTAGAGCCACACCAATAGCAATAAACCAAAACATACCAGGGGTATACAGTAATAGCGTCGGAAGGATTGCAGCACAATACAGTATGAATATTTCACCCTTGCCTTTCAGTTGGAGATAGGCGGGAAGCAAAGCCATAAGTGTGAGCAAGCCAAAAATCTGCATAATCTGCGGTGCGCCAAGATGGGCTGCATGTAAAAAGCCGGTTGATGTCACGAACAATAGTGTAGTTAGGATGGCGATACGGTGGCTGAACAGACTGTAGACGACAAAATAAAACAAACCAATACTAGCTGTAGCGAATAGTCCCGTATCAATGCGAGTGAGTAACAGGCTATGTTGGCCAAGCGCAGAAGGTACCCATAACACGAGCTTGTAAAGTGCGTCAATGGGGTTCTCGCTGATAGCGGTTAGACTTGAACTATCTGATAGGGTTGCGATTTCGACTATGCTAAACCCTGGTGTGAGTGTCGAGAGGCCGTAGAAAATTAGGTAAAAACTGGCAACCACAAGGGCTACGCCAATAAGAATGTGGCGCCAATAATCTTGTATGATTTCGTTGACTCTTTTCATAAGCAGTTCTTGCCTCTTAGTATATCAGATAAGTAACGCATGCAAATTTTGAGGTTTATGGTTGGGTTTATTCACCAAAAGGTGTGGGGTTGTGACTCGAGTCGATGGAGCGTATGCGCTGTTTGTTGCGGTCAAAGTAGAGCTCGACGGCACCGGTTGGGCCATTACGGTGTTTCTTGATGAGCACATCCATGATGTTTTTGCGTTCTGACTCGGGGTTGTAGTAATCTTCGCGGTACAAAAAGGCGACAACATCGGCATCTTGCTCGATAGAGCCTGACTCGCGGAGGTCGGCTAGTTGCGGGATCTGCGGGCTACGGTTTTCGACCGAGCGGCTCAACTGACTGAGGGCGATGACGGGGACATTGAGCTCACGAGCTACACCCTTGAGGCCGCGAGATATCTCGGAGATCTCTTGTACGCGGTTACCTTCACTACCAAAACGACTTCCACCGCTCATGAGCTGTAAATAATCGACGATGATAAGTCCAACGTGGCCACTGTGGGCTTCGCGTCGTGCCTTAGTGCGGAGGTCGGCAACGGTGATGCCTGGCGAGTCGTCAATGTATATTTTAGCTTCACTAAGTGTGCCCATGGCTTCACCGAGTCGTTCGAAGTCGGTGTCGGTCAGTTTACCGGTACGGAGAGCCCAAGCGTCAACGCCCGATTCCATCGCTAGCAAGCGGTCGACCAGCTGTTCTTTGCCCATTTCCAGGCTAAAAACGAGTACTGACTCTTTAGCTTCAGTTGCGATTTTATGTGCGAGATTGAGCACGAATGCGGTTTTACCCATCGACGGGCGTGCTGCCAGGATAAACAGGTCGGATTTTTGCAATCCGGCGAGCATATTGTCGAGATCACGGTAACCTGTTGGAATGCCTCGAAGTTGGCCCTTGTCGCGGTGCAAATCATCGAGACGTTCAAAACTGTCGGCCAGGATGCTCTCGAGGCTGACAATGCTCTGTTTGACATGCTGTTGACTCACATCAAACAGTTTTGTCTCGGCTTCTTCGATGAGCTCTTGGAGAGCTTTAGACTCGTCTTGGCCGAGTTCCGCCATCTCGTGGCTTACGGCGATTAGGCGCCGTCGTAGTGCTTTACCAGCAACGATATCGGCATATTGTTCGACATGTGCAGCTGTGGGAACGTAGTTCGTGAGCTCGGTGAGGTATGAAGCCCCACCGACCATATCGAGAAAACCAGTGCCTTTTAGCTGATCGGCCAGCGTTAGTACGTCTATAGCTGACCGCTTTTCGTAGAGTGCTCGCAGGGCTTCATAGATACGGGCGTGTTTTTGGTCATAAAAATCGGCAACATCTATACGGTCAGCAATCTTAACGATTGCATCGGTGTCAATCAGAACAGCGCCGAGCAAGCTTGCTTCGGCATCGGTGTTTTGCGGTGGAGTGGGATTCTGGTTGGCCATATATATTACTCTTTTCTCAATCTAGCTTTCAGTCTAGCAGTTCGGCACCACCAAAGATATTGCTTATGGCAGATACGTCTGGCATCGAAACACTTTTGCCTGATGTGGCGCCATCAGCGGCTTCGCTGATAGTACACAACACATTGGTTTTGACCCCACGAAGCTTTGTAGCGCAGGCTGCCATGATATCTCGGTTTTTAGTCTCACTGAGTCGCTTTTGATGAAATGGGAATTTGGTGCTTAGGGTTAGTGTGTTGCCTTCTAGGACTGGTTTTGCCATACGTGCGATGCCGTAAAGGGTGTTGTGGGTTTGTTTTATGTCTTGTAGAATGTTGTGCCACAGCTCATCGGTATCGACGTTACTGAGTGGTTCGGAAGTTTCTATAGCAGGTTCTGAAGTCTCTGTTTCATTTGTTACAACTTCTGCTTGTGCTTGAAGTTTTTTGCTAGTTGTATCGCTTTGTGTAGTTTCAGGCTGATTCGTAGCTGTGTCAGTTGGTGACGTCTGTGGTACAACTGCTTCTATTGGTGATACTGCATTTTTAGTATTCGGTAGTGATTTTTCTGGTGTTTGTTTAGGAAGTGGAGCAGGTTTTTTTACCGCTGGGCTGTTAGCATCGTCTGCTTGGAGTGCATAGCCAAGTAATACGAGCTCAAGCAATTGGGCTGGACGGTGCGAGGCGGGTACAGCTAAAAGCTGATGCAAGAGAGCGATGGCATCTGAACTCGAAATGTCAGTCGAGGCTTGACCTAAGCGAGCGCGTAAGCGTTTGCTGAGCTGCACACTTATCATGGCCGGTTCAAAACCTTTGTCATACAGCTCGCGGAGTGACGAAGTTACTGCTGAAGCGTCTTGCGATATCAACTTTAAGAGCAATTCGTCGATGAGGGCACTCGGTGCTCGGCCGAGGAGCTGCTCGACTTCGGAAAGCGTTATGACACCTCCCAGAGAACTAGCTTGGTCGAGCAGACTAATGCTGTCACGAAAACTACCTTCCCCATGCTCGGCTATGAGTTGTAACGCTTCATCATCTACCTTAATCTTTTCTTTGCTGGCGATGTGCTTGAGGTGCGCCACGACTTTCTCGAGCGGTACGGGGCGAAAACTATAGCGTTGGGTGCGACTGATGATAGTCTCAGGCAGCTTGTGAGCTTCTGTCGTAGCAAGTATAAAAATGACGTGTTCGGGTGGTTCCTCGAGTGTTTTGAGCAGTGCATTGAAAGCTGGTTTGCTGAGCATGTGGACTTCGTCGATGATGTAGACCTTATATTTGGCGCTGGTTGGCGCAGACTGCACTTTGTCACGCAAAGCTCGGACATCCTCGACACCGTTATTGCTGGCGGCATCTATCTCGATAATGTCGAAATGAGTCTCCTCGCTATACGGCAAACCATTAATCTCATGCGCCAAAATACGTGCAATCGACGTTTTGCCGGTACCACGAGGCCCGGTTAAGAGATAAGCGTGGCTAATTTTGCCCGTTTTGAGGGCATTCGCAAGCGTCGTCGTGACATGTTCTTGTCCGACGATTTCGTCCAGAGATCTGGACCGGTATTTTCTGTAAAGCACCTGCCCCATTGCTGTATCAATTATAAGTCAGTCACCCAAGATAGGCGAATGTAGTATTTACAAAGGTTAGGTTTCGAGTTTGTTCATTATAAAAATAATGTTATATGAAACTGTAAGCATTACTACTTGTGTTTTATGAATTATGTACTAGAATGACGCTATCATGAGTCAGCTTCCAGGTCAGCCCCAATTGCCCTATGAGCCTATAACCTGGTTTCTTGGCAACGGCATGGAGCTGGCCGCTAAGCCTTCGTTACACTTTAGCCGTTCAATTAACCCGTTCATGTTCGAAGGAGAGTTAACGGTACAATCAGCCCGTTTGAGAGATGTCATGGGAATGGTAGGCGTGTCTAGCCTGATAATACGCGCAACTGATTATATTGATAACTCTCAACATACTGTTAAAGGTTTAGTAGATCGTAAAATACTTCCAAAACTAAGAGGTGAATTAAACAGACATGATGTCTCCGTGGCCACGACTACTACTTCCGCAGAAAATAACCGCACTACGACACTTCACATTAACCCTGACGCTATTAGACATCACAGTGAAGCATATGTAAAAGCTAATAGTGTACAGAGCAGCGAAGAAACAGTCCAAAAAATATACGCCAAAAAGCTTGGGTCGGTTGTTGCGCATCAGTTGATAGCCGAGTGGAAGCCACTGACACATTATGAAAGTACGCTAGGAAAATATAGCGCGGCTGTCGGTGTCGGAACTACCGCTGGGGTGTCTCTCGAGCAGCTGAATGGAAATCCAATAGGTGCACTGCTACCTTTTGCTGCAGTACTGCTGCTCTATATGTATTATCAAGATGATAAGACAATTCGGAGTGCACCGAAAGGTTCTCCGGCATGGAAAAAAGATCAACTTACCCGTATTGGTGACACGAGTTTATTCAATTTTACCCCCCTACTCATCGGTAAAAAGATGACCTAATCAAAAAGTACTTATTGTTAACGCAACAAAATTGACAACGAGGACTAATCGTATTACTATCTCGCTATGTCACAACCAACATCTGCTTTGGATAAATTTGTCCCTTTGGCTGAAGTTGGTGAAAATCATGCAGACCTCAATGTAGACCCAGCGATTTTTGCACACACAGACGGACTCGAAGCCAATACTAATACTGTAGAGATTAACATTGATTTAGTATCTTGTGTCATGGCGTTTACCGGTGTTGAACGACTCATCATCAAAAACAATCCCGATTATTTTCCTCCACCAGCAAAGTCAGCAGCCGCCGGGTGGTTGCGCAAAATGAACGCAATAGGTTACACGGGTTTAAATTATATGGATGTGGCAGGAGCTAACCTCTCTGGCAATAAAAATGCTCAGGTTCTTATTGTAGAGGTTAATGCCAAACGTACTACTGACGGTGTATTGCGAGGTCGTCAGGCTCTTGAAGAAAAGTCATCTATGCGTAATACCAAATTTATAGATGATTATGCTGGTCTGGTGAATGATGCCGTTAAACTTTCAATGTATAAAGCAGTGAAAGCTGATTTGCACGGCCTATCAGTACCCAAACAATTACAATTTCCTGCGATAGGTGTTGCAGCTGTAGGTTGTGCCACAGCTGTATTTGACGTTTTATAAAATGGTACGTTTACTGATATCAATGTCGCTGGAGTATGTATAAGTGGTGCATTAATGGGTAAAGGTGCTGAAATTATGTATGAATCTTGGCGCCCACACTCATCTAGACGATTCATCATAAACCAACTGCTTATGCGGGACTTAATCCGAACAAGCTAGTTTACTTTTAATTTGTGGCCGCAGTTTTAACTGATGAGTCGTTACAGTGCCATAATTATGATACCGATAACACCGAGGACGATGGCTATCCAGAGCTCTTTGGTGTTTTCGCGCTCGTGCAGTAACCAATAACTCGCGACAGCCGTGAGTGGGAGCGCGAATGAGTTTAGCGTCACGATGAGCGAGATGTTGTCGGCGACTTTAACAGTGTACAGGTACAAAAACCCAGCAATTGCACTAATCGCACCCATAACGAAAAAGTTTACAACGTCATTTTTACGGATGTGATGCGTGTTTTTCTTGATATCGGGTATAGCAAGTGCAAGCATTGTGAGTGCTTGAGCACCAAACCCATAGATAAAGTACGCACCCATATCCATATGCCCGAGTGCGGCCTTTTCGGCGATGAGCCCGACGCTCAAGATAGCCGCTGCTATGATGACAAGCCGGACTGCCCCGGATTGCGTTTTGTTTTTCTTGTCATTGACATGCGCCGCGAACCCGACCACTACAGCCGATGCGATGATGAATGCACTGCCTCCAAGCTGAAGCAATGTTAGTGTTTCGCCTAATATCAGCCATCCAAGTATGATGATAAAAATGTTAAATGACTGGTTGAGTGTTTGGAACTGCGCAATTGGTAGCCGCTTGATTGCTGCGTACGAAAGTCTACCGTATAGGCCAATACACAGACCTTCGATGGCGAGTAATGCAACAGTCGTCCAGCTCCAGTTAACAGAGTGTGGTAGCATAATTCCGACGATGATTCCGAGTGGCCAAATGCCAATAAGCGCTGCAAGAGCTGCAATGATGCTTGGCGATAGGCTCGATCTGCGCATGTATGTGCGCTGACTAAGGGCTTTCATAACTGAAGCCACGTAAAATAAACCCATCGTAATATGCCAACTCATACTTAACCTATCTTCTTAATTAATACTTTTTAAACAAACAAAAAAACCATAGAACAGTAAACAATAATCAAAAAACATAAGAAATTAGTGGGCTATAGTGCGGCTTCGAGGGCTGCCCATTCGGCTGTGGCGTCGTCTTCGGGCACGTTCACGCTGACTTGGTCACCTGGCTTAGCCTTGAAGTATGTGACGCTTGCAAGTAGGACGCGGTAATCTTTGCTACCAGCACGCACGAAGTAGTGACCGCCTTCGAGCATAAGTGTCCCGACAACTTGCTTTCGCGGGATTGGGCCAATCTGCTTGTAAAGGAATGCACCGTCATCGGCGATAGTGAGTTTTAAGATGTCACCTTGCACAAGTTTTGACTTGCTAGCGTAGTTTGCAGGTACAGGGTAAGTTTTGCCGTCAGAACCGACCATGTTTTGGCCGTCAAAGACACCTTCGATGACTTTGCCAAGAATTTCATCTGTTGGGCGTGCATGTACACGCTCATCGTCGCCGACAAGGCTAATGAGCAGCTCGTTGGCTGCTGCTAGGTTTGTTTCGGCTTCTTGGATCAATGCACGGAGTCGCTTGATCTGCTTTTCAGGTATATCTGCCATTTGTTTTCTCTTTTCTTTCCCTGTAACTCACCTGTAAAACCACTTCTACTGCTTTAACGGTACCACACATAAAAAATCAAGTCAAAAAAGATGTGTTTTGTGGCATAAACCTGTGGATAAGTTAAAGTTTAAATAGTTATCATTTAGCTTACTACTACTTCTCCCAAAGCGTCAAAAATCACCTTGCGTGGTAAAAACAATGATTATCTGTTTATCTATGCTTTGTTATAGCAGTTCCCGACTGAAGTCGGCCAGTTTTTTGTACCGGCATATGCACAGAGATGGCGAGACTTGCCTCGCCGCTCAACCTACTTTTCCTTGTTGAAAAGTAGGCAAAAAACACCGAGGAGCTGTGAAATAACCGGCTTACTTGGAGATTTCTTCCGTTCTCAGGGTTCCTGCGAAACTCACTCCACATATGTTCCGTTCAAACATTCTCGTCACGCCTGTTCACTCCAGAAACCTCCAAATCAGTTAGTTCAATCCTCGGATCTGGCGGCGACCCACGTCTATTTGCTTCGAAGGGCAGTTATCAATCAAATACAAATATTTCTTACGCATGTGTCCTGAAGTTGTAACGAGCAACAACATTTCCGTCCAGGATGGTTCCAGAGTGCCACCCTGCTTCTAAAAGTTGGCTGTAGACCTTCGGCTGCTTCTTTGTTTTATTCGTTAATCCTTAATCAGTAATTAGTGCCTCTGTCATTCTGAGCGGAACGGAGTAAAGTTCGATACATTGTAACTTGTCTATTTAAAAAGACCGCTTTGTGAGCGGTCTTTTTGTGAAAGTGAAATCGTATTAGACGAGTTCGACAGTAGCGCCAGCCTCTTCGAGGGCTTTTTTGGCAGCTTCTGCATCTTCTTTTTTGGCTTTTTCGAGGACGACTTTAGGTACACCGTCAACGAGAGCCTTAGCTTCGCCAAGACCGAGACCGGTTAATTCTTTGACAGCCTTGATGACTGCAACTTTTTGTGCGCCAGCGTCCTTGAGGTTAACATCGTATTCAGCCTTTTCGTCGGCAGCAGCAGCACCTGCATCAGCAGCAGGGCCGGCAGCAACAGCAACAGCTGCAGCAGCTGGCTCGATGCCGTATTCGTCCTTGAGGACGTTCTTGAGTTCGTTTACTTCGAGGACGGTAAGCTTGGTTAGCTCTTCGGCGAGTTTCTTTACATCAGCCATGGGTTTTTCTCCTTAGTTCGTAATTAATAATTAGTTTGAAGTTCGTATCGTTCGTATAGTTTCCGAAGTCTTAGACTCCTTCAACTTTATGAACTTTATGAACTTTCCACTACAGCCCTAGGCTGCGGCTTTAGCCTCAACACCATCGAGCAACGCATGTAGGTTACCAGAAAGTGCATTGGTGACATCGTGTACTGGTGAGAGCAACATTGCCACCGCTTCGGCGATAAGCTGTGATTTGCTTGGCAGGGTTGCCAGAGCCTTGACATCTTCGGCACTCATGAAAGCACCGGCAGCATCATATGCGCCGACGAATTCGAGCGTCGGGTTAGCCTTGGCAAAAGTGTGCAGTGCTTGCGCAGGTGCAACTTCGTCATCACTGTTGAATGCATAGAGCAGCATACCGTTCAGGGCGTCAACTTCTGATGCCTTGTGTGCGGTGCTTGCCTGCATAGCTTTGATGACGAGACGGTTTTTGACGACCTTGACTTTGGTGCCATTAACCTTAGCATCGCGGCGGAGCGTTTGGAGCGCTTTCACCGTAGTGCCTTGGTACTTGGCGACAACTGTCAATTTAGAAGATTTCAGCAAATCGCTGATTTCAGCGACAACATCATCTTTCTGTGGTTTGCTTAGAGCCATTCGTTCTCCTTCAGAATGGTTAATTTTGTCATCCTGAATGTATTTCAGGGTCTCGCAGTAAAAACTACGGGATGCTGAAACGAGTTCAGCATGACAATTTGATGACCTTATCGACCATTAAGGTTCATCTGTTACAAAGAAAAGAGCCTTTGTGTTACCAAAAGCTCTTATATGGTGCTCGAAAAACAAAAAGTGTTTCGCTAGCCTCGGTGGCATTCTTAATCATTTTTCACTAATGTTTCAAATGACGCCACTGTCTTTGGTAACAGAGAGCATTATACGCTATATCATGAAACAATGCAACTATTACTACTATGTAAACAGTATCTTTCTGCTGTGCGGTAAACGATAATTTTATTGACCAAAACTAGTGTTTGATGCGGTCGAGGTCTTTCCAATTGCACTAAGAAGTTCAAGTCGTTCTCTTTCCGCTTCTTGGTCCCACTTTTTAAAAGTAAGTAGGTCAAGAGCATAGGTTGCGGGTGTGATTCTTTTTCTCAATGGTTCACTATTCATATGTTCACTGTCGGTATGTACTATGATTTGTACTGATTCAGGTTTTGATGCTGGCATTTAATATCTCCATTTTCTTTAATAAAAATCTCGGCTGAAGCCGAGATTTTGTTGGGCTGTGCTAGTGACGATTTTACGTCTCGGCTTCAACCATGGTGAAGCACAGCCCCGGTAGGCCTAGGAGTAGAAGTAGCTGTGTTGTAATTTGGCTGAATGTCATGTTGGTAACTTATAGGTTTAGTTGTATCCTCGTACGAATGTCTCGTCTTCGGATCTTTGCTGAGAATCTTTTACATCGGCAGATAATACAGTACCACCGATTCTTTGTAGTGCACGTTGCTCCCACTGTTCAAACATCGTTGTCGTATCTGCTGGTTTGCGTTCGATAAGTTCATCCGATAATGGAATTATATCTGGGAAGGGACTTTTTTTCCGATTCATTTGTTGCTCATACATAGTAGATTCCCTCGTAAGATTATTGTTACTATTTTGAATGATTTGGGCTGCAATTTCAAGACCGAAGACAACCTATATGTGTCGTTTTGCTTTGACGATTTGTGCGCGTCCATCTTGGTAAGCACCCAGTGCCAACGCAAGGGCTTGCTCGGTAATCCCTTTCTCGCAAAACGCTTCGGCATCAAATGCCATCAGATCGGCTCGAACTGTAGGACTGTAGACCTCGTATTCGATAGACGTTTCATAGCCGAACATGGCATCGAGTATTGTTTGGCCTAAACTTTGGGGTGTATGTTGTGGTCTTTCTGGGTCTGGTGCTGTTGGCAGCGCATCCAGTTCGTAGCGGAATGATTCAAATGCAGCTATCCCTGGTGGTGATATGGTTTGTATGGTGTTCATGGTGTTTCCTACTGTTTCGTTACTACTAAAAATCTCGGCTGAAGCCGAGATTTTGTATGGGCTGTGCTAGTGACGATTTACGTCTCGGCTTCAACCATGGTGAAGCACAGCCCCGGTAGGCCTAGTAGCACGATGCTCTGCTGTACTTGCATGTATGTCATTGCCATGTAGTCTACGCCCCATGCATACGTATGTCAACGACCTTGATTTTTACCAGATCTGTAGATCATTAATAGGTCTAAATGCACTACGAGTCCCAAAATCTACTACATAGTTTGCGCCTTCAAAGTTAACAACAGGCAGCGGTGAGCCATATGACCTTAAAATTTGCCCACCGGTTGGGCCAACAACACCTGATTTTGCAAGTATTTGTGCAGCAAAATCTTCTGGTGATATGCCCTGAATAGAATCTTGTTCTTGAATCACTACATCTATAACATATTCAGCAACAAGTTGTTTTGCTTGTCGCGGAGTCTCTTCAGGACCTGCAAGTTTAATAAGATCTCCTGTCAGGCGTCTAAGTATGTGCGGATTAAGTTTCCTAAATAGCTTAGGTGCATGATCGGCTAGTGGCTTTTCTCTGGTTGATGACATTTTGTAAACCCTTTCGTGATTTAGAAAAACGAGGTGCAATATGTTGCGCCTCGCGTGATTCGTATTGATGATTGATAGATTTTACATCTTACAAATAGTCACGCTCGGTGCGCTGCAACAGGTCATGACCATTTGTAGATTGTTTACCACGCGGCAATTGTACTTGTTTTGTGTTAAAAGTGTCAAGCATAAGGGACAAGATTCTTTACTTCTTACATAAACTTGCATGATTGAAGCTGTTCACAAGGTTAAACGTGACATTTAGCAAGTGAGTGATACCATAGATGTATGAAGACAATTGTTGTAGCATATGACCGTAAAAGAGGCATTGGGGCAGATAATGAGCTGCTTTGGAAGCGCGACTTGCCAGCGGACCTGCGTCATTTCCGTGAAATAACCAGTGGTGGCACAGTGATTATGGGTCGCAAGACATATGATTCTATCGGGCGGCCACTACCAAACCGGCAAAACATCGTTGTTTCGCGTAGCGAGCTAAATATTGAGGGCGTTACCGTAGTAAACTCGCTTGATGAAGCGTTTGCCATCAGTCAACAAGATGTGCACGTTATAGGTGGTGGCAGCGTCTATGCGCAGGCACTCGGCAGTGTCGACATTGTGTACGCTACAGAAGTCGGTGCTGAATTCCCACAAGCTACTGTTTTCTTCCCTGCGCTACCGAGTGACGAATGGTTAGAGACTGCCCGCGAGCATCATGATGCCGATGAGAGCAATTTATACGGTTATGACTTTGTGACCTATACACGCCGTTAAACGGCGATTGGTGCTTTGATGGGCGGGTGCGATTCGTACCCGACGAGCTCGATGTCTTCGAATTTAAAATCGAAAATGTTTTTGACGTCTGGGTTTAGCTTCAGCGTCGGTAGCGGTAATGGTTCCCTAGAAAGCTGTTCGTTAACTTGATCGATATGGTTGTTGTAGATGTGTGCATCACCAAAGGTGTGCACGAAGTCACCCGGCTTTAGACCTGTGACTTGGGCAATCATTGAAGTTAGCAGAGCATATGAGGCAATGTTGAACGGTACACCGAGAAATGTGTCGGCGCTCCGCTGGTACAGTTGGCAGTCGAGCTTGTCACCACGAACATTGAATTGGAAGATGGTGTGACACGGTGGCAAACCAGCGATAGCCATCTCGTCGATGTCAGCAGCATTCCAAGCACTGACGATGTTACGTCTCGATGTCGGGTTATTCTTGATAGTATCGATAGCACGTTGCAACTGGTCAATCTCGCCACCCTTGCCATCCGGCCAATGCCGCCACTGATAGCCATAGATTGGTCCCAAATTGCCCCACTTAGCGGCAAACGCTTCATCAGATGCAATCCTCTCAGTGAATATCTTCATGCCACCTGCCCAACCCTCACTTTGTGTTTCATCTTTGGTTACGACACGACCCTCTACCTGCTGTATATAATTGCGATAAGGCCATTCGTCCCAGATGTGTACGTCGTTTTTGGCAAGGTAGGCTAGGTTGTTATCGCCAGCAATAAACCAGAGAAGTTCGTGGACGATGCTCCGCATGTATAGTTTTTTTGTGGTGACAGCAGGAAACCCTTTCGAGAGGTCAAACCGCATTTGTCGTCCAAAAACACTCCGCGTACCGGTGCCAGTACGATCATCTTTACCCTGGCCGTTATCGCGTATGTCTTGTAAAAGCTGTAGATATTGTTTCATGCCATCCCCCTCGTTTAGTCGGTTACTTTTTTGTTTTTTTAGTTAGTTCTGTTGCAATAAGCGGATGCACGGTAGTGATATGGTCGATAATTGAGACGATGACTGCTTGTGTCGGTGCCGATACTGCGCCGGCAATTTCAGCGAGGTCATTCAACTTATCGGCGCTGAGTGTAGCTTTCCAGCGAGTGAAGTGCCCGAGTAGGGTGGCCGTACCGGCGATTTCGGTGTCACCGAGTTGCTGTAAAATGCTGTAGAGTTGCAAGCTTATATCAAAACTACTCGCGTATTGCTCCGCCAAACCAGCATCTTCGATAATAGTTGGCGTGGCATAGCCATAGCGGGGGGTGGGTCGTTGCTGGATGTTGCTTGTAAAAATGCCGTTTTCGGTGAGTTCACGGAGTGTCGCGTGGCTACTCATGATATCAAACTGGTAAGAAACCGCATCGAAGGCGTTTTTCTGCCCATCAGTAACGTAGGCATTGAGGAGTGCAGTTTTGGTTTCGTATGGCAATGTTGTGAGTTTTTGCTTGATGGATGCTAAAGTTGTGTCACTTCGTTCGTAGAGCATGTCGGCCACAATTTCGAGCTCATTGTGCGGGCTGTACGATGTTAGAGCTACATTTACCGTGGCATCACCGTGGTTGGCAGGTAATATTGCTTTGGCGAGCTGATCGAACCGCTGCGCGTTGGTGCTTGGTACTGAACCAACTTGCGACAAGGTGTTTAGTGCGTCTTCGATTTCTTGAGTGGCGTCTTTGCCTGGTCGACCCTTTTTAGCAAACTTTTTAAGCTCGGTTTTCAAAGATTTACGGATGTCTTGTATGGTGTCGAGAGCTCGGCGGAAGTCACTGCGTAGTGAGTCTGGTATGTTGTCGGGCAGCACGTACGCTTCAAGCTTGGCAGGTTCCTCGACCTTTTCTGGGGTTTCAGCGTTGACTGGTTCTGGTGCTGGCGGCTCGGCAGTTTTCGCTGGTACGGCTTCAGGAGCAGCTACAGCCGCTTGTTTCTGTGCGATAACTTCACCGACCGAGCTTGGTTCGCTGGTTGGTTTGTTTTTGTCTCGAACTGCAAGCGTTGTAGTCACATGCTGCCATACCTGCTTGAAGACTTCGTCGACATCTCCAGTGGCGTAAATGATAGGCAGTTTACGTTGCCGTGCTTCCCAGAGGTAGCCAGCCCGTACTCGCTCCAGAAAAGCCTCGTCCAGGTTGTCGAATCGGTCGCCGCTGTACCGGTGCTTGGTACGGCCTTTGAGTATAGACACCGGTGCATCGAGCACAAGCATGACGTCTGGCTGCATATCACCGACGGCAAACTCGATAATCTCGTTGATTTTGCCGTAATCTTTAATGTCACCGCGACCATAATATTGGATGGCCAGCGTTGTTAAATAGCTTCGGTCAACCAGGCAGGTTACGCCGTTCTCTACAGTGTTTCGGATAACTTCAAGTGATTGGCTACGAGCGGCATTGTACAGCAACACCTCAGTGCGTGTGTTCATTGGGTATCGTGGGTCTTGGGTTAGGTGTCGGATGGCTCGAGCGGTCAGGTCGTTTTGACTATCAGGCTCGCGCATAATCCGTACGGGTAGCCCAGCTTGCTGCAATGTTTCAGCTACTTTTTGCACCATAGTTGTCTTGCCTACACCTTCGGCGCCCTCGATGACAATGTATTTACCGCGCATCATTCACTCCGATTGTCGCATCAGTCATAATTGAGCCCCTCGACCTTGAGTGGCATCATGCGCTTGTCTTTGTAAGCCTGAGGCAGCATGA
The DNA here is from genome assembly GCA_964446255.1 of uncultured Candidatus Saccharibacteria bacterium. Classification (GTDB taxonomy): domain Bacteria; phylum Patescibacteriota; class Saccharimonadia; order Saccharimonadales; family UBA4665; genus JAGXIT01. Next base: position 31,875 of record CAYUNX010000004.1, read on the forward strand.
GGCTTGGTGACCATGTCTTGATAAGCACATCGAGGTCGGTACCACTCTGGTATTTGCCGCTAAAACCACCGTCTCGGCCACGTCCGTAGTTGCCTTCTACTTCACCGGTTTCATGGAACACGATCTGTGCTATACGTTCACCAACTGGCAACAGCACGGTCTCGTTCTCATTAAGATTATAGATCTCGAGTGTAAGGCGGTTAATGTAGCCCGGGTCGATCCAGCCGGCATCAAAACAAACCGCAACACCGTTGCGTCCCCAGCTACTGCGGCTTTTTACTTCGCAAGCTCCGGGGGGTTTGATGCCAAAAAACTCGTGCGTATGCGCTAAGATTCGCTCACCTGGCTTAAGAGCGATAACAGGGTGCTCTAGCGGAATGCCAGCAACAGGTTTGAAACCATTCAGGTTAGCCCATTCTCCATGCGGCATGGCTTTGAATGGCCCATCGAAGTAGCGTTCAACATCTTCACGGTCAAAGGGGTTGTAGATGGTGCGCTCATTTGCTTGCTCAATACGATAATAGTAATAACCAAGCGTGACATCGAGGCTGGCGTGGCTGACATGTTCTGGTATAAAGGGGTGACAAACAATATGATCGTCGCTGATGGCCTGTCGAATCTGTGTGTTGCTATAAACGCCCATAGCGCACTATGCCCCTCCGTTAAATAATCCCAACTAGCCCCCACCTGCTCGTTACATCTATTTTACGGTGTTAGTTGACAAATGTGCAACCATAAACGCAAATTTTACAACCTCAAAGCAGTAGATTGCGATCTAAACAGAAATTAGGTCACGGAGTTCAGACATTTGCGGCATATAGTTTGCTGGAATAGTGTCAGGTAAAGGTGCAAAATCTTTGATTGCTTTTGGCACTTGGTGAGCAGGGACACCCGTCATAGCTAGTCTAGTAATGTGTTTCAGAAGTGGCGCATCTTGGCTATCATCTGTGGCAAGACGTAAACCTGTTTCGACAGGTCTTTCACCGGCAGATTGGAACCAGACTCCGATATATGGCTGCAATCCAGTTATTGCTTTATATCCATATCTAATAACTGTCATCTGTAAAGGTGTGACAAACCCTTCAGGTAGCTCTGCGTAAGGTAGCACATCATTAAATGGAGTTTTTAAAGCACTTGATACAAATTCTCCGATATCAGACGCATAGGATGCATTAGCCAGTCGTCTTGCATGAGCTTCTGCGACTTTTACATGGCTCTCACCTAGGGTCGTATTTTGTAGAACAAAATTTAATAGTACAGCACCATGAAAAGAGTTGCCTCGTTTTGCTACGAAGTCAAAAGCTCTCGAATCGTTTCCGTCAAAAGGCCTCTCCACTAGTGCATGTAAAGTTTCTTGAAGCTGTAACATTGTTTTAATGTTTTAGACCGATTAGATAGTTGTAAGCTATTTTACTTATTCGATCATTCCTCTCTACAATGTAGTGTAGCACGATAAAAATATTATACAATATAATTAAATATTACAAAATATACCACACAGAGCGTAAATAAAAACACCGCCAGCGTAGTACTGACGGTGTTTTGGTGAAACGTCCTAGGTCCGAAGACTTATTCGTTCGGGTTGACGGTGATGCTTGGGCCCATCGTTGTGGTGACATGCATGGTTTTGATGTATGTACCCTTGAGGCTTGCTGGCTTGGCGCTCTTGATGCTGTTCATGACAGCGTCGGCGTTCTGACCAAGCTGCTCAGGAGTAAAGCTTACTTTACCGACTGCAACATGGACGATACCGGTGCTATCGACACGGTACTCGACACGACCGGCTTTAGACTCATTGACAGCCTTAGCGAGGTCAGTGGTGACAGTGCCGCTCTTTGGGTTAGGCATGAGACCGCGTGGGCCGAGCAAACGGGCGTACTTGCCTAGTTTTGCCATGTTTTGTGGGGTTGAGATAAGCGTATCAAAGTTGATTGTGCCCTTTTCGAGCTCAGCGATGATTTTCTCGACACCACTAATGTCGGCATTGCGAACTGGTTCGTCTGCAAAGACTGCAACACGGACGGTTTTACCTGTACCGGCTGGCAAGACGATGCTTGAGCGGATGTTTTGGTCAGCCTGTCGTGGGTCTACACCAAGGTTGATGTGCAGCTCGACGCTCGCGTCGAAGCTTACTGGGCTGGTTTTGCCAACAAGAGCGAGGGCTTCTTTGAGGCCATATACTTTGCCAGCTTCGATAAGCTC
>CAYUNX010000004.1:34176-56022 GCA_964446255.1 uncultured Candidatus Saccharibacteria bacterium
CAACCTCTGCTTTAACTTCGCTTGAAACATCTTTTTTGGAAGCATCGGCAATAGCCTTGGTGATTTCGGCGATGGTTGCCTTGCTAGTTAGTTCAAGTCCGAGCTCTTTAGCTTCGGCTAGTAAATCGGTTTTGTTCTTTGCCATGATGGTTAAACTCCCTTTGTGGTATTAGCGGCTTTTGAAGCCTCCCACATGATTAAATAAATGTAAATTAACTTATCGTTGTGAATGAGGACGGTCGGGAGATGTAAGACCAGCCAATTTCCCGATAATTGCAATCTGTTCAGCAGAAAGTTGTGTGACGTGTCGAAGTGACTCTTGTAGCGCTTTATCAGGATATGTTTGGTTTGGATCTTGTTGCGGAATCGGTTCAGATGGTCCTTTGTCGATTAGCATGCCACTCATAGTTACGCCTCGACCTCTACACCCATGCTGCGGGCGGTGCCGGCTACCATTTTCTTGATAGCTTCGACGTCGTCTGCATTCATGTCAGCAGCTTTTTCTTCGGCAATTTTCTGGAGTTGTGCCTGTGAAAGTTTCTTAGCAACTTTTTCGCTGTTTGGACGGCCGCTACCTTTTTGGATACCGAGCTCGGCGCGAATCCGGTCGTCAGTAGGCTCACCGACAACGCGGAAGCTCATGGTGCGATCTTCATAAATTGTGATGTGTGCAGTGACCATTTTGCCCTGCATTTCCTTGGTGGCGTCGTTGAAGGGCTGTATAAAGTCCATCATATTCACGCCGTACTGACCAAGCGTGCTACCAACGGGAGGCGCAGCGCTTGCTTGCCCACCTTTGATTTTCATTTTTAGATTGGCTTTGATGGCTTTTGCCATAGTGTTAAATCTCCTTTCGAACGTCTATTAGTGAGGCATTTGAAGCTAGCCTCGACGTTCTCCTACCGTTAAGTAGTGCGTAACTCGGTTATTTTAGCACATTTACCACTAGAACGTCTAGGGTTATATGTCGTATGATTCTGGGAGGTCAAGCGCTTTACGACCTAGCTGCTTGAAGCGTGCTTGGGTCAACTCTTCAGCTAACGCAAAGTTCTCGTCATCGAGTGGGTCTAATGTTTCGTCAAATGGTCTTGTTGTTTCTTCGAGAGCTTGAATTACTGAAACCGCTGTACCTAGATAAATAGTAGGTTCTTGTGATTCATCACCAGTGTTCTTCTTGATATCTTCCATCAGTATATAATAGCACACAATTAGCGAATAGTCCAGTCCTACTGTTATAATATCTCATAATATGGCAGTAATCACGGTAACGCATCATAATCTAGAGTTACTACGCCCAACCATCTTACGGTCGGTATATGCTGCACAATCTGAGGCCGGCGAAGAACTTGGGATCCACCAAGAAATAATGTACTTGCAAGAATATTGTGAGAAAGTGACACCAAACGCTATAAAACATTTAGCAGCTGCAGGAATTATTGCGGTAGCTAATGTAAGAATGAGGGGGAATGATATATTTCATTCCTACGTTTCTTTCCCTGGACCAGATAACCCCGAAGATGAAATTATTGCCGACGGTACATGGGGCCAATTTATACCAGCCAACTTGGTGTACCTGGGAGAGCCAAAGGTTTTGCTGGGAAATCGTAATGCCGTAATTAAAGAAGCAATTAAGTACGGTATACCATATATGTCTTTAGCCGAAGAACTTTGGGCACCAAAAAATAACAAGCGTAAATAAAGTTACGATGTCTTGAAACATCAGATGTACTAGACGCGTTTGACCTGAAGGCTGTCGAGCTCAACTGGTGTTTCGCGGCCGAACATGTTGACGAGGACTTTGAGTTTGCCCTTTTGTGGGTCGATTTCACTGACGGTACCGTCAAAGCCCTTGAATGGTCCATCGATAATGTTGACGACTTCTCCAACGTTGTAATCGATCTTGTGTTTTGGCTGGTCGAGGCCCATACGCTTTTGGATCTTTTCAATCTCCTCTGGATCGACTGGAGTTGGCTCGGTGCCGGTGCCGACAAAGCCCGTGACGCTTGGAGTGTTGCGTACAATGTACCAGGCATCTTCGGTTAGTTTCATCTGGACGAGGACATACCCTTGGAAAATGCGCTTTTCGACGATTTTGCGTTTGCCGTTTTTAATCTCGATTTGCTTTTCTTTAGGGACGAGTGCTTGGAAAATCTTGTCTTTCATGTCAAGACTCTCAGCACGCTGGCGGATGCTCTCGGCGACTTTTTCTTCGTAGCCACTGTAGGTGTGGATGGCGTACCATTGTTTGCTTGTGTCGTATCGTTTACTGGTCATTCTGTCTGCTCCTTAACCCTGGTTATTTCAGCAAGATTTGTTTAAATACTTTGTCGAGGAAAAAGTCGATGATTGCTATCACAACACCGAACACAACCGAAAAGATAATAACAGCTGTCGTGAGGCGTACACTTTCTCTGAAAGCTGGCCAAGTCACACCGCGGAGTTCGCTCCAACTGTCGATGATGTATTTCAACCCGGTCCATTTGGCTATAAACCGCATTGGTTTACGCGTAAAGAACCAGCGGAGTCCGTGACCAATCTGTTTCAGTGGTGGACGATGACCAATCCAGGCTAAACCACGTCCGACGAGGCGGATAGGCAGGAAAAAGCCGCGCCAAAAAAGTTTAGCTAAACTTTCTTCTTTGACACCAGCTGTTTGAGATTCTTTCAGTGTTTTCTGTTTGGTCTTTGCCATTGTGCTAATCCACTCCTCTGCCCTAGCTTGCTAAATCTTATCACTAAAAAAGCCTACATTTCGTAGGCTGTCTAGTGTCAATACTAGCAAGTTACCCGCTAATAGTCAACGAGTATACCTAGTAACTATTCCTGTCGTACGTTATACAAATCCCGGTTTGTGCATCATTTGGATAATTTATCATCAGCAAACTAGAAGAGATAACAACTAGTTATGATAACTCGGGCAGTTTCGGGATTGCCTCGAGCATGGGCTGGCTAACAGATCGGTCGTGCCAGATTACTTTGTCGAACTCGTACTTGAACATCGAGTTGTGCAGCATGAATATATCTAGCAAGAATGCAATGGGCGCCGTCAATAGACCAAGCCAAAGGTTGTTGAGGTGCGTGCGTACCCCTACGATAAAGTACATTCTACTTAACGCCGCAATAGCTACTATGGCTAAAAGGATTGAAGTGGCGCCATAACCATTAACAAAGCTTAGAATGAGGAATAGGTATGGTCCGATGAGGAAAAAGGCCTCAAACAGCGCTACAAGCGCCACCAAGGCTATACGACGGTGCAACTGTGGATAGCGTATCCGCAGACCCGTTGCATACTGCTGGGCGACAGTTTTGGTACTGTAGATAGGAAGGTCGCGGGTGCTCCGTATGAATAAATAGCGGTCGTTTTTGATGGTTTGACGAGCAAAAAATGCCTCTGGTGTAATCATGCGTATAGTTGCTTTAAAACCGCCAGCACGCTTAAGCACTTCTGATCGCATGAGCCATAGCGTGCTTAGCACTGGCGGACGGTTAAATGCCCGCCTTGGCCAACCAAGCTCCCACCAATAGCGCATTGCCTGAATGAATGAAAGCTTACGGTGCTCATTTTCAGGCCGGAGTGGCAAAACACTTATCATATCGCGGTTTTCTGTCAGTAAAACTTCTACCAGCCGGCGAAGCGTTTGGGGCTGTACCAAAACATCTACTCCGCAGAACATGACGAGTTCACCGCTCGATTCTTCAAGAAGTCTATTGTATGCATGGTTTTTTGCGAGCCAATGTTTGGGCGGCTCGTCACCTTCTACAAATCGAACGCCCTGATGTGCAAAACCGCGGATTATTTCTGGTGTTCGGCGGTCGGCCGAGTTGTCATCGAGTGCAATAATCTCGAGTTTAGGATAATCCGATGCGACTAGGTGCTCGAGGCAATTCTGGAGATCGATGGTTTCATTACGTGCCGGAACAAGTACGCTGAGGCTAGGAAGCTCGCTGTCACTTCGAGGGGTTGCCTCAAGATTTGGTTTGATATGTTCCCATGTTCTAGTCATAGAACCTAGTAGAACCACCGCAATGAGTGCCTGCAGCGAAGCTATCACTACAGGTACGATGCTAATTAGTTCTTTGCGGAGCACCAGCCAACTTAGTGCGAGTGCAATCAATTGCGCAAGGACTAACCAGAATAGTGTTTGCAAAGAGGCTGTTCGTAAATGATCTGGTTGCAAACGGTAGCGAACTGCGCGAGCGATATTGATGAGCTGGTACGGAATAAACAGGCATGGTAGCAACCAAAGTTTCCATTCTTGCATGGTAAGTAATATAGCCGAGATTATGACAATGACTGCAACTAAACCAAACACAAAACGTCTAGCGACACTGTTAGCTGCAGCTTTTCTGGTGATAGTAGTATATGCAAGGGCTTCAAGTGTAACGGTCGCTAGCCAAACCCCAGTCCATATAAGCATGAGCGTATGATAAGTCGCACATCAACCAGAGTCAAGAGTTATGAGAGACGAGACTTGAATTAAGAGATTAACTTCCAAAGGCCAGACCTAGCCAGGAGAAAGCTATTTTAGGTTTGGGATGAAGATGATAAAAGTGGAGCCTTTGTTGAGCTCGCTTTGCAGGTCTACTTCGGCATGAAGTAAGTTTGCTAGTTTCATGGTGACATACAAGCCGAGGCCTGTGCCGCTATGGGCGCGGGTACGAAAATCTTCGCTCCGGAAGAATTTATCAAAGACGCGCTCGCGGTCAACCTTGCTTATGCCGATACCAGTGTCGGTAACGGTGAAAGTAACACCTTTGGGGTCTGACTTGGCTCCGATAGTCACGCTTCCCTTTTCGGTGTATTTGATGGCATTGGTAACGAAATTTTGGATGATTTCTTTGACATAGAGAGGGCCTGAATAGAGAGTCTCAAGGTTGGGGTCGATATTGGACTTTAGGACTAGGCCTTTCGCTTCTGCTTCACCTTTGTACGTTTCAACTAAGTTACCTGCAAGTTCGTAGGCATTGATAGGCTCGATTTCAAATGTGAGTTTACCTCGTTCGGCACGGCTGAGTGTTGAAAGGTCGTTGACCATGCCAGCGAGGAAGATAACTTGCTCATGTGCGACCCGAAGTGCATCAGCAATTTGTTGAGGCGTCATACCCTTTTGCGCCATGAATTCGGCATTGCTAATGTTGCCCTCGGCGATAGCGATAGGTGTACGCAACTCGTGGCTGACGACACTAATAAACTCGTCTCGCTCTTCTTCGAGCGACTTCTCTCTGGTTATATCGCGTAGCAGCAATACATATCCATGGTCACCCGTTTCGCCATACCCTAAGCGAACGGGCGCGATTGATACATAGACATTTGCTTTGCTATCGTCTGCATAATGCAACAGAAGGTCTCGAGTTGTCGTAGGCGTAGTGCATCCACGTATGAGGTGATTGACATCTATTGCCTGTCCGTTGGCGTCGTACAAATGCAGTACCGATGATAGTTTTTGGTTCTGTAATGTCGTGTTAACGTCGAGTATATCGAGAGCGGCGCCGTTGTATTGCACGATTTTAATCTTGTCGTCTACAGCGAGCACACCGTCTGCCATACTACCAATGAGGCTCACGAGTCGTTCGTGTTCAACTGAAGTTTGGTCGGTCGTTTTTTTGGTGTTGGATTCCTCGATAAGCATTACAACAATAGTATCGCAGTAATCTACTGGATTGGCAATCGGTGTTTATTACAAATTTCAATGGACAACGTGTCTTTAATCGACAGAATCACCCTGAATAATCGGTTGATACATCTTTATTTGGTGACGTAAGTCGAGTGCGCGTGGGCAAACCTGTCTCAGGCGGCTCCAAAACTCAGCACCATGATGCAAATGTTCAGTGTGAGTGAGCTCATGGAGCAGCACGTAGTCGATGAGTTCCCAGGGTAGCTCCATAAGGAAAAAATTGATTACGATATTGTGGTGATTGTCGCAGCTGCCCCAACGACGTTTGAGTTGCTTGGCGCTAAGGCTGCGATAACGAAAGCCGTGTTCGTCTGCAAGTCGGTTGAGCCGCGGTGGCATGAGTTGCTCGGTTTCTTTTTTTAGTGCGCGGTGGATGGCTTTTCGCGCCCGAGATTGTGGTTCAGCATCGGTTGGTGACTCACCGGGTAAGAGCTTGACGACTATTTTGGTGGCGGTGACACGGCTACTTGGTTTTGCTGAGGCAGTAATTCGTTCAAAATGAAGTCGATGTAGCTTTCCGACCTTTTGTTCAGGAATGAGCGATTGTTTATGTTGCTTTGCTAACTCGGTTTGTAGCCAAGCACGGTGCTGCTCGGCAAAGGCAGCACCCACGCTGTAGGGAGTCCAGTATGGCATCGAGACTCGTATGCCCGATGACGTGACACTGAGTCGTATGCTGCGGTTACGGGTGCTTTTGATAAGCTTAATTTCACCAATGTCGGGTAGTATAACTGTTTTCATAGGTCGATCGCTGGTTAATGATAATCCACGAATGGTTAAAACAGCAGATTAAATACGTTTGATATTGTGCGTAACGCGGCAGTACTAATGAATATTAATATTGCGCCGAGTCATATCGACACGTCCAGCTGCGGGATTTGGTACAAGGTTGATGAGTCCTGGCTTCGACACTTGCTCAGACCCCTCAGCGTCATGGACTAAGCGTCGTTGGCGTAGCTCGCGGAAAAATGCATTCTTCTGCATGCTGAAAACATGTTTGCCACTGATAACGATGAATGGTTCACTTGGCTCTGGGTTTTGCATGCTGGCTAGGACTGTGCGGAACGCCGATGGGTTCATCTCTTGAGCATAACGGTCATCTGCTTTACGTTTGTCGCGTTTAACTGCTCGGCGGAAAGAAGTGTCAGGGTCAATTTGGAACCATACGAGTACAGTCTCAGCTTTGTACTTTGCTGCAAGGTTGCGTAGTAGACGTCGTTGGGCCGTACGTGCGCTGTTGACGTCAAATACGACGCTGACGCCATTGTGCATAAACTCACCGGTCATATATGACATAAGACTGGTAATAATGTGATTTTCTTCTTTGGCGTAGGTTGGTTTCTCGAAGAGCTCGGATCGAATACGGTCTGCTTCAAGGTGGGCAGCTTGCAACTGGTCACACAATTGGCGCGCAAAAAAAGTTTTGCCGGATCCAGGCATGCCATACAGCAATACAAGCAGTGGTTTGGTTGGAAATATTTTTGCACCCATACGTCTATTATGTATAGCAAAAAAACCTCTCAAGAGCAAACTAATACGTTACGCTAGCCTGAGATATTAGTTTTTATACACTTTTTTCAGTAATAATGTGGTGAATATTGATATTTTGGTTGAGGGCTTGAGTTTTTTCTGTAAAACAGATATCATACCCGCTGTACTTTAGTAAGATGTGCGGACGTGGCGGTCTGCGTGTACGTAAATAATCGTAGACGCAAAAAGCGCGTCTGAACGAACCTGTCCGGTATGACACTAAACTATACTTTTACAAGATGTGCGGACGTGGCGGAATTGGTAGACGCGCTACTTTGAGGTGGTAGTCCTGCAAGGGGTGGAGGTTCAAGTCCTCTCGTCCGCACCATTATAGATTTCATGGGTGATTAGCTCAGTTGGCTAGAGCATCTCGTTTACACCGAGAGGGTCGGGGGTTCGAGTCCCTCATCACCCACCAAGGAAAAAAGCCTGATTTTAAGCGGGCTTTTTTCTTTGGTGGACCAAGTGGTGTGACTCAAATGGGTTTGCCAGTGGCAAACTCCGACCCGAAGCCATACGACCATGAAAGAGTGGACGTTTTACTAGTGCATCTCGCGCTTGGCATACTTGGCGAGTCCCTCATCACCCATCAAAATAGGTAGTCAAATAAGTAACTCTATAATTTAGTGCGATTTTTAGAGTGTTTTACATCTTTTGATTTTCCCGAAATGTACGTTCTGATGCTCACAGCAGTAATGATAAACCAAACAATATTGAGTGCAACATTGGCAAAGGCTTGTTTTTGAATTGCATAAATTATCAAAATCAGCGCGGCTGCTAAATTAGTTAGCTGATACAGTAATGACGTTGATTGCCATGTACCACTCGCATTTCGCCAAAAAGCATACAGCAACATAGCTGCACCAACTAAACCAAGCCAGTCAGATAACTCCCATTCCATGGGTTTTACGACCGTGGCATATGGTTATAAAGATGTTCGAGACTGTATGTAGTACGTAAAATTGGTTTGATGTCGTCGAGGGTTACGTCAATCTTTACACCCGGGTTCAGTGTGTTGTAGGGGTCGAAGATCTTTTTCACTTTTTGCAAAACTGCATAGGCTTCCGGTCCATAGACAATCGGCAAGATTGGAGCACGTAAGCGGCCATCGTTATGTTGACCACTCGTAGTTCCGCCAAGACTTATGACTAGCTTGTAGTACTCCTCGTAGAGTCGGAAGGCGCGCTGACGGTCACCAAGCTGGCTCAAATCAAAAAATGGATGAAGATGTATGTTACCGTCACCGGCATGTCCCCAGGCAGCTACCTGAAGCTTAGCTGCCGAAAATAGTTGGTATGCACCTTTTAATAGTTGGGCGAGTTTTTCGGGTGGTACAACGGCGTCTTCGATAATCGGCACAGCCTTGACCTGCTTCTCGCTATGAGAAAGTAGACTTGCACTCGCTTGTCGAACTTTCCACATGTGGGACTGCTTAGTGTAGTCTGTCTCTTCTTGGTATTCTGTTGCAAGTTTATCGAGAATTATTCGAGTTCGTTTTGCGCACCGCTTTCGCTGTCGCTCTGTGTTTGCATCGTATTCAATAAACAGTACAATTTGAGGAAAAGGCGCCTTTAAGCCGCCCTTGAGTTGGTTAGGGTTGAGTCGATCGACAAATGAGAGCAATTGGCCATCAACCATTTCTATGGCGCTAGCAATTTCTGGAAGGGCTCGTAATTCGAGTACTGCTTCGCAGGCACTGTCAACACTATCAAAACTCGCCATAAAAAGTGTAGTTTCGGGGTTAAATTCTTCGGTCGAAAGTGTCATTTCAGTAACAATTCCCAATGTACCTTGGCTGCCTACGAAAAGTGGAGTTAAGTCGAAACTGCCATTGTGCTGTTTGACATCTCCGATATTGTAACCAGCAGTATTTCTGGTAACTCTGCGTCGCATCGATTCAATCGAAGTTTTGTTTTCTTCTATAAGGCTATCGAGTTGACGGTATATCTCACCTTCGAAGGTGCTCAAACCAAGTTTTTTATTAAGCTCTCGTTTGTTGAGACGACTCGTTTTGATGACTTCCCCGTTGGCGAGTACTACTCGCAAGGCCTTAACGTATTCTTGGGTCGGACCATATTTGACAGATTTCTCGCCACACGCATTATTGGCAACAGCACCACCAATGGTACTGTACTCAATACTTGCAGGGTATGGAGGTAAAAAACGTTCATGGGTGTGTAGCGTTTGTTGCAGTCTGCCATAGTTAAGACCCGGCTCAACAACCACCGTACCATTTTTAGTATCGAGCTGTACGATACGGTTCATGTGAGCCGGAAACACAACTATCACACCGTTACCAAGCGCACCGCCGCTAAAGTCAGTCCCAGCACCACGAGCAGTAATGGGAATGCTACGACCGCGCTCGGCAAGCTGCCAAGTAAATCGAGCAGTTTTTCGGACGTCATTTTCATTTCGAGGGTAGACTATTACACTCGGCGTGACTGAAAATATGCTATTGTCTGTTGCAAAAAACTTCCGTGCGTCGGCACTTTCAGTAACTTCACCCAGTAGGTGCTCTTGTAGATAATGTGCAATTTTACTCATCGTGGCTGATTCCTCAGTGATTACATATGTGTCTTCAGTTATGATAGCATAAACACTTTGCCCCACTAAAACAGTTTTGACTAGAATGATGTCGTTAGCGTACATACATCTTGATAATTAACTTCAGAACAGCTATGATAACGGAGTTCGACTAAGCCCATGCGGATGTGGCGGAATGGTAGACGCGCTAGTTTCAGAGACTAGTGGGGCAACTCGTGGAGGTTCAAATCCTCTCATCCGCACCAATTTACTATGACGATCCATATGGTTCGTTTTTTATTAAGAAAACCTATTAAATAGTATGGGCTTTTCATTATTTCTATTTATCCCAGCGAGTCGGCGATTTAGGTATACGTGTTTATAGGATATTAGTAGTCAGGAAAAATTACTATAAAACTTTTATGATAAAAAATACTTCTATGCAGGTTTTAGCTAGTTTTTTAGTAGGTTAACTGCGACAATCAAAATTAAAAGACTTGAATAATAAAAGATAACTAAAGTCAAGATCAAGATTTTCCACTTACCGATTCGAATGGTTGAACCACGGGTGCCACCGCGTCGCAAGACGTCAAAAGGAGGGTTGACGGGCTGATAGTTCCAACTCGGTAGCAGTCGCGCCAGGTAAGTAAGTTGTTCATGAAGTGCGTCGTCAAGTGCTGACATAACTGCTGGGTCATAGAGTAAATCGCGAGTAAAGAGTACCATTTCATCACCGTAAAACTCAACATCAAAATTTGCCGAGCTTTCTTTGAGTATCTCCATCATATTGGGCGCTAGCAAGACAAGTGTGTTCAAGTGTACGTTGTGCGGAGAATAAACGTCAAAATAATCAGCAAAATCACCTTCGAGAGGGATAAGTTGATTTGACCGAAATGAGGCCCAAACACTTCCCCGCCAAGTGTCATTTTTGTAAGAGTCGAGTAGGACTTGCGGGAAAAACTTAGGAAGCTTGATACGGACAACCCCACTAGTCTGCTGGCGGTAGTACATTTCTTCTTGTTGCTTGGAATTGTTCTGGTTAGTAAAACCGTTTGTTAACTTTTCGGTCAAGAGGAACATAGTCATTGGAAAACCATATACCGAACCGTTTACGACATGATTGATCTGTTTACCGGCGAAAAAACCTGTCATCCCAAACCACGCTGGCGATGAACGACGTTTTGCACTAGAATATTTGATGACCTCAGGGTCACTTTGTTGGTAGTGAAAACCATTGGCTACGGCAAAAGCATTAATCGTATCGCTAGCCTCTTGATAGTCTGCGGCGGGGACAATTGCAACTTTGCCACGATTTGGCTCGAGTGGGCTAATGTTCATAGATTACTTTGTTCATCTATCGTTTACGTATGCTGTGCGGATTTGCCAATGTTCGACAGTATTATATCGGTCAGCGTCAGTGTTTAGTAAATGCTCGTCGAGACCAAAAACAGGCCCCCTCGTAACGTAGTAGATGCGTGGACGGAACATCCCGATTGCTGGCACATCATCGTACCATGCCTTGAGAAACGGCTTGTATTTGAGAGCGCGCTGGGTTTCGTCTTGACGCGTACGACCAGCCTCGAGAGCCGTATCGGCGGTTGTAGATTTATAGTTAGACAAATTCATACCACCGTCAGCGGCTTGCGAACTATGCCAGTATGCGTATACATCGGGGTCGGTGCCAATAGAAACCCCATGCAAAACCGCATCATACCCACGTGTTTGAAGGGTTATCTGAAAATACATCGATGGCTGGAGCGTTATAATTGCTTCGGCACCAACTTCTCGCCATTGATTTTTCATTTCGTCAGTCACAATCTGGTTATCTGGCGTGTCTTCGGCATAAAGGTTTATGCTAAGACGCTTGCCGTCTTTAACACGTATGCCATCTTTCCCTGCGACCCAGCCAGCCTGAGTGAGGGTTTCATTGGCTTTAGCTATATCTTGTAGAGGCTGGGCATAGGCTTTGTCATAGGCAAATTGGTCATTTAAAACTGGAGCGCGTACGATTTTAAGCGATTGATTTAATCTTTGAATAATTGCGCGTCGACCAGTGGCGTACATCAAACCGCGGCGTACGGCTACATCATTAACGACATTACTTGCTTGCGTGTTAAAAAACGTCATCATTGCTGCTGTCGATTGAAAACTTTGTATATTGATATCTTTTTTGTCTAGTAGCTCGCGGGGAGCTGATTTGAGCCCAGCAATAGCATTGACCTCTCGACTTTCAAGTGCATTTAGCAGGTCATCTACCGTCTCATAGGTATGTATGTTAAAGCGATTTATTTTGGGGGCACCCTCATGGTAATTCTCGAAGTGCTCGAGTGAAATTGTTGCAGCAGTGCCTTCGCCACTACTATTGTCGCTCAGCTGAAGGTGCTGCCATTTAAAAGCGCCAGCACCTATCGGTTCTACAGTGTTGAAACTACTAGCTCGCAACTCACTGGGTGTGATGGTACCAAGAATGTGTTCTGGCAAGATGCCGCCTGTTAACGAACCCGGAAAAGAGCTGAGTGCACTCGATAAGCTAAATGTGATAGTGTGAGAATCAACTTTGTCGATGGAGACACCACGCATACTCCCCTGAAAAACAGAACGCGCATCAGGTTTTTGCATAGTACGGTATGTGAAGACAACGTCGTCGGCTGTTAAAGGTTTGCCATCGTGCCAGACTAGACCTTTGCGTAGGCGCACAGTATACACCTTGCCTGTCGCATCGACGCTATAATCTTTGGCTAGGTCACCCTCTATTTTATTATTGTTGTCGTACTTAAATAACCCTGCAAAAAGCAAGCGCGACACCGCACTATCGACTGCCCCAGTCGCATAAAGCGGATTTGCCGTACTGAATGCACCTAATAAACCTTCATGGTATGATCCACCGTCTATGGGTTGCTTTGTTTGATAGGTGCTGCTTAAGCCCACCGCTTGCAAAGAAGTCGTACCACCTAGAAGTAACACAAGTGCAATCCAACCAAATGCAAATCGTTTGACTTTCAGGGCTCTGCCAAATCGTCCAATTAAATTCTTGTCGATATGGTCAGCTGCTAGCTGTACGGTTTCTTCGGTAGCACGCCGCCGCCGCCGCAGTAGCCGTCTTAACTGTAATTGAGTCGTCTTGTTGATGAATCTGCCCACGTACTTCCCCTTGCCTGAACTGTATTATTTGACGACGACGTCAAGCAGTATCGACATAACGAAAACAGTCGCTGATAAGATGGTGAGTTGGTAGATCGTCTTGTCGGTGCCTCGTCGTTCCGTGTTGACTTCGCCGCTGCTGCCGATACCAGCACCTAGGCTTGCACCTCTGGTCTGTACAAGAATCAATAGTGTCATAAGCGCCATTGAAAAGATTGCTACATAATTATAAATACTCATGTTATGCCTCCACGCGTGTCATTGTTCTTCTAGTATAGCGGTGACAAGGTAATTTACCAAGCCTATGATTATGCCTGCGCATATGGCGACCCAGAAATGAGCAATATCAAGTGGTCCGTACAGTTTACTTACCAGGTACACCATCGTACCGTTGACGATAATCATAAATAAGCCAACTGTCAGTAACATGATTGGCATACTCAGCAAGACCAATAATGGCTTGATGACCGTATTTAAGATAGCGAGCAGCGCACCGGCAATGATGATTACGCTTATACGGTTGTCATAACTTATACTGCGGTGAAAAAGCCCAGCAGCAATCCAGAGCCCCATAGAACATACTGCCCAGCGCACTAGGAATGTGTAGATAAAGCCTTTTTGTTTGTGGGTCGTCATAGGTAATTCAAATACGATTATAGCACGCGGTAACCGGTTTCAGTTATCAAAATATCATCCTCGATACGCACGCCGATACCTTCTTCGGGAATGTAAATCCCCGGTTCGCATGTCACGACCATATTGGCAGCAAGCGGGATGGCATAGTCGCCAACATCATGCACATCGAGCCCTAGAAAATGAGACGTAGAATGAGGATAATAATGTCGCAGAGCCTTGCGGTCGTGAACATTTTTGATCAAACCAAGTTGTTTTAGCTCGGCGGCCATTAGTTGTTCGAACGTATGTTCGTATTCTCGAAGTAGCGTACCTGGTTTCAAAAATTCAAGGGCTTGTTTTTGCAATCTTTCGACGGCTTCGTACACAGCTTGTTGCCTTGTAGTTGGCGCGCCTTTGATAATCGTGCGTGTGATGTCGGCAGCATAATGTTCGAATTCTGCACCAACGTCCACGACGATAAAATCGTTCTGGCCAATTGGACCAGTATTGTCACCGTAATGGAGAGTCGTGGCGTGTTGGCCGCTTGCCACTATTGGGCTGTAGGCATGACCATTCGACCCTCGACGGCGGAATCCATAGGTAATTGCCGCTTCGAGTTCGTATTCGAAATTGATTTTTTCAAAACTAGCATTAGTTGTCACCTCAGCAAGTGTTTCTTTGGTAACGGCAACGGCGTGTTCAATTTGTTCTATTTCTGCAGGTTGCTTGATACAACGAAGCGCTGATAGTTCTTGTCGCGCATCAAACAATACAAGCTTTGGATGAATACGTCGGATTTTATCTGCAACTCGTCTTCTAGCTGGGTTAGAGTACATGCCGTGATGGGTGTCATAGGTTGGGAGCGGTTTGAGATAGCTCGCTTGTTTCTTAAGACTCACTATCTCGGTTACCCGTTTCCAGCCGTCAGTTTCATTATAAATAGACATGATGCCTGAGCGTATTGACAAGGTTTCATTATTTGTCGCACCGTCAAACGCTTCTCTTATGGCGCTTCGACCAGGAACAACTAGAAAGTCCTCTGTTTCGGTAACGACCAATACAACATCGGGCGTATCGATACCAGTTAAGTACCACATATTACTGTCTTGCACGAAAGTCATGGTGTTGTCGCTTGTTCGTTGTAAGAGACCATTTCCAGCTACAATCAGTGGCAGTTTGTCGGCAAGTTTTTCTCGAATTTGTTTTCGATTTTGTATAAAAAATGAAGCAGTTAGTTTTGGTTGCATGCTCCCAAGTATATCACTCATGAGTTAATTGAGTGGGAATATGTAAAGTGAACTCCTAGCGAATATGAGTTAAACGCCAGATGATAGATGGTTGCTTAGCGGGTTTTACTATTTTAATAGGCGTACTCGCTTTGGCACCGTTGGTTCGAATCGTTAATTGGCCGACTTCTCCGGGTATAGTTGCGTCGGTTGCTCTGAGCTGCTCGATGTGCCACAGTTTGTTAGCGCGCCAACGGACGAGAGAAACATCTTTAGCCGCTACGACTTGCGTTGTTTCGCCCCAGGCTGTTCGTGCGGTTCCGATTGCTTGATTGGCAGCTACATACGTAACCATTTCAAAATCATCACTAATACTCTGTACTAGTTGTTCAGCTTGTATGTTGGCATTTGCAGAGCTCCCAGCATTTACGACAACACCAGTAATTGGAATAGTACGGTCGGCTTTTTTGATGATAGACGTAAATAAAAAGCCCCCGGTGTTGCCATCATTCGTACCAGTTTTAAGACCTGTTAAAATACCATTCTGAAGCAACCTATTGGTGTTATATATAGTGCCTGCCGACTGAAATGTTGCACTTTCGGTACCGGCAATCTGCATGATTACGGGGTTAGCAAGCGCCAGTTTGCCTAGTTTTGTCAGATCGGCCGTCGTGCTTACACTGTTTGTGTCAAATCCGCTTGCATCTGGACCAATTTGGGTGTGGAGCATGTTACTGCGTTTTACAAAATCCTGTGCGTATTTTTGATATTGCTCTAGACTACCAAATGCCCAAACCGCCAGACTATCAGCCATGTTATTGGCTGATGGCAGAAGCATAGCCTGGAGCATTTGATACTCGTTCAGAACTTCGCCTACGTTAATACGTAAGTTTGAGCCACCTTGGTCAAGCTGCTGCTGTAATCGCGCCATGTCATCGACTGTCATGGTGATGCTTGGACCGGCCTCACCCAGTTTCAAGGGTTTTTTTTCGAGGACACAAAGTGCGGTAATAACTTTTGCCATACTTGCGGTAGCAACCGGACGAGGCTGGGCATTGGTAAGGTCGAGATCATAGCCGATAGCGCCAAACTCAGCCTGACCGAAGTCTGGCCAGTCGATACTTGGTGTACTTGGGCTCGGAGATGACGGCAGATTCAAGGTAAGTGTTGCAGCTGGTAATGGACGAAAATACAAAATTGTACCTACAACCGACACGAAAACAGCGGTGAGAGCAACCCACCGTAGTACATGCCGCTTCTGCCGGCTCGGAGGATCTTTAGCTCTAACCTGCACCAATCGCATAGAGTAATAATAGCAGTAAACGCCTTTTGCTTGGAAGTGCTTACCGTCGTATACTAGAAGAAGCCGATACGGTGGTGGGACACATTTAAAATCGACATTGTCATTAGGGGTTATGCCTTAACAACAAACCATGTAGAAATAGGCAGTATGCCTACTAACATGAAAGGAATTTTTCGATGGAACTATATATCAGACAGAATAAAATGCAAAGGCGTCTGATATCGATAACATTCGTCACCTCTTTAGCTTTGTTAGGTTTAGCTTTAGCCAAAGTTCATGTTATGCCAAGCTTTGTTTCGTCAAGTCTTATTTTTGGTATCTATTTTGCATTTTTATGCATGAATCTTACTGACTTGAAACGAGTTCAACATTTACAGGAGTTAAATATTCATGGCTAAAGACAAAACAAACATGCCGGACCAGAAGGTGGTCGAAAAACGCAAACTCGAATTACCCAAGCGAAAGTGGTACAACCCGCGCACCTGGTCCCGTAATCTACCGTTACCTCCCCGCAAGAAACTCCCTTCAACTGTGAAGTTGTTACGCAAGACGTTTAATATGCTCGGCAAAGGGTGGCATACTTTTGGCGGCATAACACTCGTCTATGCTATCGGCGTGTTTGTGTTTGTGCGTAGTTTTTCGGTCGGCTCATCGACAACTACGAACTCGCTTTCGGGGTCTGTCGGTTCAGGTACTACCAGTGCTGCTTCTGACACTATCGGCAACTTGACCGCAATACTTTCTCAAGGAAGTGGTAGCGTGTCGGCCGTTTCGGGTGTGTACCAAGTAATACTATCGACGATTTGCTCACTCGCGTTTATATGGGCATTTCGTCAGATTCTATCCCATGAAAAAGCCAGTGTAAAAGCAAGCTTTTACGAAGGCATGACACCACTCGTCAAATACTTGCTCGTAATCGCAATGATTGGGGTTCAGCTCATACCGCTTGCAATCGGTAGCTATGTGTTCACTATTGTTTTTGGTTCAGGTCTGTTCTTTGGCTGGGAAGTTTGGGCGGCGGGTGTCATATTTGCGTTGACTGCAGCCTGGTCACTGCGCCTCATAACCCATTCAGTTTTTGCCCTGTTTATAACGACGTTACCTGATATGACACCAATAAAGTCTTTGCGGAGCGCTAAAATAATGGTTTACCGACGGCGCTTGTTGCTATGGCGTAAATTTTTATGTGCGATGTTGTTTCTGACACTTGCTAGTGCGCTACTCATGCTACCGTTTGTTTTTTGGTGGGCTCCGGCTGCGCCATGGATGCTTTTTGTTTTGTCGGTAACGATATTGCCGTTTGTACAAGCATTCCTCTACAGCCTCTATAGGGAGATTTTGTAACATGACACATGATGAAGCTGTTGAGCGTATCGCCAAACTCCGCAGCTTGATTAATGACTACCGCTACCACTACCATGTGCTAGATGAGTCCACAATGAGCGAAGCAGCAGCCGACAGTCTTAAGCATGAGCTGTCTCAACTCGAAACGCAGTTCCCCGCTCTCGTGACACCCGATAGTCCGACGCAGCGGGTGGCTGGAGCGGCACTTGATCAGTTTTCTAAGGTGACACACCGCGTACCGATGATTAGCCTGAGTGATGTATTTGATAGAAGCGAGATAGAAGCTTGGGTGAAACGTATCAACAAGCTGTTACCTACACAGAACTATGATTATTTTTGCGACATCAAGATGGATGGGCTGGCTTGTGCATTGATTTACGAAAATGGGCTACTCGTACAGGCAGTTACTCGAGGTGATAGTCGAGTTGGTGAAGACGTCACTTCCAATGTACGAACCATAGCTAATGTACCGCTCAAACTACGTAAAGTTGCAGGTTTTGAAACTTTCTTGACCGGTCGAACTGAAATAAGGGGTGAGATAGTTATATTTAAAGCCGCATTTGAGGAGCTGAACGAGAAACGTCGTGCTGCAGGTGAGCCAGAATTTAAAAACCCCCGCAACCTTGCCGCTGGAACTATACGGCAACTTGACCCAAGGCTTGTCGCTGAACGTCCACTAACCTTCATGGGTTATGACGTACTTCGTGACGAACCAAGCGATGTACCGACCCACAAGTTTGCTTACGAGGCTATGACTGCTCTCGGTATCTCATGCAATACAAAAGCTGTTGTACTCCATAGCATTGATGAGATTATGCAGTATGTAGATGAATGGGATGTTAAGCGAACGACATTGCCCTTTAACACCGACGGGCTTGTTATAAAGGTTAATGACCGAACTGACTTTGCTGCACTTGGAGTTGTTGGCAAGACACCGCGTGGAGCAGTCGCATACAAATACGCCGCTGAGGAAGCCACGACGGTCGTGAAAGACATCGTTATTAGCATCGGACGGACCGGCGCAGCCACTCCAGTAGCTGTTTTTGACCCCGTACACGTGGCCGGTACGACAGTGCAACATGCATCGTTGCACAACGCTGATGAAATTGCGCGACTTGATGTTCGTGTCGGGGACACGGTTATCATCTACAAAGCCGGCGATATCATCCCGCAAGTGGAGCGCGTTCTGACGGAACTTCGTCTGGATGGCAGCAAACCGCTAGACTTCCCTGCTGAGTTAGCGCGTCAGTACCCCGAGCTTGAATTTGAACGGCCCCCTGGTGACGTTGTTTACCGCGTTAAGGGATTGAACGGCCCTATCATACTCAAACGTGCCTTGCAGCACTATGCCAGCAAAGGTGCACTCGATATTGACACATTAGGCGAGAAAAATGTCGAAACGCTCGTCGACGCCGGGCTGGTGTCCGACCTTGCGGACATTTATGCACTCACTAAAGACGATTTGCTACAGCTCGACCGTTTTGCTGATGTTTCGGCACAAAAGCTGGTTGACGCCATTGCGAAGGCGAAGTCGCCACAACTTGAACGATTTGTTTATGGGCTGGGCATTCGGCATGTTGGCGTACAGACAGCGATCGATCTCATACATTCGTTTGGCTCGCTCGACGCGATTGCACTGGCCACAATTGACCAGCTCGAAGCCGTTGACGGTATTGGCGTCGTGGTGGCAGAAAGCATTGCAGCTTGGTTTGCGAGTGAAGAAAATCTTGCCATGCTTGATAAAATGAAAACTCTCGGGGTTGAACCTCAATTTATAGCGAAAACAGGTAAACTTGCAGGGATTAGTTTCGTCGTTACAGGCACACTAGAAACCATGGGGCGAGATGTCGCTGCTGATCGCATCAGAGACCTCGGTGGTACATTTCAAAATGCTGTCGGCAAAGACACGACATATCTTGTTGCCGGTGGTAAAGTTGGTGCTAGCAAACTCGCCAAAGCCACCAAATACGGTACCAAGATTATTGATGAAGCCGAGCTAATAACTATTTTGACGCCGTAATGAGTAAACCATTTGTAACCTTCAAATTAGCTAAATTGGTACGAGATAAGTTGCCTGAATTGTTTCGGCAGTTAAATCATAAAGCAAACTACCACCAACTTGAAGGTGATATGTTGTTAGATGCGCTCAAATTGAAGATCATAGAAGAAGCATCTGAATTACCTCTGCCTAATTCGGACAATAGAGAAAAACAGTTGTCGGAGCTAGGTGACGTTTTGCAGGCTTTTCAAGATACGGTAACTGCGCGTGGTTTTACCATGTCAGAAGTTGAAACGGCAAAATCTGTAAAATATGCCGAAAAAGGCGGTTTTAAAGATGGTTGCTATGTCGAAACCGTAAGCGTACCTAGTGATGATGAAAAATGGCTTACCTACTACCGAAATGACCCAAAACGATTCCCGGAAATAGATAGTGCTACTACTAAGAACATAATATTTGTAACGGGAAATCAAAATAAGGCAGATTTACATGCCGCTCATCTGGGTGTGCCTCTGATGCATCAGAAACTAGAGCTTGATGAAGTACAGTCTTTTTCATTGCACGAAATTGCCGAGCATAAAGCTCGACAAGCTTATGACATAGTGAAGCAGCCGGTACTTATCGAGGATAGCGCACTTACTTTTCATGCGCTTGGCAAATTACCTGGACCGTTCATTAAATGGTTTTTACAAGAGCTAACTTTGCAGCAGTTGTGTGATTTCGTACCGGCAGATAACCGAGGCGCAACGGCAGCTATCTGCTACTGCCTATATGATGGTACGTCAGTAACCTTTTTTAACGGCGAAGTATCTGGTACTATCACGACTACTCCTCGTGGCGAAGGTGGCTTCGGCTATGACCCAATATTCGTCATTGACGGCCAGCCATTAACCAATGCCGAAATGGATCATGAAGAGTATGCACGGTATAGTTTGCGCACAACAAAAATTTTCCCAGAACTGCGTCGTTATCTAACGACTGTAAACTAGTTTCATCCAGAATTTTACGATTAGTCGGTGTTGTAGATTGTTGCAGTGTTCGTGACGGGGTG
The DNA here is from genome assembly GCA_964446255.1 of uncultured Candidatus Saccharibacteria bacterium. Classification (GTDB taxonomy): domain Bacteria; phylum Patescibacteriota; class Saccharimonadia; order Saccharimonadales; family UBA4665; genus JAGXIT01. The sequence goes on from CAYUNX010000004.1 coordinate 54,584, forward strand.
ATGGTCTGAACCGTATGTACCGGAATCGATAAATTCATTGGTTACGGCGAGGCGACTATGTTGAAGTGCGAAGACATAGTCTATGAGGCGGCCTGATGTTCCATGCGTTGACAATGCGGGATTTGGCACAATCTGATTTAGTCTCTGGAAGCTACTAGAAACTTTTATGGGGTTAAGTCGTGCAAATGGGAACATCGGATCCTTCACCACGCTGTCATAGCGGTAATTGACATTAAAATCTCCCAGAACAAATATTGGTCGATCTGTTGTGGCAAATGATTTTGTTTTAGAGATCAAAACGTCCATGCCTTTTCGGTAAATCTCAAGGCGTTTTGCATTGGCAAGATTTGGTTTACCGCCAGATTCTACGCTAGCAACAGTATGTAGATTCATCACATAGAAACTACGTGTTGTAGCTTTGTCTCGTAATCGTACCCATGTGATGTATTTTGCCGATACAGACATGTTTGTGCCCGTTTGATCATTGATGCCTGTTATTTTGGGTGTCATCGTTACATAACCTTGCTCGACATATGAGAATTTTGATTTGTTCCACAAGATTGGCAAACTGGCCGGTGACGAACCGTCGTAAGTATAATCTTTTACATAGCCAGCGTATTTACAAGTCGAACACAAGAGTTTCGATTTGATGTTGTTGCGCTGCGAAGGCTTATGCGCTTCCTGTATACCAATAATGTCGCTGTTAATACCAAAAGTCTGGATGCTTGTGCCAATATTGGTCGGGTTGTCGAACAAGCTATTCCACGAAGTTACCTTGAAAGTTGTGTAAGGAGCAGATGGTGTGGCAGCAAAGCTTCTGATGAGCAGGTACACTCCAATTGATCCGAAAACAACAATAAATGCAAATAGGGCAAAATTAGAACGTATCCAACTGATGATTGGCTGTGTTTGTTGGATTTGCTTAGCAGTCTTACGCTTACCGTTAACTACAACTCGTTTACTTTGAGTTGTGTTTTTGGATTTTGTTTTGGTTTGTTTAGTCATAGCAACACTTTAGCACGAAACATAAGCAAGATGCTAAATAAGATAGATAGTATATAGATTAGTACATAATATGCGAGCAGTATTGACTTATTTCAATAATAGATTATGCTTAAGGTAGTTCGTGCGCTTCATGCGGCGCTTGAAACAAACAACATAAAACAAAAAAACCTCTCGACATGCGTCCACTGTAGCGTGTTGAGAGGAAGTTGCAGACTGCTTCACCCGCCGCGGGTGGGCGCGCACGAAACACAAACTGAGTCCGTCGGGCTCAGTTTTTGTATATTTCACTCTTGCACGTTATAATTCATCAGTAATTCAATTTGGAATTTCGTTCTTTTTGTTTTTTTAGGCATTGTAGGGGTGTAGCTCAATTGGTAGAGTAGCGGTCTCCAAAACCGTTGGTTGCAGGTTCGAGTCCTGTCACCCCTGCCAAA
>CAYUNX010000005.1:0-53973 GCA_964446255.1 uncultured Candidatus Saccharibacteria bacterium
AATCCGACACTTGCGGTGAAAAACGCACCAAGCATTATCCAGCGAACCGGTGGGTTCTTGAGCCCGTACGTTATAGATGACGAGAAGACATGCCGCATCGCCGCAAACTGACTCTTGTGTTTTTCTGGTTCAAACCCCCAGTCTTTCATGAAGCGGGCGGCCGCAAAAAAGAGTAGCAGTAATATTACTGAACGCACGATAAATGGTGCGCCGAGGGATGTTGCCTGAGCGATAAGCCCGCCGCTAATCGAACCGACCAACATGGCAGCGCCTGAAACAATCTGACCACGCCCAAGCACAGCTTCAAGCTTGTCGTTATGACCGGCAAATTCGAGCGCATCGACCAGCCAAGCCTCAGTCGCACCAGAAAAGAAACTAAACCCTAGGCCTATGAAGAGCGACGCGATAGCCCAACCGATGAACGGAGCGTGCAATTGCCACATGAGGAAGTAGGCAAATGTAGTAGTCGACAAGATAATTGTACCGAGCAGGTATGATGCGCGTCGGCTCCACGAGTCAGCTACTACGCCCGTTGGCACTTCAAATACGACCATGCCAAGTGTAAAAAACGCGTTGGCGGCAAAAGCCTGAAAGTTGCTGAGACCGGCATCAAGCAAAAACAGCGTGTTAACACCCCAAATGAGCGACGCGGCAAAGGTATTGCCAAGTAGGAGGGCTAGGTAGATGTTTTGGACACGCCGCGCTAAGCCTTGCATTATATTGATAGTCTAGCACTTTTCTAAGGCTGCTAGCTGCTCTTTTTTATTAACTGAAGGTAGAGCGCGCACCACAACATGCCTTGATCACCTTTGTAGATGACGGTTTTATACCATGTGCCATTGGGACGAAGCAGCTCCGGAAATGTGCTGTAGCGCGTAATCATGCTTTCGAACGAGGCGAGTTGAACGGGATAATCGGGTCGGTCAAACTTTTTAAGTAACTGCAAATAAAACACACCGTGCCACGTCCATATCGTTGAGTCGGCATAGTTACGCATCACGCTCCGCGCCCACCAGCGATGCCGAAACGCGCCACCGTCATTTGTGTAACGCATGGGGTACGGCCGGTTTAGTCCTTCTTTTTCAATGTATTTAAGAACACTTTTAGCTTTAGCCTCATCGGTGATAATGTCGAGCACAAATGGGAAAAGGTTGCACTCGGCGCTGAAGACACTGGTATAAGCATCGGCATTAAAGTAGTGCCCGTTCCAGTATTCATTTAGCAGCAACTCGCGGTACTGCTTGGCAGGGAACCGAAAGCCACGTAGTTTCAAGCGCTGGGCACACTGCGCCAAGCGTGCAACCATTGTTACCGCATAGGCACTCTCATGGTAAAGCACACCGTCGCGTAGCTCTGCAAAGTGACCTTCGTGGAGCATGCCGTTTTTGTCGAGGAATGTTTTGGCGTAATCATACAGTTGCAGCTCAAAATACTCGCGCTCGGGCTCGCTCAAAGGGTAATCGCTCACTACTATGGCATGCAGGAGCCACGGAAGGGCATCGATAGATTGCTCGGGGATGTTAAATGTTTGGCCGAGACTATCGATGCACAGCGTAACGCGGCCGTGCCGACGGTAATGTTCGAGCGCCCAGCGGAGCGTCGTGTGCACCCGGTTTTGATGCCCAAGTTCGATAAGTGCGCTTGTAACCGTGCCAAAATCGCGGATCCAAAAGTAGGTGTAATGACCGAGGCTCGTCAGGTAAAACTTATGCGTCCAAAGTTGCTCAAGAACCTGCAAGCAAATCTGCTCGGGTGTACCTTTGAAACGATGAATCCGCTTAAAATAGCGGTGCGCTAGAAGTTTACCGAGCGCGGCCAGATGACCCGCAAACGTAATTTGCGGTGGTTCGGGCATGGCATCGCGAAGTTCGCGCAGACTTTGTAATCGAGCCATACAATCAGTCTAGCAGGTCACTTCAACATGTAGTCATCAAAGTGTTTGTGCATAGCAGCCTCGGTGCGCTATAGTGAGGACAAAAGGAGATATCGAGATGACATTTTTCTTAATTGTAGGGCTCTGCGCTGTACTGCTATGGGCACTTAATCGAAGCCCACTTGAGCAGCCAAGAACCAAGGCAAAAATTTATCAGATCAATCAGCAGTGGGTCGATTTTGTAGCAGGGTACTACCATGTGGCAAAAGACGACAAAGAAAAAGCTTTGCTTCTCCGCATGCTCGGTGACTTACAACAACAAGGCATGCCAAACCCACAAATTCCAGTTACCGATGTTGGGGCGCAGGCGCAAAAACACACCACCTCAGCGTCATCTGTAGCCGCCATGGAAACAGCGAGTACACCTCAGCTGACAATACCGGTGCCATCCTATCAACTCCCCGAACCGGCTCGGCCGCCAATCGATAACGCCACCATTCTATTGTACTTTGGTGCATTTTTGCTCGTGGCAGCTGCCGGGCTGTTTGTTGCCTTTGGCGGTGCCAGTGGTGGAGTGCGGACATTTATAATCGCCGTTGTTGCAGCCATGTTGTACTGTGGGGGCTTTTGGTTATGGTATAGCAAGCCGAAGCTTAAACAAGCTGCCCTCACCTTTATTGGTATAGGCATCGTCCTTGTGCCACTGGTTGGTTTGGCTGCATACAGCTATGTGTTTAATGATGCGGGACGCGCTGTCTGGCTAACTACGTCGCTTATTTGCTTGGGGGTTTATAGTCACGCACTGTGGGTGCTTAGGAACCCATTGCTTGAATACGTGCTCATCGGCACGTTTGTGTCGCTGTTTGAATCAGCCGTGGCTATTATGCATGCGCCAGTTTACTACTTTGGCTGGGGCTTAGCGGCCGTTGGCATCATCGTACAAGCCGAGCAACTAATCCGCCGTGGTAAACCGGAATTCGATCAGCCCTCAACCGTTAGTGCAAGCGTGTTGCTACCGGTAGCACTATTTGTCGCTCTATGGATGGTACCTGGTCATGGCACAACCCAGCTCGGCGTATCACTCGTTTTGGCAAGTCTATACTATGGTTTGCTCGCATGGCGTTCAGATGGTCCTGCGCGTACCAATGCCTTTGTCGGTGCTCACGCATTATTTTTAGCCGCCGTAGCTGTGCTTGCATACGGGCCAAATCACTCGCTTGCGCATGCAGTGACTGCATTAATAGTCTTAACAATCCCACAGCTCGCGTGGGTTTGGCTCAGAAAAGACGAGCTAGCACAAAATGGTGCGACCGTCATGCTTAGTAGCCTTGTGCTCGCTGTACTTATTGCTGCTGGGTCACCAAAAACTATGCTTACGGCCGCAGTAACTCTCGCAGTTGCAAGCATTGTAGTGTGGCTACGACAGGCTCGAAGTGGCGGCTATCAGCTCGCTGTCGCTGCGCTTGTAATGGCAATCTTGGTGTTTGGCTACCGTGTGCTTTCGGTCGCCGAACCTGCCCAATCAATAGTTTTGTTACTACTTGCACTCATCGCTGTGCAACTTGCTGTGTTCTATTGGGTTCGTTTGACGAGCCGCGATAGCAATGTCTGGCGAGTCGGTTTTCGGGCGATGTTTATCTCAAGCCTTTTCGTAGCGTTTCTTGTCGCTCTATCTTTAACACCAACTCAGCTCGTCGTGTTTGCCATTGTGGCCACTCTCTCTATGGTCCCGCTCATTGTGCACGATAGTTGGTCACACTGGTCGACTCTGAGTGGGCTCATGGTAGCGACACCGTTGCTCGCACTTGCGGCTATCGACAAGCCAGGGCTCTTACTGACCGTGACGCTTGTGACTTTAGCCTGGAACTCGTTACTCAGTTGGTGGCTCATGGTCGAACAATGCCGCGCCTTTAGCGTTGTGATGTGGCTCTTCCTACCGTTCATGCTCGCCCATGCAGCGCCGAAGGTTGAATTTAATGGTTATTACGCCGTGGCCTACGCTGTGATCGCAGTCGTGCTACTCGGCCTGCGTGCATATGCCGTGTGGCGGCCACGCAAGATTATCCATAGTTCACTTGGCGAAGGAAGCTCGTACGTGGTCGGGTATATGGTCGCATCTGTCATTGCGCTACTCGCGTCCAATAGTGGAAACCGCTTCTTGCCAGCCGCAATCTGTGCCGTCATCGCAGTCATCGCTTACGTTGCAAGTGTTTATGTCGAAAAGCAGGCGGTACTCGTGGCTCCCATCCCTGCACTTGCGCAAATTGGTCTTTGGGCAACGTACGAAGGTGACCAGATGGTACCATATTTACTCCTAAGTTCAGCTTTTGCGGCAGCAGGTTATGCGGCGTATGCAATCGCCGGACGAGCCGCACCAGCTTCGCGTGGGTATTACATACAGCTGATGTCGCTGCTGGCACTGTTTGTGCCAGTCGTCGTATATCTGAGCGGCACTGTTTGGTGGCCGATGCCATGGGCGTTCTTGCTAGCTGGTTTAGCAGTAACGCATTACACCTGGCAGAACGGTCAAAGTGGGCGTGAGTTGTCAGGTGCGCTCGTGCTTTTGGCGGTGTTTGCGCTCATGCACTTCTACGGCGTGCGCAACATTCAAGCTTATGCACACGTTGCGGCCGCACTGACCGCAGGCTATGCATATTGGCGTTCCCGCCGCGGCGAACCTGAAGTGAGCGACCAGTACATCGTCGTAACACTTGCTATCGTGACGATTCCGCTCATAATCCAAGCACTCGTCGGTACGGCAGGTGATCTGTATGGTTGGTGGCTACTGATTGAGCAAATTGTCATCATGATCCTTGGCATGTTGCTCGGCAATAAGCTCATGGTGCGCTGGGGTTTGTACGTAGCGCTTGGTTCTGTCCTGTACCAGCTCCGACACCTTGGCTGGGCGGCACTGGCACTCGTCGCTGTTTTCCTTATCGGTCTTGGCGTGTACTATTTGCAAAAAGTCGATAAAACTTCTGACCAACCGAATAAATAACGGGCATTTCGACCGACCCATATAGAGCGTTAGCACTCTAGACAATTGAGTGCCAAACGCGTATACTGCTGTACATGTCTAAACGCGATTATTACGAAGTACTCGGCGTATCCAAAGAAGCCTCGGCCGACGAAATAAAAAAAGCCTTTCGTCGCAAAGCTGTCGAGCTACACCCTGACAAAGAAGGTGGCGACGAGGCCAAGTTCAAAGAAATAAACGAAGCATACGAAGTGCTCAAAGACCAGTCGAAGCGGCAGCGCTACGACCAGTTCGGCCACGCCGGTGTTGGCGGTGCGAGTGGCGGTGCCGGCAATGGCTACGGCGGCTTTGGTGGCGAATGGAGTGGCCAGAACGTCAACTTTGATTTTGGTGACCTTGGTCTCGGCGATATTTTTGGAAGCTTTTTTGGTGGCGGCCCGGCAGCAGGTGGCCAGCGCCGGCAAGCCCGTGGACGGGATGTCGAAACAGCCGTTGAGATTGAGTTTGAGAAAGCAGTTTTTGGCACAGAAGTCGACCTCAAGTTAGACCTCGAAGACACCTGCAGCCACTGTAAAGGAACCACCGCAGAACCGGGTTATGAACTAAAAACCTGTGATACTTGTAAAGGTAGCGGACAGGTCGTGACGGCAACACGAACGATTTTCGGCAACATCCAACAAGCTGCCATTTGCCCAACCTGCAAAGGCCAGGGCAAAGTACCAGAGAAAATCTGTACTGTTTGCCGCGGCAAGGGCACCGAACGGCGCTCACAGACAATTCAGCTCAAAATCCCGGCTGGCATAGACGACGGCGCAACCATACGCCTGCGTGAACACGGCGAGGCCGTTGCGCATGGGCCTAAAGGCGATATGTATGTCCACATACGCGTCAAAGCCCACAAACTCTTCACCCGCGAGGGCGATCTTATCCTCAGCGAAGCGCACATTGACATGGTACAAGCTGCGCTCGGTACCGAAATCGATGTCGAGACGGTCGACGGGCTCGTACGGATGAAAGTGCCAGCCGGCACCCAGAGTGGCACCGATTTTAAACTCTCCGAACACGGTGTACCACATTTACGCGGTGGCGGGCGCGGCGCCCACATCGTCACGATAGTTGTCGACACACCGACCAAGCTCAGTAATGAACAGCGTGAACTACTCGAAAAGTTTGCAAGTGCTACCGGCAAACGCTTTTTCTAGGCAATAGCGAAAAAACCATGACTTGTGACTTTTACCACTCGCACATATAATACCCAGTAATGAAAAGCCTTAAGCACGATCAGCACGGCTTTGTGACTATGATCGTCATCATCCTACTCATCATTGCGGTTGTCGTCTTCCTGGCCTACTCACGCGTCTCCCAAGTGCAACAGTAGGTAAACATTGCTAAAAACACTAAAATATGCTACAATACAGTAGTGTCCACTGAACAAATACCGGTAACATCGTTCGAGCCACCGGCTAACATAGTCGAGCAGGTTTTGTCATACCCCTATGAGCGTCCAAGAGGCAGCTATTTTACTAACGGCGATATGGTTACACTGTTGTCAGATGACCCAACACTTTTTAAGCAGCGGGCGAACGCACTATTGGCTGCACAAAATCTGCCATCTCTAGAACAACGCATACCTGTTATAGCCTACGGTTCAAATATGAGCCCGGCAGAGTTTAAGGTGAAAATGGCAAAATACCCTGAAACGACTGACGATAAGCTCATGCAGGCGGCTCCAATGCTCGCGGCAAAGATTCCCGACACTGAAGTCGTTTGGCATGGCAAGTTAAGCAGTAAGGGTGGTTTGTTTGCTGATATCTATAACGGGCAATTAGCCAAGGGTAAAACATCGAATGTACTCATCGAGTATCTTACCAAAGAGCAGTTGCTGATATTGCATGTCAGCGAAGGCACGAATTATACTTTTACACGCAAGACAGTAGAACTGGCCGATGGCACAACCGCTCAGGCGTTTCTCTACCAACCTCACGAAACGACATATCTTGAAAAAGGTGGTCATCCTATCCCTGTAGCCGGCATCGTCGATGCGGCATCTGCGAAAGTGCCACCGATGACCGCTTCCGAAGCCATGGCATACATTTTAGAGCAGGTGGGTGACATTGCCGGAGCGAAAACACCTGAAGAGTTTGTGCAAAATAACAAAGACTTGCCACTTAAGCCCCGGCAGGAACGCCGCCGGCAGGTGGCACAAAAGCTGGCAGCACTCAATGTCTCGGTCGACCATGACGCCAAGGTTCCATACAGTATCGGACGCGTCGATTTTAACGACCTGACCCATCCTGACCTGACCCCACACATAGTGCAGCTCCCAGAAATGCTGTTTAAAACTATGCGCCCGGGCCGTGAGCGGTTGGAAGAAGAGGCTGAGGTAGTCAAGACCGAGAAGTTAAAAAAAGGCGAGGAGATTACCTACGAAGAAACAATCTACTGGGCAATGGTTCGACTCGACCCCGTCTTCAAGCTACGCAATCGGTGGATGACAGAGATTGCCGCGCGCAATAAGGTAACGCTATATGAACGCGAATTTAATAACCCCGATGACCCCCATGCGTTCAAGGTAAAACCTCCTAGCGTGCTACTATAAAACTACGGATCAAACATGAAAATTACCTACGACAATTCGATAAAAATTGCGGGGCTCGGGCTAGCCCCCTGGCCGCGACTTGGCCCAGAACAATGGCTGCCCAGTTACAAGATAGCATCACTCTATGGTTGGGACTTGAACGGACGGAATGGCGTCCCAGAAGTCATAGCCCTCAGCGACCGTGGTGAGGTGCCGCAACTGGAACGACTCAATACGGCAAGTTTGCTCAAAACTCCTGAGTTCCAGAGGATACTCGAGCACGATCTGGCTGGCTACACATTTCTGCCATACAAAGCTGTCACTATACCTGCTGAATTAGCCCACCGAAAGTTCATGATGGTCGACCCGTCATTTACGGAGCTATTCGAGAACAAAGTGGAGTTTCGCAAACTATTTGATGGCAAGATCCGCTTCCCCGATTACCGCGTTTATAACCGCACGGAGCTTCCGGCCGATGAGGCTGGTTTTGTGCTTTTAGCTGATGGCAGGCACACATTTGTTATACAGGACGAACAGCTCAGCGGTGGCAAGGGCACGTTCATAGTCCATGACTATCAGTCGTACCGTAAGGCGTTAGCGTCACTCGAGCAATTGTCAAAACATACGCGCGTGGTGGTTTCAGATGCGGTACGCAACCCCCGCGAGCGAACAATTCAGGCTTGTGTCACGAAAGACGGAGTGGTCACTGGTCCGCTGCAGCGTCAGATTGTTCATAACTCCTTGCTCGCTAATGTCAACGTCCCGACCGGCGACAAGTGGTGCGGCGCACAGATTTATGCCGGAGATCAAGCTACTGAGCTACATGAGACTGCGCAGTCTATCGCGCAACGTATCGGCGAGGAACTGAGCACCCGAGGCTACCGCGGGATTTTCGGCGTCGATTTTCTACTTGGCGAAGATGGAGTACTCTACACACTCGAGGTTAACCCCCGAATCACTGGTGTTACGCCACTGCTTGCGGCGCTGTATCATGGCGATGAAGGTGTGCCGTTTTATTTGTTGCACCTACTTGAACTGGGCGGTTTTGACTATGAGGTTCAAGATACGTCGGCCGCATTCGAAAAAGACGGAGCACTACTCGTCATGCATTCACTTGATGATTTCCCCGTAACCATCACTGCATTACCACGCAGCGGTACCTACACCGTAGAAGACGACAAACTCGTCTGGCAGCGCGAAAATATCAGACTGCATGACCTTGAAACAGGTGAGTGGATAATCCAAGAGTATCTGCCGCCGACTATGACGGTGCAACCGGGAGGGCGCATTTTGACGCTACAAACTAAACAGCCGACGATTGACAAAATTGACGACAAGTTGTATAATGAAACGGTAACAGCCCTTAAGGTTATCAGAAACCACATCGAAACGAAAGCAGCGTAAAATATGACAAAGAGTACCAAAAAACCACTACAGACTATCGGCCGCGTTGAAGAGGTCGAGTTTGTTGATTTTGGTATCTCTGCTGCCGCCAAGGTCGACACCGGTGCTGAAAGTAGCTCATTGTGGGCGAGTGCGGTTGTCGAGGATGATGCAGGGCTAAGCTTTATATTTTTTGGGCCTGCTTCGCCGCTTTACACTGGTAAAACAGTGCGTGTCGAAAAAGGCCATTACAAACAAGCTTTTGTTGTTAACTCTTTCGGTCAGAAAGAGCTCCGCTACAAGGTTAAACTTCGCGTCAACTTGGCAGATCGGCTCATCGCAGCGACCTTCACGCTTTCGAGCCGTGAAAACATGGTCTATCCAATCTTGGTTGGGCGTCGCCTGCTGTATGGTAAATTTGTTGTTGATGTGCGCGGTGGTATCCCTCATGTCGAAGAAGAGCAAAAGCGGAGTTTTCAACTGCAAAACTCTGTCATTGCTGACCCACAAAAGAAACTTCGTATTGCCATTTTGTCTAAGGGTCCCGGCAATTACTCGACCAAACGACTCAAAGAAGAAGCATTGTTACGCGGCCATGACGTGCGTATTATCAACTATGCCAAGTGTTATGCGACTATCGAGAGCAACAACCCAGTGGTACGTTACAAGGGTAAAGAGTTACGTGATGTTGACGTTATCATACCGCGTATTGCGGCCTACCTGACGAGTTATGGTTCGTCGATCGTTCGACAGTTTGAGCTGAAAAATAACTTCACCACAACCACTTCTATCGCAATCGTTCGTTCCCGCGACAAACTTCGCAGTACGCAGTTGCTCGCAAAAGCTGGTGTCGGCATTCCGAAAACAGTCTTTGCGCGTGAAGCAGCTGACTTTGATGACGTGCTTGATCAAGTCGGTGGCGCACCGGTGATTATCAAGGTTGCGCGCGGTACCCATGGCAATGGTGTCGTGCTCGCCGAAACTAAAAAAGCGGCCAAAGCTGTGATGCAGGCGTTTTATGTTGAAGGTGTGAACTTTATGGTTCAGGAATACGTGGCCGAGAGTGCTGGCACCGATATCCGTGCCTTTGTAGTCAACGGCAAGGTTGTCGCCAGCATGAAACGACAAAGCCTTGATGACGATTTTCGCTCAAACCTTCACCAGGGTGGTGAGGGAACACCGGTGGTTTTGACTGATGATGAGCGAAAAACCGCACAGCGTGCAGCCAAGGCGATGGGCTTACCGATTTGCGGTGTTGATATGATGCGCAGTAACCGTGGTCCATTAGTGCTAGAAGTAAATGCTAGCCCAGGATTTGGAATTGAAAAAGTCACAGGTCGCAACGTAGCAAAATACATAATGGATTACATAGAACAAAATGCAAAAAGCCGAAGACGCAAAGATAAAATCGGCGCGTAGAGTTTCAAAACGCACGCTCGTGACCGCTGCACTTGGCTTGCTTGCCGTAGTTGTGCTGGTATTGCCGTATGTCTTACTAACGCCAGCCACTGCCAGGCTTCGGGCGGGCGATCAAACTTATACGCTGGTCATTGCAGCGACCAGTTCGGCCCAATCCAGAGGGTTAGGCGGCAGGGAAAAGCTTCCGCATAACGAGGGGATGCTGTTTGTATTTGATAAGCCCGCCGCGCAATGTTTCTGGATGAAAGACATGCAGTTCCCGATAGACATCATCTGGCTAGATAGCGCTAAAACAGTTACCTACATTGCGCCACAGGTGTCGCCAGAATCGTACCCTCAAGAATACTGCGGTGATGGGACGACCAAATATGTGATTGAGCTAAACGCCGGCGAAGCCAAGCGCGCCGACATCAAAACCGGCTCTGTTCTCGACCTCTAAGTACCTGAACTCACCATCAACCCACATAGAAACTACTACACTTTTGTAACGGCCGTTAAAAAAGTGTAGGAGTGGGGCGTGGTATAGTATGCTTATGGTTCCGTTTATCGTTCTTGGACTGTTAACGTTCGTGCCGCTCCTGTTGGTTTTGGTGCTGCGCTCGAACGCCGCGACTGCCTTTATGAGTGTCTGCATGGGCAGCGTGCTTGGGCTGTATGCGACGACTGACATGGTCGATTTTGTAACGAGTTTTACGCCAATTCGTGCTGTATCTTCAGAATCTTGGGTGCAAATGGCGCTTATTTTGGTTCCGCTTATACTGGCGCTATTGTTGACTAGTAAATCGGTTAAGGGTAGTAAACAACTGTTAAACTTTTTGCCAGCGCTTGCTACGGGACTACTGACCGCGCTACTGGTCGTGCCACTGCTGCCGGCAGATGTGCAAAAAGCCATTACCGCTACAGATGCGTGGGACTCACTGCAAAATATGCAAACAGCAGTAGTTATCGTTGGTGCTGTGTTTAGTGTTTTGTTCTTGGCTTCAACCAAACACGCCGGCAAGGGCGACGAAAAACGCAAGTAACTCCAAAAGAGAGTTCGCTACTACTTATTGACTTGAAATGGTGCGGCACCGCTGCTCAGGAAATCGACGACTTGGTGTGCGGCCGCAACGCCAGCAGCCAAATTGGCTTCGGCGGTTTCGGCACCCATTTTTTTCGGTGTAGCGTAGACACGACCAGGGCAGGCGGCTTGCAGCTCGGCATAGTTGGTCGGCATAACATCGGTGACGTACTTAAGATCGGTGCGCTCAGTTAAGACTTGTAACAAGCCTTTTTCGTCTATTACTTCAGAGCGGGCAGTGTTGAGCAATGTTGCACCCTTAGGCAACTGTCGCACGAGCTCATAACCGACAGAACCAATCGTGGCGGGGATGGCAGGGATGTGAAGTGACAAATAGTCGCTTCGCTTGTAAAGGTCACTGAGCTCGCTGACTGGTTCGACTCCGTCTTTTTGTATAGCTTCTGCGGGGACGAAGGGGTCGAAAGCGCAGACTTTCATGCCGAGGCCTTTGGCGTGATCGGCGACAAGCTTGCCGACATTGCCGTACGCTTGCAGCCCCAGAGTGCGGCCGCGAAGTTCGGTGCCGGTGCCAGCCTGAAAGAGATTGCGGGCGGCGTAAATCATGAGGCCGATGGCTAATTCGGCTACGGCGTTGGCGTTTTGACCGGGCGTGTTCATGACAACGATGTTTCGTGCCGTGCTCGCTACAAGGTCGATTGTGTCATAGCCGGCGCCTGCCCGAACGACCACCTTAAGCTGAGGAGCTGCCGCAATCACGTCTTTGGTGATGGCGTCACTACGGACTATCAGTGCATCGGCTGTGGCGACGGCTTTTAGCAAGTCATCGGCAGAAGCATAGCTTTCGAGAATGTTTAGTGTGTGGCCAGCGGCTTCGACTATGCTGCGAATCTGCGCGGTGGCATCGGCTGCGAATGGTTTGGCGGTAGCAAGTAGGACGGTGCTCATGAGTTCTCCTTTTCAAATGTTTGCATGCAACTGACAAGGGCCTCGACGCTTTCTTGCGGCAAGGCATTATAGGTCGAAGCGCGGAAACCGCCGACCGAACGGTGGCCTTTGAGGCCAAGCAGGCCGGCCGCAACTGTTGCGTCGAAAAATGCTTTCTCTTTGGCTTCGTGGCCATTCTCCATGACAAAACAGATGTTCATGAGTGAACGGTCAGCGACCTCGACGGTTCCTCGGAAGAGTGGGTTGCGGTCGATTTCGTCGTAGAGCAGGGCTGCCTTGGTGCGGTTGCGTTTGGCTATTTCAGGGACACCACCGATGCTTTTGAGCCATTTCAACGTCTCACGTACGGTGAAAATAGCTGCGACAGGCGGGGTGTTGTAGAGCGAGCCAGCTTCGATGTGGGTGCGGTAATCGAGCATAGACGGGATAGGGCGCGTAACATGGCCGAGTACATCATCGCGGATAATCACGAAAGTAACACCGGCGGGTCCGATATTTTTCTGGGCGCCGCCGTAAATAACAGCGTATTTGCTGACATCAATCGGGCGACTCAAAATGTCGGACGACATGTCGGCGACGAGTGGAATGGGGCTGTCGATGTCTTCGTGGAGCTCACTACCATAAATCGTGTTGTTGGTCGTGATGTGAAAATAATCGGCATCGGTTGGAATTGTATAGTCACGGGGAATGTAACTAAAGTTTTTATCAGCCGAACTCGCGACAATTTCGACTTTGCCAAACAATCGAGCTTCGGCGGCTGCCTTTTTGGCCCATACACCTGTTTCGAGGTAAGCAGCTTTGGTTTCGAGCAAGTTGAAGGGAATCTCATGGAACTGCGTGCTCGCACCGCCACCGAGCCATAGCACGTGGTAGCCTTTGGGGATTCCCAGTAGCTCTTGCATAAGGCTGGTCGCTTCGCCAATAATCTGCTCAAATGCTTCGCTACGGTGAGAGATTTCGAGCAGCGAAAGTCCGCTACCATCCAGCTCAAGTATCGCTTGTGCTGTTGACTCAACCGCCGTACGTGGTAAGACGCTTGGGCCAGGATTGAAATTGTGTATTTTCATCGCTGCCCTCCATGTATAAGATGTAACCTAGTACTTCTAGTGTACCTGTCATTGGACAAACGGCCAACTTTAATGCGTTTGATTGCGGCGTCATCACGGGCGAATACGCGAATCTTGTGCGACAGAATGGGTACAATAATAGCCATATCGTATGCAAACGCAGCGGTGTATACTGCCAAGTAGTAATAAGGAGAAATATGGTGAAAAAACAACTGAAAAACTTCATGAGCTTTGTACGCGACCATGGTGTCGTCGGTCTTGCAGTCGGTCTTGCCATCGGTACGCAGGTCGGTAAAGTGGTAGAAACGATCGTCAAGGGCTTCATCAACCCAATCGTTGGTATGCTCGTCGGCAATACCAAAGGTCTCGAAGCCGCCAAGTTCACAGTAGAAATCGCCGGTCGCAAAGGCGTCTTTTTGTGGGGTGCAGTGCTGTCATCACTTATTGTCTTACTAGCCGTCTCGGCGGTCATCTACTTTGTGGTTATGGGTCTCAAGCTCGACAAAGCCGACAAATCTGATAAAAAATAACGGTTTTATTGTCATTGGTACATCGCAACTATTGTGCGTCTTTGCAAACACTAATCTTTGATATGCAGGCGCGCTTTACCCAGAATAGTGTTTAGCAGGCCGCGCTTGGCGTTTACTTTGACGCGCTCGCTCACGAAAGTTTTTTCATAGATGTCTGGTAGAGTGGTCGCTGCATATTTATGCCTAAGTTTGTCGTACCATTTTTTATCATAAATGTTCCAGAATTCATCTTTTGTGAAGTACGAATGCGCATACATCCATTTTTTGCCACCCATTTTGGTAAGCTCATCCTCGAGGTCTCTATTCAGTGCGATAAAGTCCTTGTACTTTGGTATACGAGGCCCCCAGATGCCTATGTTGATCGCAAGTTGAGTGTCTAGGCCATTGCAGAGTAGCGGGGAGCGTGGCTCAGGTTTGATCGGGCAGATCCACAGGGGATAGATGTTTGTTTTGTTGTGAATGTACGCCAAGAATTCTGTCGCGGTTTCTATCGGTACGGTTAGGTCTTGGACGATGTGTTCTTGCGATGCCCCACTGTCTTGCAGTGCCTTATACAGTTCTCTGGTGTGGAGCAATGGGTCGAGTATGAATCTGGTAAGTCTATTGAAGGGCACCCTGAAACGCTCGAATGCAAAACGGCCAACCCAGAAGGCTCCTCGGTCGTAACGGAACAAATAATCGGTTAGCGGGATTGTTATTTTTGCTGGTTTTCTCTTTGAGTCGATAGTCGCGACAAAGATGTAATACCACTCATCAAATGCTCTCGTGAACCGCCGAATACGTCCGACAACCTTGTCTGAAATTTTTCCTAACACAAGTAGACCATGGTCGTGGCCGTACATAATACAATCTATAAAATCATAATCAGCAGTTCTTAGGTCAAGCATCTGAGTGGTAGCTTCTTCAAATGACATGACCGGCACATAACTCACATTGACATACTTTTTTGCTGGAATTAGTTGAATCTCCGCAGCCGTAATAATCCCGAGTGTACCTGAAGCGCCAGCAGTACCATAGAACAAATCCGCATTCTCAGTCGGCGAACATGTAATGACACTTCCATCGGCAAGTACCATTTCAATCCAATTTACAGTTTGGCTAAAGAAGCCCCACTTAAATGAGCTACTTTCGCCGGCGCCACCTTGAATTGCGCCGCCAACCGTTATGCCAGGGAATTCTGGAATGACAGGCGGTATGAGTTTTTGCTTAAGTGTTTGACGCACGAGCTCGTCCATCGGTACATTGGGCTCAACTACGATAGTTCGGGATGCTGTATCAACCGACAACACATGATTGAAATCACTCACATCAACCATTTCGGAGCGTTTAAACGATAGGATTCGTGTCGAGTTAGTACTTCCGTGGAAGATCCTAAACGGAACACGCTGCGCAAAATACCGCTTCACTTCATGCGAAACACGGGTAACTTTGTCTTGGTGCATCTGATTCATCACTTGGTATCATAACAAATTGAGTGTCTGCCATGCGCGATGCTATTGTAGCTAAATTAAACAACTCAACCTACATAGCTGATATAGTAAAAATATGAGAAAGAAAACAAAACTTTTAGTTATGATAGTCAGCTTCGTACTAGTTGGATTCCTGCTTGTGCTAGTTTATGCACTCAAACAGCCTCCTGATAAATGCTCGCCACTTGATAGACAGCAAAACAATTGTGTACCTGCCGGAAGATGTACTCCAATTGGTGATAAACGGGAAGCAACGTCAGACTGCGCGCTCAAAAACTACGACCACAAATTTAACACTAGTAACTAGGAATAACAAACAGGAACCGAAAAATGGCTCCTCGTCCGCCGCTGTATTTGTTTGTGAAATACTTGGAGGGCCAGTGACATATCGGCTTCGCCTCTTCCGGTCACTCGCTATAAAGAACAAGATTCTTTATAGGCTTCGTTCACTCCACCGTACTTACGACTACGATATTTTGCGTTCGCAAAATCTCTGTCGTGAACTCAAGTCCCACAGGAACGACCAAATAAAAAGCCCCAGCTGTGCTGAGGCATTTTATTTGGAGGGCCCAGTGAGACTCGAACTCACGACACGAGGCTTAAAAGGCCTCTGCTCTACCGACTGAGCTATGGGCCCGCACGCGGGCGTATCTTCTGAGAATTTAGAAAATAACCCTTTACATTATCTACATTTCCTGGCAAATGTCAATCTGGTATGCTAGGGGTAATGCCCAAAAAGACATATGAGTATATATTGCTGGATTGGGATGGGAATATTGCGCGGACACTCGATGTGTGGCTTGGTGCATTTCAGGCAGTGCTTCGGAACAGGGGGTTTGACCTGTCGGACGAGGAAGTGGCGGCTAGTTTTGGTGAATTCGAGCGGTACGTAAAAGAAGTTTGGCACGTGCCTAACTCGGATAACATTTTTGACGAGGTTGATACAATCGCTAAAGAACGTTTGCCGAGTGTTGAGCTGTACCCCGATGCGCTTGATGTTCTCCATGACCTGAAAGTGCAGGGCAAACAGCTCGCGCTTGTAACATCATCAAATCATCATAATATTGTCGATGTACTCGAACGCTACGAGATGCGCGCGATGTTCGATGCGATTGTCGCAAGAGACGACGTCACGCAGTTTAAGCCGCACGCAGAACCGCTCGAAAAAGCCCTAACTTTGCTTGGGGGAAGCGCCGAACGTTCCATTATGATTGGTGACACTGACAAAGACATCGGAGCGGCGAACAATGCAGGCTGTGATTCGATATTGTTTTATCCCCCTGAGCATGTGAAATTTTATGACTTAGATGAGCTGATGACGCATCACCCGACACATATTGTGGC
This sequence comes from uncultured Candidatus Saccharibacteria bacterium, assembly GCA_964446255.1. Taxonomy (GTDB): domain Bacteria; phylum Patescibacteriota; class Saccharimonadia; order Saccharimonadales; family UBA4665; genus JAGXIT01. Next base: position 16,607 of record CAYUNX010000005.1, read on the forward strand.
TGATTTTCGTGAGATTTTAAATTTAGTTTAAGACGTTCATGGTTGGTGGGGCGGTTTTTGGTACCATAAATGCTATATGACTCGTTGGGCTAGGCGGATCTTAGGGCGACAGACAAATCTCGTGTTGGCGTGTTGCGCTACTTTTTTACTTGGGTTGGTGCTCGGCAGGTTTGGGGTTTCTATATCGCTCTGGTTCGGCGTGGTTATTGGGGGCGTAGGGCTGCTGGTAGCCAAGAGCCCTACCGCCCGTTTCGGCTTTCTGGCCATTGCATGTCTCGCCATCGGTCTTTGGCGTGGGGCAGGCTTCTATGCGCAGCTAGAACCATTCCGTGTATTGGCATACCAAAAAGTCACCATCACCGTTACCGCGAAAGAAGATGCAACCTATGCAACGGGCGGCCAACTGAGTTTTACGGCTGGCGATGTTCGTTTCGTCGAGCCACTGCGCCGTGAGACACCAGGGTCAGTACGCATAAAAGGCTACGGCGAATTGGCGGTTTACCGAGGCGATCGTATCAAAGTAGAAGGCAAGCTGTACCCGACACGCGGCTCGACACAAGCCTCGATAGGTTTTGCCAAAATACACCGCATCGGCGGTCATAACAGCTTGATAGATGAATTTCGGCGTCGATTTGCTGCTGGACTTCAGACGGCGCTGGCCGAGCCTCAGGCTTCGTTTGGAATGGGTCTGCTCATAGGCCAGCGCAATACGTTGCCCGATGACATTACTCAGTCGCTCAAAATGGTTGGACTTGCCCATATCATTGCAGTGAGTGGGTACAACTTGACCATCATGCTCACCGCAACGCGGCGACTCATGAACAAACAATCCAAATTAGCGACCACAGTAGTTGCAGTCGGGTTGATGCTCGGTTTTATTGGTTTGACGGGTGCGAGCGCTAGCATAGTACGAGCGGCGGTGATTAGCGCGCTCGGCTTGGCGGCATGGTACGTCGGGCGTGAAGTACGGCCGATGGTGCTCATACTGCTGGCAGCCGCCCTGACGGCCGGGGCAAACCCAGTCTACATCTGGTCGGATATCGGCTGGTACCTGTCATTTCTGGCGTTTTCCGGCATTCTTATGCTGGCTCCACAGATTTTCCGGCGTGTGTGGGGCGAACGCAAACCACCGGTTCTTGCCGCGGTCGCGGTAGAGACACTGTGTGCCGAGATTATGACAATCCCGCTCGTGATGTTCATTTTCGGACAAGTTTCGTTGATAGGTTTGCTGGCGAATGTGTTGGTCGCAACGGTCATACCACTCGCAATGCTTTTATGCTTCGTTGCGGGCGTAGTGGGGATGGCAGTACCGCTACTTGTTGGTTGGGTTGCGTGGCCGGCCCAGTTGGTTCTGACCTATATGCTCGATGTCGCTACGGCACTGTCACGAGTGCCGCACAGTTTTCAGACCAATGTGTACATCACAGCTTTCGATATGGCTTTATGCTACGCTGCGCTGGTAACTATCCTTTTCGCACTGTATAGACCGGCGCGACAAAACTGGGTTATGATGACCGAACGAATACGGGGTAAAAACCAGTAGCAAGCCTCCCGGTGATAATAGCTTTTACGCTGTTTTGAACTAATCGTGACATAAAATACTCTTGTGGACAAGCATTAGAAACAGCGTATAATGCGATGTATGAGCAGCCCAGACAAATTCGGTCTCCTGCAAAAACTCGTCCCAGTAGGCGTGCGGCGTCACTATGCCCGAAAACGCACGATACTTTTCCAGGGCGAGATTCCACGCGCCGTATTGTTGCTGCAAAAAGGCCTCGTTAAAGTTTATGGCATCACCACCAGTGGCGATCAGCGTACGGTGACTTTGCTCACAGAGGGTGACATCTTCCCGATGAGCTGGGTGTTTGGCAAATCACCAGCCTGCGTCTATTACTACGAAGCTTTAACTGACTGTTCGGTAATTGCAGTTTCGCGCGACGAGTACATAAAAGCAATCGAGTCTGACCATTTGCTCAAAGAGCAGATTTTTGAAAACTACATGTCACATTACATTGCGGCGACGATGCATGTTTACGCACTTGAACAGTCACATGCCCAGGACAAACTGGCCTATATTTTGCAGTACCTCGTAGCACGTTTTGGCGAAAAACTGCCCGATGGCAGGTGCAAGATTAATCTTCGACTAAGTCACCAAGACATCGCCGAGATGGTCGGAATCACCCGTGAAACTACTGCTGTCGAGCTGCACCGCCTCAAAGAAAAAGGCCTCATAGAATACCACAAGTTTACCTACTATGTTGACCGTGCGAAGTTAGTTCGTGCCACTGGTAGCGACGAGTTCGAAAACGTCGAAGTGAGTACGTAGGAGGTAGCCGTGGACCTACATGCATCTGACCCGGCAGTTGATAAAAATGATTTTGATATCGTGTTTCGGCAAATGCCGACGCGCAAGTTACTTATCAGTGCTCACGAGCCTGATTTTATTATTGAGGAATTAACAGATACCTTCACCGAAATAGCCGGCATGTCGCGTACTGATATTATCGGCAAGCCGTATTTCAACATTTTGCCTAAAGTGGATGAAGCTGGTTCGCATGCCACAACCGACTTAGTCAAGGCGTTTCGTACGGTTATACGGTCAAAAAGGGCGCTTGTGCTGCCCGTATTTCGCCGCGACCTTGCCGACGCAAAGGATTCGTCGGAACAAATAGAACGTTATTGGGTTCCTGCCCTGTACCCAATCATCGACGATAACGGCAAAGTGGCACACATCTTACAGATATTTTCAAACGCAACGCAAGAAATCTTGGCAACACGCGAGCTTGAAGAAGCGCGGCACCATCTCGAAGAGGCGCTCGAGGCAGGGAAAGTAGCGAGCTGGACCTGGGATGTTAAAGCTGACGTGATGGTGGGTAACGCGGGACTGGCCAAGTCTTTTGGGGTGCGCGTGTCTGACGCTAAAAATGGACTGCCAATAGATATCTATCTTAAGTCCGTACACAAAGAAGACCGCGAACGAGTAAAACGAGCACTTCGTCATGCGATAAGTAGTCACGGAACGTTTGATACTGAGTTTCGAATTGTCCTGAATGACAAAACGCGGTGGGTTATCGGTCGCGGGCGTGCGCTCGACCATCACGGCTCGAGTCGCTTTTCTGGAGTTATAGTTGATGTGACCGAGCGCCGCGATTTGCAGGCGCAGATTGACCTTGCCCGTCGGCAAGACCGCTTGAACCGTGCCGAAGCAAAGCTACTACAAGAGCGAAACGATGAGCTGCAGGCTATTAGCCGCACCAAAGATGAGTTCGTGGCGCTAGCATCACACCAACTGCGCACACCTGCCACCGCTGTTAAACAATATTTAGGTATGGTATTGCAAGGATACGTTGGTGAAATTACGACGCTTCAGACCGAAATGCTCGCCAAAGCGTTTGAAAGCAATGAGCGGCAAATTGAGATTATCAACCAAATTTTGAATGCCGCACGGGCAGACACGGGCAAGCTTGCCATGCTGATGGCGCCACTCGACTTGGTAGCTTTGGTACGGGGCGTGACCGACGAGATGCGTCCTCAGGTTAAAAAACGCGAACATAAACTAGTAGTGAAGCTGCCCGATTCGCCGCAGACCATTCAGGCCGACACGGCTTATTTACGTATGGCGATTGAAAACTTACTGAGTAACGCCGACAAATACACTCCCGAGGCAGGCACAATTACCGTTACATTACGCCGTACCGATCACTCGTTACGACTCTCTGTCAAAGATACCGGCGTGGGCATTCTAAAAGAAAATTTCAGTAAACTTTTTGTAAAATTCTCGCGGGTGCATAATCCACTAAGTATTCAGGCTGGTGGTAGCGGTATCGGGCTATATCTAGCAGGTGAAATTGTGCGTTTGCACGGTGGCCGAGTAGAAGTTTCATCCGTAATCGAAAAGGGCACGACTTTCACAATTGTCTTTCCAGTAGTAAAATAGTATCGTTACGCTGCATCAGATGACTTTTTGCAAAAAATAACTTTATCTGGTGTTTTGCAATCTATCTTACAGAAAAAACTGCTAGCTAGATTGTACAATAGCCTAAGTCTCAATATAGAAAAAGGGGTACCATGGTAAAAATCGGCAAAGACTTAACAGTTATGATTATCGAAGATGAACTCGTACTGAATGAGGCGTACGCACAGGTCTTGAGCAGTGCGGGCATAGCACTCATGCGTGCTTACAATGGTCAAGAAGCGCTTGACTTGCTCGTAGAAGATTCGCCCGATATCATCCTGCTCGATCTACGTATGCCAGTGATGGACGGCATCAGTTTCCTGAAAAAGCTGAACCCGAAAGTCACCATGCCTGACACCAAGATTATTGTCTTTAGCAATTACGATGACCAAAAAGAAATCGATGAAGCCTTTAGCCTCGGCGCCATGCATTACATGCTGAAAGCGTGGGCAACGCCTGATGAGCTCATTAAACTTATTCGTGAAGTCGACAACTCATCGCAGCCTGCGTGAGTTTTTTATTTATTTAGACCAACTGGTTGACACGACCTCTCTAGCAGTGACGCGCAAATCTTGCGAAATTAATTACAGAAAAAAAGCCATGAGGCTTACAGCTTATCTTACTCGAGTTCCCTAGAATAAGCGTAGTGTCGGATTTTGTCGATGCGTAGGGGGAAGGAGGATGAGCCAGTGAATACTACGGAACTTGATACGAGGATTGCAACATTTCTTGAACGGAAGGATGCGAAGTTTCCGCACATCGGTCTCATCAATCGTGACGAGTCTCGCACCGTCAAATTCCCTATGCCGCATCGTTTAATTCATGGTGCGCACTAGGCATCGTAAATATAGCTTTCTAACCGGATAAACCGCCAGACCCCACTGGCGGTTTTCGCTACTCGGGATTAAATTCGATGTATGATTTACGATTGTTCGTATCTGTAGTTCGATCAGTCTGATATCTAAAACTCACCGGTCGCTTGACGTAGCGCCGCTTATGGCTATAATCAGGTGTAGACTTACGGCGAATAATAGTCCCGAGAAGTAAACTAACAATAATCAAAGGAGGGTGGGCCCCTATGGTTTCACTTAAGAATAAAAAAGGCTTCACGATCGTTGAGCTTCTCATCGTTATCGTGGTCATCGGTATCTTGGCGACACTCGTCATCGTTACCTTCACAGGTATTCAGCAAAAAAGTCGCGACACGCAGCGCAAGACTGACATCAATGCAGTCCAAAGCCACGTCGAAGCGTACTACGCACAGACGGGTAATTACCCAACACTTGGTGACCTAAATACAGCGGCATTCCGCACTACCAACATGAAGGGTCTTGACCCTGAATCGCTCAAAGATCCAAAAGACACTGATGCAAACATTGCGGGCACATCAGATGCAACCAACTATGGTTACACTGTTACGCCAGCGAACTGCGATAACACTGCAACTATGTGTGATGCATACACGCTTCGAGCTACACTCGAAAGTGGTGGCACCTACGACAAGCAAAGCAACTAAAATACAATTGTTGTAATACAGAGAGGACTCCCAAGTGGAGTCCTCTTTTGTACTTACGGGGTCTCGTTCTGTATAATGAAGCATAAGCATGAAACATACGCACTGGCGTCGAGGTGGGCAAGAAGGCTTTAGCGCGGTTGAATTCCTCGTGGCAGCTGTCATTTTCGGCGTAGTGGCAAGTAGCATTATCCAGGGGTTCATATCTGTCCGCCGCTCTTACGCTGTCGCACGTCAGCTCAACGAAATGTACACCGTCTTGAGTGCGTGTCCCGAGATTGATCGTGCGCTCGAGTTTAACTCGTTGAGCGACACGGCAAACTGTTCACCTAACAACACATTCAGCTACGAAAATGGCATGACCGGTACGCGCACCTACACACCGAGCCTCGATGTCATGTTGACTAACGACCCAGCATTTGTCGCAACGGGCGATCCGCTGAGCAACATAGCTGACAGCAAAGTCGTTCAAGTAAATGTTGGTTTCCCAGACAAAACGACGAAGCCGATGGAGCTCCGCATGCTCATAACTCGTAACGGGGTAGGGCAGCAATGAAATTTGGCCATAAACAAACCCGCGGACACTACGATCAGTTTTTAAACTTAAACTCCCAAAACGGTTTCACCGTTCCCGAGCTAATTGTAGTCATGGTGTTGACCTTATTGTTTTCGACGATGGTTTTGTCATTTGCGTTTGATTTTTGGGGTACGGCAACCGACTTGCAAAATAGTAGCGAAACGCTCGTAACCCGCCAAAATCTTGGCGATCGTCTACGTGGCCGCCTCAACGTCGCTTCAACCTTGCTCAATCAAAACAGCATCGCTGATGCACAAGCCAATGTCTCGGACCCCAGTGACGTCAGTGGGACGCACTGGCTTATTTTGCACGCCGTACCCGAGACCGTCCCCATGCCAGCTGCCGCCAATTTTACGCCGATTCTATACTATGCAGCGCCAACGGTGGACAGCTCAAAGAACTTTATCATGCGCGGTGTTGAGCCGCACCAAGATGAGTTTGTGATGTATCTGGATGGGTCGACAAAGAAACTTATGATTCGAACATTAGCAAACGATGTCAGCGGAAATGTCCTCAAAACAACTTGCCCCGCAAGCGTAGCCTCAAGCACCTGCCCCGCGGATAGTACAATAGCCGAAGACGTACTTTCGGTTAGCAAAAAGTACTTCTCGAAATCTGGCAATCCAATCAACTGGAATGATGTGAAAGACCCTGATACCGGAGAGTCTATCGGTCCAGATTACGCAGATGTCGAGGTTGTTGAACTGACGGTAACGCTCTTCAAGCGAGCGGTGGTCCACGGTCAAGCCGATAGCAGAAGTAATACAACCGTACGTGTAGCATTGAGGAACGGATAACATATGAAACAAAAACGCCAGCAAGGGTCAATACTCGTCACCATACTCGCCGTCACCATATTTTTAACGATGCTTCTCATGGGGTTGGTGGTGCTTGCAAGTGCGAACTTACAGCGAGCTCGTGGGCGTATTATGCTGTTGCAAGCACAGTACGCCGCAGAATCGGGGGCAGATTATGCAATCGCAAAGCTCAATGACACTTGTAGCGAGAGTGGGGATATGGCATGCCCCGGCACAAATGGCTCAGAGATAACCGTGCTCAATGGCGCTCAATATCGGTCGACGTTTAAAACAGTCGTCGCTGCCGGTGCGGACAACAAAGAGCGAGTCATAACAGCCACCGGCTATGTCTATGCGCCAAAATCTTCAACCACACCAAAATCATCACGAACCATTCGCGTTGTCGCACGGCGTACCAGTTCCCAAACCGCATCTTCGATACTCAGTCGTACGATTATAGATATCGCAAGTGGGGTTAAGAACATTTACGCCAAAGAAGTGTATGTCAATGACTACATATTATTGCAAAAAAATGTCAACGTCTTTGTGGCCGAAAAAGTAACAGTAGCGGGCAAGGACGCTACGGCAAAACAATGTTCGGTCGGTGGAACCGGTGTGCTCCAAAAACCGAGTAGCTTACCAGCAGGTACCAAGGCAGTGTATAACCTAGCATACAATAACTGCATCAATCCACCGGGCAATAGTGTAACGGCAGATTTTGAGATTAACGCCAACAAAACAGATCTGCACTCAATCCAATCCATGCGCATACCATGGAGTCAGTACATGGACGCGAGCTACCAAAATGCCGTGGGAGGCAACTGTAACGATTGGACAACCGGTGCGACGCCGCGCCTGATTCCACGAACGGGCAACGACAAGAAAACCCACTACCCCGATGCTGGTACAAACATTTCGGCGTCGTGTGGAACGAACGGTGCTGTCGCGCTCGGCGATAACATTACATACACTATTCGCAACCACGCCCATATTCGGGCAAACTTGTGCGCGGCAGCGGCCTGCAACCCGATTTTTAACAATCCTGACGCAAGTGATATGAAATTTGTGTTTGTCGAGGGAACGATTAATTTCGATTCGCTCCGAACGACTGCGGGTAGTGGACCAATTGTTTTCGTAACCTACGGTGCTGACCCTGCCTCAAAAACTGGTGCCTGCCCGCATGGTGGCTCGTTGTACCTTGGGAAGTCTAATATCGAGACTTTGGCGCCCAAAGCGTATTTGTTAGCAACCTACGGCCTGTGCATTGATCAGACAAAATTCTCAACCACGCAAGATGCTCTGGGTGGCATTGCAGGCAAGAGCATTTATGTGTCCTCGAACTCCGGAACCCCTTGGAGCCTCCGGTTAGATCCCTCATTCCCTGTTGAGCAAATTCCAATTGATCTTTCATGGCGTCAGACTGGCTATCAGCGATTGTAAGCTGCACACCTTCAGTACAGAATTTTTCGCTTAGATTTTTCCTCAGGGTACTGGTGGATATCGGGGTCATATGCTATCATAAACACAAGAAGTTATATGCTTAGATGGGCAGCATGAAGCAAAAAAAAGTACAAAACGCACCTGAATCACCTTTATTTTTCGAAGATAAGGCTTTGTTTGGACTCGACATCGGGCATAGTTCAGTGCGTGTTATGCAAGTAACAAAGGGTAGACCGAAACCTCGCATCACAGGCTATGGTGTTACCGCGTTCGATCCCACTGCCATCGAGGATGGTGTCATCGTTCAGCCTGAACTTATAGCTCAATCAATTCAAAACCTGTTCAAGCATGGCCTTGTTGGTGACATTACGACGAACCGCGTTGCACTATCAGTACCTGTTTCACGAGCGTTTACCCGTTCGATTGACGCGCCCAAACTGTCAGATAAAGACCTGGCTGAAGCTGTCAAAACAGAAGTTGAGCAATACATCCCGGCTGCCATCGAAAGCCTATACATCGATTATACGCAGGTAGTAGACGCCAAGGGTAAAATGAGCGTTTTTGTCGTCGCAATGCCACGGCGTATTGTTGATTCGTACATCATGCTAGCGCGGCTGCTTGGACTAGAGACCGTTTTAGTACAAACATCGAGTGGTGCTGGGGCGAACTTGTTCGCCCGTGACTCACAGAGTGACCTCGCAACAGTATTAGTCGACTTTGGTAGCGACAGCGCTGATATTACCATCTTTGACAAAAACCCCATTGTAAGCGGTACGGCACCTTGTGGCGGCGAGCAAATCACCCAACTTATCGGCAAAGCGCTCAATGTGACAGAACAAGAAGCGGTGATGATCAAATCACGCTATGGGCTCACGCTGAGCAAAAAGCAAGAACAGATTGAAGACGCCCTGAAGCCAACACTAGGGCTACTGATCCGGGAAGTGCGCCGAACCGTCCGATATTACGAAGAGCGCAGCAAGGCAAAACGTCCGATTTCTCAGATCGTTATTATGGGCGGTGGTGCTAACATGCCGGGCTTGGCCGAATACCTGACCAATGATTTGCGTCTTCCAGTTCGATCGTTTGACCCTAAATCGTATTTAGGTTTTGGACGTTTGCAGCCGTTTAATTCAGGTGAACGCATGTCATATGTTACAGCTGCTGGTTTAGCACTGTATGACCCGACCGAGGTATTTCGCACATGATAAACTTACTGCCAACACAAATGAAAGACGGCTACCGCTATGCACGGCGCAATCGTCACCTTATGCACTGGATATTAGCGCTTCTACTTGGGATCGCCGGTGCGCTTCTACTGATTGGCGTCGGCTATATCTACATGCACCAATCTGCCAAGCTGTATGAAAAAAACATTTCTCAAACCGAATCTGACCTCAAGAGTAAGAACTACGCTCAGGTGCAAAAAGAAGTTACCGATATTTCAAACAACTTAAAACTCACCAAGCAGGTACTCTCTAAACAAGTTTTGTTCTCTGAACTACTGAAGCAGCTCGGCACACTCATGCCAAAAGACACTCGATTGAGCGGTCTGTCGATATCCCAAACGACAGGGGCAATCGACATTTCTGCCAAAGCACGTTCCGTCGAGGCTGCAACCCAAGTTCAGGTCAATTTGACGGATACGCGCAATAAATTGTTCAGCAAGGCCGACATTAACTCCATTAGCTGTGGAGCCGCCAAAGAGACGGATGACTATGATTGCACTGTTACCATTCGGGCATTATTTGCACCCAATAATCCATTTATGTTGATTGGTGACGCACCAAAAGCGACAGGGGTTAAACCATGACAAGCAAAAAGACGTTTTATATTCTACTTGCAACAACGATTGTGCTAATCTTAGTGTTGTTTGGTAGTGCTTACGGCGCCAATGTAATCTTGACGAGCAAGGCAAATGAACTGAGCAAATTTAAAGCCCAGAACCAAGTCCTCGATGAATTACAGGTTTCACTTATCCGAAACAAGAGTGACATTAAGCGTTACAGTGAACTAAATGAAATCGCAAAGGCAATTGTTCCACAGGACAAGGATCAGACGCAAACAGTACGTGAGATAGTCAAGATTGCCCGCGAAAGTGGTATTCCACGGCTGACTTCTGTCACGTTCCCGACGTCTACACTTGGGGCGGTTGGGGTAAGCGGTGCGAAGGCTGCCACGGGCGGTATAACACAAGTTACGCCTATCAAGGATATGGCAGGAGTTTACATTCTGCCGATTACGGTAACGAATAGTCAAAATGACCTCGTGACCTACAGCCAATTTATTGATTTCCTGGCAGGTCTTGAGAGCAATCGCCGAACTGCACAGGTGACAAGTGTTACAATAACACCCGATGCCACGAATCCGAACCGGATTGCTTTTGCACTAATCGTAAATGAGTACATTAAACCATGAGTAAACAGATGACATCGGACGACTTCAAGAAGCCAATCATGCAACTACTTCGCGCGATGAATACGTACCGCGGTCTGGCATTTTTCCTGATTTTGGCGAGTTTATATGGTTTTATCGTTTGGCGAATAAATGTACTGAGTACGGCACCACCGAGCCAAGCTGATATCAAGCTCGCTGAAAAAAGTGCAACGACTAGCCCTAAGATAGACGAAGCTTCGGCTCGCGCTATTAATAATCTCAAAGACAACAGCGTGCGCGTGCAGACACTATTCGAAGATGCGCGCAGTAATCCCTTTAATGAATAAATCCTAAAACTATTTTTACGTAGCCACCCGAACAGTTTTAGTCTGTAAAAAACTAAGACAATCGACGCTAATCGACAGGCCGGCCGTGTTTGAAAGCTTCAACTGCATTGTTGAGAAGTGTAACTTGCTTCTCAGGATGGTTAGCATAGCTAAAGCGGTAGGTAGTCTCTTCGCCTTCAGTAGACAGTCGGACCTCGCCGTAATCGAAAATAGTCGATAGTATACCAGGTTTTGAGTAGCTGGCATCCTCGACGTTGCTGAGGCTAACCGTTTGTTGCCGTTTAGCAAAAGGGGTTATTTGGATATTTTGGATAATGCTTTCATTGGTCAAATACATATGGTTTTCCCTGTAAACGTAGGTTGCAAGGTAGCCCATGGTCAGTGCGATTAAAACGGTCGCAATCGACACCGTGGCCAAGATAGCAGGTGGGATTCCCATAGATACCAAAGCGCCCGACTCCCCGTTTCCTGCACTAAACAACAGAAGTGAACCGACCACAGCCGCTATGCCCAGCGTAACAAATGCCCAAATTTTTATGAGGCCAATGGGGTGCCGCACAACATCTGTTATAACGTACTCACCCTTACTCAAATTCAAGTGGGGATAGCGACGTACTGATTGCTCATGTTTTTCCTGAACGTGGGGAGGAATAACGGCCGGTGCTGGTGAGAGTGGCCTTGAGTAGTACATTTGATGGGGAAGTCCGTCATCAGGGTCAGCTTGGTTGTTCTGGGGTGCTGGGTTTGGGGGCGTGAACGGTGGGTAGGGAGGTGGTGTGGTTGCTGGCTGTTGGGGTGTGTCTTGTGGTTGCATAAGTCAATTATAGCAGCTTGGACTGATCCTCGTGAGGTGGTGTTTTGCCGAGGTGCTTATGAGCTTTGGCCGTAGCACGTCGGCCGCGCGGTGTTCGCTCGATGAAACCAATCTGCATAAGGTATGGTTCGTAGAAATCTTCTATCGTTGTTGCCTCATCACCCGTAAGTGCAGCTATGGTAGTCAGACCAACGGGGCGGTCGCCGTACGCTTCAATCATTCGCTCTAGCAGGTGGCGATCGGCTGGGTCGAGCCCCATTTCGTCAATCTCAAGCATCGCAAGAGCTTTTTTGGTTACAGTGTCATCGATAATGCCGTCGCCGTTCACGTCAGCATAATCGCGGACGCGCTTAAGCAAGCGGTTTGCGATGCGAGGTGTCAAGCGTGCGCGGGTCGAAAGCAGTGCCGCCGAGGCGGAATCAATCTTTGCCTCGAGGATACGAGCCGAGCGGGCAATTATGCGGGAGATTTCATCGGTGGTATAAAACTCATGTCGGTAAATGTGGCCAAAACGGTCGCGTAGCGGCGCGGCCAAGCTGCCGGTGCGTGTCGTCGCGCCAACGATGGTGAACTTAGGTAAATCAAGCCGTACTGAGCGGGCGGCAGGACCTTTGCCGATGACGATATCGAGTTTAAAATCTTCCATGGCGCTATAAAGCACTTCTTCGACCGTACGGCCGAGGCGGTGAATCTCGTCGATAAAGAGGATGTCGCCGTCTTGTAGGTTGGTCAGGATGCTCGCCAAGTCGCCAGCTCGTTCGATGGCAGGTCCACTGGTGATGCGAAGCCCTGAGCCCATTTCGTTGGCTATAACAGTCGCCATCGTCGTTTTGCCGAGCCCCGGTGGGCCATACAGCAAGACATGGTCGATAGGCTCGTCGCGTTTTTTGGCAGCAGCAATCGCCAGTTGTAAGTTCTTTTTCAGTCGTTCTTGCCCGATGTAATCAGCAAAGTTCTGCGGTCGCAGACTAACTTCAATCTGCTGCTCTTCTTCGGCATCATCGTGCACGCTCGTGTCAACTATCCTGTCAATCGCCATAGTACCCTACATTATGGCACAAAAGTTGGGTCCCAGCACGTGTGGAGACCATTATCGAGCTTTGCGAGCGCTACCATGTCATCTCGGTCGAGTGTAAAATCGAAGACGTTGATGTTTTCGGTGATGCGGGCTGGCGTCACGGATTTTGGCAAAACTATCAAATCTTGCTCTACGCACCAACGTAACATGACCTGGGCAGCAGATTTACCGTGTTTCTTGGCAATTACTGCGAGGGTAGGGTCATCTATGCCCTTGCCGTGGGCAAGCGGTGAATAGGCTTCGACGACGATGTCGTGTTCGCGGCAGTACGCAAGCAGCTCTGGTTGCTGTAAAAAGACGTGCAATTCGACTTGGTTGACGGCTGGCATTTCGCTCGCATACGATTTCATTTCCTCGAGATGACGGATAGTGTAGTTGCTGACGCCGATGTTGCGAGCCCCACCTTCAGCTTTAATTTTCTCGAGTTGCAACCAGGCGGCCTTACGGGCAATCGGGACCGGGAAGTGTAGGAGAAGCAGATCGACGTAGTCGGTTTGAAGTTTCTCGAGTGAGGCGATAAAGCTTTTTGGTGTTCGTTTGGTGCCAAAATTGCCGATGTGGATTTTGGTGGTGAGAAAAAGTTCTTCGCGCGTAATCCCACTAACGCGCCACGCTTGCCCGAGCAGGTGCTCATTGTCATACACCTGCGCACTATCAAAATGTCTATACCCCGCCAAAACTGCCGCGTCAAAAGCAGAACTGAATTCGCTCGGATCGGTAATTTGCCAAAGACCAAACCCAATCTGCGGAATTGAAGCATTATTAGTAAAATTGAATTCAAGAGAGTTAATGAAGTATCCCTAACTTTCTGTTTATAACAACTTCGCTAATCTCCATCTTTTTGGGTAGATAAAGCATCTGACGCATCACAAGTGCGATATCTTTGGTATCTAGCCAGTTATCTGTCAACGTGATTGGCTCATCGCCGGCCTTTTCGGCGATACGGCTATTAAAACCACCCACACAAAAGCTCACGACACGTACATTTGTGTTTTTGAGCTCAAGCTGTAGGTTTTGGCTGAAGCCACGCATTGCCCACTTCGAGCTACCGTAAGCTGCTTGATTTTCATACGCTTTTTTACCAACCGTTGAAGCGACATTTACGATATCGCCCCCATCATGTTTGATACGGTCAATTAACAGAGAAGTGAGCTGTATTGCACCTATGATATTCACACCAAAAACGCGTGTGATTTCTTCTGGGTTTATAGCATTGAGCGGTTCGAGGCTCATAACGCCCGCACAGTTGATCAATACCTCAAGAGGCTCTTGGCGCATTAGCACATCGACCGCGGCTTTCTGAACAGATTTATGATCAGTTAAGTCGAGTAGAATATTTTCGACTTCCTTGTTCTCGGTGCGTGATAAATTTAATACTGTTTTTCCGTCAGCCTTGAACTGCCTTGCGAGCTCTAGACCGAGCCCGTCACTTGCGCCAGTGATAACAATCATGATTTTTCCTCCCCAAGATAATAAAAATAATCGCAAAGACCCAAATCATTTAAGCGTATTAAATAGACACCTGAGGATGCGTGAACCATACCATTTGTGGAGTATTGCAGATGCCAAATAGCAGAATGTCGATTGTCGTTGGACGAATTGAATAATTCCCAATTAATTTCAATGTTATCTTGATCGAGTATTGCCTGCCACTCTTCACGAATACCTGTTTTGTCACGGAGTTTTTTGAAGGGCGTTTCCCAATACTCGGCATCGTCAGTGAATAGTTTTATAACAGTATCGATATCATGATTTTTCCAAGCGTCATGAAATTGTGTAATCCACTGATTGATCATACTATCCTTTCAGGGCGAGTTTTATACGTTCTTCGGTGGAAAGGGTTGGGTCGATATTTTGCAGGGCGGTTGTTGCGTCAAGCTCTGAGTACCCCAACGAAATGAGCGCCTGCAAAGCTTCATCGCTAGCGTTGACGCCTCCCCGGGTGATGAGCGCTTCGGCTTCGCTCGTGCTAGCCAGTCCAACTTTGTCTCGGAGCTCGACCACGATTTGCTCGGCGGCACGTTTGCCGACGCCCTTGGCGCTCTGGAGAGTTTTGACATCGCCGCTCGCAATCGCACCACGCACCGTTGCGGCTGCACCGATGTCGAGCACTGCGACGGCGACTTTGGGACCGACATTTTTCACACCGAGCAACTGCTCAAACAGCTTTTTGGTACCGATATCGCTAAAACCAAACAGGTCATAAGCTTGTTCTCTGACATGCTCGTGCACATACAGCTTGGCTTCTTTGCCGTCGTAAAGTTCGCCATAATCTTCGGCAGTAACACTCAGGCCATAGCCTACACCGCCCACATCAACGATGACACTACCATTAACCTGCTTCTCGATAACTCCCCGTAAACTCGCAATCATACGCCTATTATACCCGCGTCATGAGTGAATGCGTAATAGCAGTAGCAAGGGCATCAGCACAGTCGTCGGGTTTGGGCGCATCGCGGAGGTTTAGGTGCAGACGCACCATCTCCTGGATTTGCTTCTTGGTAGCGCGGCCGTAACCCGTCAAAGTTTGCTTGATTTGGAGCGGCGTATACTCGGCAATAAGTAGGCCTGCCTGGTAGCCAGTCAGCATGGCAACGCCACGAGCGTGGGAAACGCTCATCGCGGTCGTGACATTTTGTGCAAAGAACAACTTTTCGATAGACATGGCATCTGGTTTTGTCTCGGCGATAATTTCTTGCAGACCGTTATATATTTCGCCGAGGCGCTCGGGTAGGGGAGTGTGAGCGGGCGTTGTGATAACACCAGCAGTAATAAGCTTTGATTTGCCGCGTGTCACCTCGATGACGCCAAACCCCAAAATGCCTGTACCAGGGTCAATCCCGATTATTTTCATCCGCTCTTTCTACTTGGTTTGTCTTGGGCTGTGCTTTTTTTTCTGTTGATTCTGTCACGTTAGGTTGGTTGGTGTGAGCTGCATCTGGAGATATGTGACCTTTGAGCCGTTTTTTTGGCCGATAAAATATCGTGATGGGGGCAAGCACGGCAACAAAAAGTGCCGACCAGAATATGATATTCACAATGACGTAACCAATATTGAAGCGCCGAATCTCATACATAGATGCCTCATAATAGCCTTGACCCTGGTACACAACCGACTCCGTTTCATGGATAGTCGCAGGGAAGCCTCGCCATTTTCGTACAAATGTGCCACCATTTTTTGTGACAATCTGATTACTCGGCTCGCCGTATCTAAAACCTTCACTAATTGGGGTTGTGCGCGACCGGCTTGGGAGTACACTACAGGCAACCGCCAATATAAACAGTAAGACTAGATATAGTATGATGCGAAAAAACTTTTTCATACTGTCATAGTATCATGGCTCTTCGGTAGAGGATGTAATAATATGTGCCTAATTGTCTAAAACTTTAGGAACATCTATTGGTTTTCTAGCGTATTGCATTGTTCTATCGCGGTGTATACGAAAGGCGCACGTAGTTTACCGGCAAGGTGCAAAGTTTGAATAGTTTGAAAACTCAGCCACTCGGCACTCAAAATCTCGGTACCGTTGACCATGAGTTCTCCCCCAGTTACATTGGCGCGGTAGATGTGAAAATGTCGCTCGATTTTTGCATCATAAAAATCGACTAGGGGTGTTTCTGAAACGATGCGAACCTCGTAGCCTGTTTCCTCGCGTGCCTCGCGTACGGCAGCATCAAGTAACGTCTCGCCAGGATCGACATGGCCAGCCGGCAGGTTCCATAAACCGTAAGCACTCGGTTTTCCCTCTTGTACGAGCAAAAACTGATCCTTATCATTACGTAAAACTACGCCGGAAATATGACGAACCTCAGTCATTTTAGCCTAGGAGGCTTTCGTCAATGTCAAAATTGACGTGGGTGTTGCTGACGTCATCGACATCGTCGAGTGCGTCCATGAGCCGCATAATCTTGCCGGCGGTGTTGGCATCGGTAATCTCAACAGTGTTGTTGGGCACGTAGGTCAACTCGGCTTCTGTAATCTCATGACCGGCAGTCTTGAGAGCATCACGGACTTTTGCGAGGTCGGATGCAGCGGTATATACGAGGGATTCGCCGTCATCGTCCTGGACGTCTTCGGCGCCTGCGTCGAGCGCTTCGAGCATAAAGTCATCACCAGACGCCTTGACGCGGATCATCCCCTTGTGGTCGAACTGGAAGGCGACCGCACCCTTCTCAGCGATGTTGCCACCGTGTTTGCTAAATGCCAAGCGGACTTCCGGGTAGGTACGGTTCAGGTTGTCGGTTGCGACTTCGACCAAAATAGCGACACCACCGGGGCCATAGCCTTCATAGAGAACCTCTTGAAGTTGGGCGGCGTTCTTGTCTTTGACGCGGTCGATTGCACGCTGTATGTTGGCGGCTGGCATGTTGCTCGTCTTAGCTTTGTCCATAGCGAGACGGAGCGCGAAGTTGGTATCTGGGTCGGTGCCACTACGGGCAGCAATGGCTATCATGTTGCCGAGTTTGGTAAAAACAGCGCCGCGTGCTGCATCTTTGACGCCCTTTTGGCGTTTGATTGTTGACCATTTGCTGTGTCCTGACATAGTGACCTCCGTTTGCTATCTGTAATTGTAGCAAATTACAGACTAATGACACAAGGAAGCCCCAAGAGATAAACAAAATTGGTATAAATTACTCGGTGCCAACTTGGCCGCTCATGCTGGCTATCGGACCCATGACGCTGGCGGCGATAAGCCCGACGCCGGCACCCAGGAAGAGAATCATAACAGGCTCAATCACACTCGCGAGTCCGTCGATGGCAACCGAGACTTCTTCTTCATAAAAATCAGCCACTTTGATGAGTACGGTGTCAGTTGTACCGGTTTCTTCGCCGACGGCAAGCATCTGAGAAACAATCTTAGGGAAGTGGTCACTCTTGGCGATAACCTCTGATAACTGCTTGCCATTTTTAACATCTTGGGCCGCGAGGGCAAGTTCTTTTTCGATGACTTTATTGCCGATGGCCCCGCCCGTAACTGCTAGCGAATCGAGAACGCCAACACCGGCTGACATGAGCGAGGCAAAGGTGCGTGAAAACCGCGCGATAGCTACTTTGGTAACAATACTTTTAACGATGGGCGTTCGGAGCATGAGTGCATGGAACTGGTACTTACCCTTCGGCGTTTTGATGTAGCGCAACACGAGCCAAACTATCAAGATAACGGCAGGTATGACGATGTAGGCATATTTGCGTGAGATATTACTAATGTCGAGGAGGACTTGTGTG
Source organism: uncultured Candidatus Saccharibacteria bacterium (assembly GCA_964446255.1). Lineage (GTDB taxonomy): Bacteria > Patescibacteriota > Saccharimonadia > Saccharimonadales > UBA4665 > JAGXIT01. Next base: position 34,728 of record CAYUNX010000005.1, read on the forward strand.
TAAATGGGAAGTTTGGCGTCTGGCCCGCCGAGATCTTTCAAAATGGCCGAAATCTTTGGCATCAGGAAGAACATGATGCCAAAAAAGGCGGCAACCGTGATGACCAAAATGACGATTGGGTACATCATGGCACTCTTGATCTTACGTTTGATACTGGCATTTTGCTCAACCTGAGTCGCAAGACGCTTGAGAATCTCGTCAAGAATACCGCCCTCTTCGCCGGCGCGTACCATATTTACAAATACGTCATCAAACACGTGTGGGAACTTACCGAAAGCATCGCCAAGCTGCGTGCCTCCCTCGATGTCTTTACAAATTTTACTAAGCACTTCACGGAAGTACGGAGTTGTTGGGGTGTCTTTGAGCGTGTTAAGACCGCGGGCGAGCGGGACGCCGGCCGATATCATCGTCGACAGCTGACGCGTAAACACAACGAGATCGCTTGTCTTGACTGATTGGCCAAATTGCATTTTGCCTAAATTGCCTTTTGTCTCGGTAACGAGCAACGGATGGAGACCCTGATGGGTGAGGGCAGCTATGGCGGCGGCACGGTCGGCGGCTTCGAGGGTTCCGCTGATGGTTTGGTTGTCTTTTTTTAGTGCTTTGAACGTAAACTGCATGGTGCTCCTATTATTTTTCTGCCGAGGTGACGCGTAAGATTTCTTCGATGGTAGTTTGGCCTCGTAGTGCCTTGATGAGTCCGTCGAGTTGCATGGTAAGCATGCCCTCGCTCAGGGCTTGGTCTTGTAGTTTTTCACTTGTGGAGTTACTGACGATGAGCTGTTGTATGGCCGTTGTGTTGGCGAGTACTTCGTAGATACCCATACGTCCGCGGTAACCGTTGTGGTTGCAACTGTCACAGCCATCTTCGTGGGCACGCCACAAACGGGTGATACTCTTTTCGGTAGTGGCCAGCTTGCTTGGGTCATTCTTATTCGTTTTGCTGGTGTTCGAGGCGCCGATACCGCCTTCGAGAGCAGACTTTTCGAGCTCGTGCAGCTTGCGAACGCTGGCAGCGTCCTTGAGCTGGAACACTTTGGTGAGTTGTTGAAGCTCGGCGCTGTCGGGTGCGTAATCTTCACGGCAGTCAGGGCACAACCGTCGTACCAGTCGCTGGCCGATAACGATGCGCACGGTGCTCGCAATCAAGAATGGCTCGATGTCCATGTCGAGCAAGCGCGGTAGACAGGTGGCGGCATTGTTGGTGTGGAGCGTGCTGAACACAAGGTGGCCTGTTAGCGCTGCCTGTACGGCCAGGTCGGCTGTTTCCCCGTCGCGAATCTCGCCAACCATGATGATGTTTGGGTCTTGGCGAAGTAGTGCGCGCAATCCACTTGCAAATGTCATGCCGGCGACAGGGTTCACCTGTGTTTGGTTGGCTCCGATGACATGGTACTCGATGGGGTCCTCGACCGTGCTGATGTTGACTCCGGGGTTGTTGAGCATGCTGAGCACACTAAACAGGCTGGTTGACTTGCCCGAACCGGTCGGTCCAGTGACCAGCACCATGCCGTGTGGCTGCACTATGGCGTGCTGGACGGCTTGGAGGGCATAACCCCAGTATCCGAGTTCCTCGAGTGTTGCAGGCTTACTAGACTCGTCGAGGATACGCATGACAACCTTTTCGCCATCGATGATAGGGAGCGTCGAAACGCGAAGTGCGTAAACATGGTTGTTAATCGATATCTTGAAACGGCCGTCCTGCGGTGCACGGTGTTCATCAATCTTGAGGTTGGCCAGAATCTTGATGCGAGAGACGAGCGACCCGAGAACTTTACGCGGGAGTTTGTTGGCTTCGCGCAAGATACCGTCGACGCGGTAACGAATGAGCACGAAGCTTTCGCGCGGTTCGATGTGGATGTCGCTAGCACCGTTCTTCACACCGTAGTCGATGATCAGGTTGACGGTCTGTGCGATGGGTGAATCTTCTGACAGTTCGTCTTTGTCGATAGTTTCTTCAGCGTCGTCCTTGTCCTGGATGGCAATGACCTTTTGCAGTTCACTTCCGACGCTACCGTCGGTGTATTGGTCGAGGGCTGATTGCACGGTTGTAGCGGTGGCGATGTGGACGCGGATGGGCTTGTTGAGCTGCTTTTGCACAAAGCTTATAGCCGGTACGTCGTCCGGGTCTTCCATTGCGACATAGATAATCCCGTCACCATCTTCTTTGAAAGCAACTACGCGGTACTGACGTGCGACACGGTCAGGGATGAGCTCGAGGATTTCCTTCGATAGTTCCTTGGGGTTGAATTCAACATAGGGCACGTCGATTTCGCTTGCGTATAGTTTGGTCAATTCTTTTTCAGTAAGCGTGTTGGTCGTAACCACGACGTCTTGAAGCGGCTTCTTCTCGCTTTTTTGCTGCTCAAGCAATGCAGTGAGTTGCTCCTCGCTAAACTTGCCCGTAGACGCAAGTAATCGTTCCACCAAACTATCAGATATGCGCATTTGCCTTAATTATACCGCAAACCATAACCATTACCACAGTTTTATCCACCCCGTTGTAATTTTGTGAGGTTCAACCTATAGAATCTTCTTTCGTGTACATTTGTGTGCTGTAATACTCTGTATGCCGAGCAGGAATATCGTCAAGTCATATGCAGCCGAGAGTTACTACCATGTATATTTTCGTGGTGGCAATAAATCTCGAATATTTCGAGAGCCGGCGGATTATGAAAAAATGCTGAGTCTTTTTGCTCGATACTTGTCACTGAATGAAGTTAAAAACTCCGCAGGAATTTCATTCCCGAACTACTCCAACAGATTAGAACTCAACGCGTTTTGCTTGATGCCCAACCACGTTCACCTATTTGTTTTTCAGCATCAACAAAATGTCATTACTGATTTTATGCGTAGCCTTCTCACCAGTTATAGTATGTATTTCAACAAGAAATATAAACGCACGGGTCCGCTCTTCGAATCATGCTACAAAGCATCACTTGTATCAGACGAAATATACTACCAACATATAACACGCTACATACACCTCAATCCCCGTGATTGGCGCAACTATGAATACTCGAGCTTGCCGTATTATTTGCAACAGGTATCCGATGAATGGATTAATCCAGAACCGGTACTCGAAATGTTTAGTAGTTCTGCCGACTACCTCGAGTTCGTGGAAAATTATGAGCAAAATAAAGAGATGATGAACATTTTGAAGCACGAGCTTGCAAATGGAAATGACGTCTAAACGTACATCTATAGGTTGAACCCATAGATTCGCAAATGAGTTTGATTTATTCGTTTTGCGTGTGTACATTGCTGAGTACAACATTAACGATTCAGGCGACTTTCTCGGGTCGCCGTAGACGAAAGGGCGAGGGTAAATAACATGGCAAAAGCAGCATCAGATAAAGTAGACAACACGAAGGGCGAAAAAGCGGAGGGCGAAGGCAAGGCTAAGGCTTTAGGTCTTGCACTCGAAACTATCGAAAAGCAGTTCGGCAAGGGTTCAATCATGAAGCTTGGTGAAAACCAAGGCGTCGAAGTTGAATGTACGCCAACTGGCAGTTTGAGCCTTGACTTGGCGCTCGGCGGCGGGATCCCTAAGGGGCGTATCGTTGAAGTTTACGGCCCAGAGAGCTCGGGTAAAACGACACTTACCTTGCATGCAATTGCAGAGGTTCAAAAACGTGGTGGTACGGCAGCTTTTATCGATGCCGAGCATGCACTCGACCCATCATATGCAAAGCGCATCGGTGTCGACATCGAAAACCTTCTACTCAGTCAGCCAGATAATGGCGAGCAAGCTCTCGAGATTACAGAGACACTCGTACGATCGAATGCAGTAGATCTAATTGTGGTCGACAGCGTTGCTGCGCTCGTACCGCGTGCTGAAATCGAAGGGGACATGGGTGATAGCCATATGGGCTTGCAAGCGCGTCTGATGAGCCAGGCACTGCGTAAGTTGACAGGTGTCATCAGCCGTAGCAAAACGACCGTTATTTTCATCAACCAGATCCGCATGAAGATTGGTGTGATGTTTGGCAACCCCGAGACAACAACCGGTGGTAATGCGCTCAAATTCTACGCCTCAGTGCGCATGGATATCCGCCGCATCAGCCAAATTAAGGTCGGGGATAGCATTATTGGCAACCGTACCCGCGTCAAAGTTGTCAAAAACAAGATAGCACCGCCATTCCGCGAAGCTGAGTTTGACATCATGTACAACCAAGGCATCTCGACAGCCGGTGACATACTTGACCTCGCCGTGACGAATAACATCGTCGAAAAAGCCGGCGCATGGTTTGCCTACGGGGGTGAAAAGATTGGTCAGGGCCGCGAAGCAGCCAAAACTTACCTCGAGACTAATCCTAAAGTGCAAGCTGAAATAGCCAAAAAAGTGCTCGAAGCTGCCACGAAGGAGTAACTTCAGCCCCGAAAAAAGCGCCGAACATGATATATTTCACTTGGTCTTACAATATAGTGATGATTGGCTCGGTATCAATCAACTAAGCAAAAGCACCCCATGAAAATAACGAGCATACGAGTCCAAGACAAGAACCCAAACCGGTATAGTGTGTTTGTCGAGGGGAAATACACATTCAGTTTGAGCGCCGATGCACTGCTCGCATCTCACTTGGTCAGCGGCCAAGAGTTAACAGAAGCGGAGATTAAACGCTACAAACAGCTTTCGGCCGATGATAAAGCGTACGGCCTTGCGCTGGCATACATTGCGCGGCGACTACGGAGCGAATGGGAGCTGCGCGACTACTGCAAACGCAAAGGGTATGACCCGGCATTAACAGAGCAAATTTTGAGTAAACTCAGAAAAAGCGGTTTTGTTGATGACCAGAAATTCGCAGAACGATGGGTTGAAAACCGCCGACTGCTGAAAGCAACGAGCGCTAAGAAACTTCGGCTAGAGCTACGCCAAAAGCGTATTGCAGACGACATCATAACCATCGTACTTGCCAAAGACGAAACAGATGAGCTTCAGGTCTTACGCGAACTGGCAGAGAAAAAGCGCAAGCAAACCAAATACCGCGACAGCCAAAAACTCATGATGTTTCTCGCTCGCCAGGGCTTCAACTATGGCGATATCAAAGAAGTTTTGGCTGAAGACACCGAAGACTGAATACAAGAGGCGCCTTCTTGTCAGGGGTCACGAGTACGAAAACTGATGCTTGTGCTTATTGTCACAAACTGACGATTAGATATCTTACAGCTAATACTCAGCGTTCTATCGTATAGTTATGACCGTACTGTTATGGAAGGAGTATGATATGAAACAAGCAGCAGTTGACGCATTACATCTTGAACCACGCTCAGAAGCAGAGCTTCACGAGGCTATCGACCGGTTCGAAGCAAAATGGCAACGTAAAGCTAATCGGCACTAATACAGCTCTGGGTTAATTCTCAGCTTTGTGCCCTTACAATTGGCTATACCAAAAAGACCCCACAGCGAGAGGGGTCTTTTTGGTAGGAATACTACACTGAGTCCTAACCGGAATTTATATCGGAATTAGCCAATCATCGTACGTGTTTGGCGGGCTATTTCTGCGGCTTCGTCTGCGTGCACGACGTAAATTGGCTTGGACTGGGTGAGTTTGCTGAGTACCTCAAGACCGAGCGGGTTCTGGCAGGCCGCGTTGGCGTGTGTGTCGATAGCAAAATCGAGGTAGTGCAGTCGTGTGACAATGCGTTGGCGCATGGTTGCGCTCCGTTCGCCGACGGTCCCAGTAAAGACTAAAGCGTCGATTCCTCCCAGAGCGGCAGTCATCTGGGCTATGCCTTTTTGGATACTGTACACGTAGGTGTTGAGGGCGAGGCGGGCTCGTTCGTCGCCGTGGTCTTCGCGTGCGAGCAGTTCTCGAATGTCAGGCGAATCGCCGACTCCGAGTAGACCCGAGCGCTCATTGAGATAGATCTCGGTTTCCTCGTTGCTCATTCCTGAGTGAATTTGCAAAGCTCTAACAGCACTGTAGTCGATGCTTCCGCTACGGGTGGCCATCATGAGCCCCTCGAGCGGCGAGTAGCCCATGGTGTTGTCGAGGCTTTTGCCGCCGTGAAGGGCAGTAATGCTACCACCACTACCTAAGTGTGCGACGACAATCTTGTTGGCGAGGCGGTCATTGTGACGCAGGGTGTGTAGGGCTGATTGAACCGACAGACCATGGTAACCATAGCGCTTGATTTCGTATTTGTCGGCATCGGCAAGCGGGATGGCATAGTTCCAGGCATAATCTGGCTTAGTGACGTGAAATGCACTATCAGATATGCCGTAGACTGGGACGCCAGGGAAAAACTTTTGCAACAGCTCAAACTCGTGCAGAACGATACCGATGTGGAGCGGTGCAACGCGCTCAAGCTCCTGCAACTTCTCGCGGATGTGTGACGTGAGGTGATGGTTGCTGAGGAAGAACCCACTTGGGGCGACGATACGCAGGCCGATTCCACCAAGCTTATCACCGTCTTGCATGGCACCAGCACGAATAAATTGTGCTTCGACGAGCGGCAAAACCTCTTCAAGGCTAGTCAGCCCAACAGGCGTTTCGAACTGCTCAGTTCCTGCCGTAACGGTGCAAATGATCTTACCATCAACCCATTCAAAATGTAGTTCAGCAGTTGCGTGCTCGCCGCGGTATAGTGCGTATTTGCGACTGGCGCTTCCGGGGTTAGCAACGAGAATGAGTGGTTTATTATCTGTCATACAATCCTTAATTAGTGGTTCCGTGCCAGGCTTCTTCCTCGGCGCGTTTCTGATTGCGTGCGGCAGGCCACACCCAGTTGTCGAGCTCGGGCAGATCTATACCTTTGGCTTTAATGTACTCTGTATTTTCGTCAATCATCGCGGTATATTTGTCGCGAATGTGTTGGACTTCTTCGAGCGATACGCGGCCGCTCTTTTGCAGTGCCTCGTAAGCGGCGATGACAAGGTGGTAGCGGCTCGTTTTGTTGCGAACGTGCATGTCGAAAGGTGTCGTTGTGCTGCCTTGTTCGACGTAGCCGCGAATGTCAAAGCGTTCGGGATGGTGCAAGTAGCTAAACAGGATCGCTTTCATTGTTTCAGGGTAGCCGTGGAAGTTGAAGATGACGGGCTTGTCGGCAGTGAAGATCTGGTCGAACTCGGTTTTATCCATGCAGTAACCACCGCGGCCAATACCACTGCTCGATAGTGCGCTAATACAGACGGTACGGATGCGAATGTCGGCATTTTCTTGCTTGATGAGGTCGATGGCAGCCATTGATTCTTTCATTGGGTAGTCGCCGATGCCGGTCATGATAAAGTCGGGGTTGTCGTCTGATGCGAAGTCCCAGGTCATGACACCTGACTCGACTTGTTGTTCGGCAAGCTCTGGTGTGAGCCAGCGTGGTTCGAGGGTTTTGCCAGCCACAATCACATTAATCTCTTTTTTGGATGAGAGCATGGTGCGAACGGTCACAAGTGACGAATTAGCATCGGGCGGGAAGTAGACATTTACAAAGTCACCCTCACGACGGAGCACATCATCGATGAAACCAGGGTTTTGGTGGCTGAAACCATTGTGGTCTTGGCGCCAACCCGAGCTGGTCAAGATGTAGTTAAGGCTCGCGATATCACCGCGCCATGGGATGTCTCGGGCGTGCTTCAAGAATTTGGCGTACTGATCCATCATACTCACAACGACCTGAATAAACGCTTCGTAGCTGGCGAACATGGCATGACGACCGGTGAGGACGTAGCCCTGTGTTAAGCCTTGTAGGTTATGCTCACTGAGCATTTCCATGACACGGCCGTCCTGTGAAAGGTCTTTGTCCCATTCTTTGATTGGCCACTGCCACGCGCGGCTGACGGTACCGAAGACTTTGTCGAGCTTATTGCTATATGTTTCGTCAGGCGACATCAAGCGGAAGTTTTTGGTATCGGCGTTGCGTTTGAAAACTTCCTCGAGGTACATACCGACACGAATCATGCTGCTGCTACCGATGGTACCAGGAATGTGTGCATCTTCGGCAAAATCAGTTACGTCAGGCAAATCGAGCGGTTTGTAAACTGCGTCACCACCATGCGCATTGTGGCAGTTGCCCATGCGGAGTTCTGGGTCATCAGATATGACGTCTTTGACGTAGTCGCCGAAGCCCATGTCGGGGCTGAAAAGCTCGTCGAAACGGTAACCGCGGAGCCACTCGTTGAGTAGGGCAAGTTGTTTTTCGTCAGTTTTGGCCTCGGTCAAGACGACTTGGTGACTTAGACAGTTGCCTTCAATCTTGTCGCCGTCGAGCTCTTTGACACCTGACCAACCCTTGAGGGTGCGCATAATAATCATCGGTAGGTGTGGCGAAACTGTGTCTTTGCTCTCGCGAACTTCTTGGATAAGCTGGTAGGCCCACTCGAGTGCCTCTGCCATTTCAACGTTGGGGTCTTCGGCGGTGGTCGCGTCTACGATACGTGGGTGGTAACCGTAGCCGCTAAAGAGTGTCATCAGCTCATAGTTGCTCATGCGACCAAACACTGTTGGGGCACTGATTTTGTAGCCGTTGAGGTGGAGAATCGGCAAGACAATACCGTCTTTGCGGGGGTTGATGAGCTTGTTAAGGTGCCAGGCACCAGCGAGTGGTCCGGTTTCGGCCTCACCATCGCCAACTAGACAGCCGACGATAAGGTCGGGGTTGTCCATGACTGCGCCGTAACTTGTGCTGAGACTGTAGCCGAGCTCACCACCTTCAAGGATGACACCTGGAGTCCCGGGGTTGCTGTGGCTCGGGAAACCGTATGGCCAGCTAAAACCGCGACAAATTTTGGCTATACCTTCGAGGTTGGGTTGAACGTCAGGATAGTATTTTGTCAGGCTACCTTCGAGGAGTAGGTTGGCTTGCAGAGCGGGGAAACCGTGGCCAGGACCGAGCACGAACATCATGCGTTGTTGATGATTGCGGGCAAGCATACTGAGGTGAGCATAGGCAAAGTTGATGCCAGGACCACTTCCCCAGTGCCCGAGTAAACGCGGTTTGACATCGTCAAATGTCAGTTCGCGGTCCATCATGAAATTGTCTTGCAAGAAAATCTGCGCCGCGGTCAGATAGTTCGCTGCCCGCAAATATTTTTCTATAGATTCAGAACTCATGTGGTGCCCCCCTGTTAGAACGTATTTTTGTTAGATGTTTATGCTTATACGCACAAGTATACCGTGCTATAAGGGGCAAGACAAGAGAAAAACATTATCAAATGGTAATCGTACACCTGATACAATAAAGTCATGAAACAGTTAATACGTTCTATCGCAGGCGGACTGTATAAGTGGCCTATCAAACCAATCCTTTTTGCCAATTCTCCCGATAACGTCCATGAAGCTATGGTGCGCACGGGTTGGTTCACCCAAAAACTCCCGCTCGTAAACCGGCTCATGCGTTTGTCGCTCAAGCACGAAAACCGTGCAGTTTTAGGCCAGACGGTCTTTGGACTTGAATTCACCAACCCATTAGGGCTCTCGGCAGGGCTCGACAAAAACGCCCAACTTATCCCGACGATGCACGGAGTTGGGTTCGGTTTTGCGACTGTCGGTTCGATTACAGCGGATGCCGCAGAAGGCAACCCACGTCCGTGGTTTTACCGCTTACCAAAGTCGCAGTCACTGGTGGTGAATGCCGGGCTCGCCAACCATGGCGCCGATGTGATTAATAAACGGATTAGTAATTATCGAAGTGACTTGTTTGATAATTTCCCGCTCGTCGTGTCTGTTGCTAAGACTAACAGCCCGAGTACTGCGACAGATGAAAATGGCATTGCAGATTACATCGCCGGTTTTCAGACACTCAAACACAACCCACACATCGCGATGTTTGAGGTCAACATTTCTTGCCCAAACGCTTTTGGTGGCGAACCATTTACGCGCCCCGAACCACTGGAAGATTTACTTACAAAGCTTGACGAACTCGATCTGCTGCAACCAGTTACCATCAAGATGCCAATCGATCTTGACTGGGCTAAATTTGAGGCGTTACTACAGGTTATTGTGAAGCACAAAGTAGTCGCAGTGACCATCGGTAACCTGCAAAAGAACCGTAAGGCGGTCGAGCTAAAAGATGAGCTTCCTGACACCGTTCCCGGTAATCTCAGTGGCAAACCGACCTATGATATGTGCAATGAGCTCATCACTAAAACATACGCGGCGTACGGTGATAAGCTGACGATTATCGGAGTTGGCGGTGTCTTTAGTGCTGAAGATGCCTACGAGAAAATCAAACGCGGTGCTACGCTTGTCGAGATGGTAACTGGGGTTATATTTAACGGTCCGCAAATCGTCGGTCAGATAAACCATGATCTTGCCAAATTGCTCGAGCGCGATGGTTACACGAACGTGAGCCAAGCTGTTGGCGTGAACACTCGACCCCGAAAATAAATCATAATAGCTCTAACACTTAACTCGGATTCTTTTCGCGCAACTTTGTACGCTACCTTACTGACCAATTGACGCAGCGGCGTATGCTGGTACTGTAGTTAAACGAAAGGGGTAGTAGCATGTCAAAGTTTGAAATTTATCAGAGTGGTGCGGGCTTTCGTTGGCGACTGAGGGCGGGCAATGGCGAGATTGTCGCAACAGGCGAAGAATATTCGACAAAAGACGGCGCGAAGCGTGGTTGTGATGCGGTGTGTCGAGCTGCAACCGAGGCTGAAGTGGTTGAAGTTTAGCTACGTATCCTGAAGCCTAACTAAAAAGGATGCCCCACCGAGCATCCTTTTTATAATACGTTAACTTCGTATTAGCTGAGTTTTGCGAGTAGTTCCTCGAGTGTGCGCTTGAGGTTTTCGACATCGCTCGTTTCGCTAACCTTTGCTTCCGTGGCTGGTACAGCTTTAGGAGCTGGGCCCTTGTGGCCGTACTTCTCAATGTACTGCTCGACCATATCGCGTGCTTCGCGGTCTTCGATCTGCTTTGGTGGGTGCTTCTGGAAATATGCAGCTGGCTCGATAATTGCACCGCTGAGGTGATTGTCGAGGGCGAGCTTACAGCAGCGGATTGAATCGATGGCGACACCAGCTGAGTTTGGTGAGTCCTCAACGCTGAGGCGAAGCTCCAAGTTCATAGGTACATCACCGAAATGCTTGCTTTCGATGCGCAGGAAACAAACTTTGTTGTCTTTCTGCCATGGAACGTAGTCACTTGGACCAACGTGGATGTTTTCTGGGTCAATGGTTTGGCCGCGGGCTTCAATCATCGATGTAACTGCTTCAGTTTTGCTGATTTTCTTGCTAGCCAAGCGGTCGCGCTCAAGCATGTTCAAGAAGTCAGTGTTACCACCAGTGTTGAGCTGGTAGGTACGGTCGATGCGCATACCGCGGTCGAGGAACAAGTTTGTCAGGGTGCGGTGAACGATGGTTGCGCCAACTTGTGCCTTGATGTCGTCGCCAATAACTGGCAGACCGGCATCTTCAAACTTCTTAGCCCATGCTGGGGTTGAAGCGATAAATACTGGGATACAATTCACGAAACCACAGCCAGCGTCGATTGCTGCTTGGGCATAAAACTCAGTTGCTTCCTGTGAGCCGACGGGCAAGTAGTTAACAACGATTTCAGCGCCTGACTTTTTGAGCTCGGCTACAACATCGACTGGTTTGCGTGTGTCATCAACTGGTACAAGCTGCGCAGTGTACTTGTTAACGCCATCAAGTCGTGGGCCACGCAGGACGGTGACGCCAGTCTTAGGAACTTTAGCAAAGACCTCAGTGTTATTTGGTGATGCATAGACAGCTTCAGAAACATCGAGGCCAATTTTGTTTTCGTTAACATCAAACACGGCGACAACTTCGATGTCGGCGATGTGGTAGCCACCGAAATTAGTGTGCATGACACCCGGGACGAACTCATCGTCACGTGCATTTTTGTAATACTCAATCCCCTGAATGAGTGATGAAGCGCAGTTGCCCAACCCAACGACTGCTAGTTTAATTTTGCGATTTGACATAGCGTACCTACTCCTTTTTAAACCCTAATAACTTAATACTACAGAGAGTGGACATATTATCAAAATAGATAGTATTAATAGCATTATAACCATAGGTTATAGAGCTTAGCCGAAAATAAGCACAAACTAATTGGATAAAAGGTTATTTCAAATGCAAATAGTGCTGACGTATCGGTTCTGGTAGACGCTCGATAGCATAACGAAGCATAGTGCGGGGCATTTTGGTGGTGTGCATGTCGAGCCAATTGGTAAGAAGTTCTTCGCCACATTGCTTACCAACTTCGCGGAGCACCCAGCCGGCCGCTTTATGGATAAAGTCGTGTGTGTCGTCTAATACGAGTTCGGCGATTGCAAACGCATCGTCTGATTCGCCGCGGCGTATGAATGCAAATGTCGAAACCAATGCAACCCGCCGTTCCCATAGTGAGGCACTTTTAATAAGTTTGTATAAAACTGTGCGGTCGTTGTTTAACAAATACCTACCTACCACGTGCGCGCAGGTTACATCGACTAGATCCCAATTATTGATGCGACCACGATGTAATTGGTCAAGATACCACGCAAAGTATGTTCGCAGTTCTTCGCCACAAGCTTTTTTAGCGCGGTTTGCCACGATAATTAGCCCAGCCATGCGTTCCTCGTGAATGGGACTTTCAAGCAGTTTAGACACCTCCGCTAAGGCAAGTGAAGCAAACGATGCACATATGACACGAATCGCTGGCATTCGCACACCGATAAAGACATCGCCTTCACCGTACTGCCCAAGGCCAGTCTTGAAAAACCAGGCAAGGGAACTAGCATCGTGGTCGCTTGCTTTAGCAGTAAGGGCGCTTCGTACGTTTTCAGCTTTCATGGTACGCATGGTAGCATGACCAGGAAAATCAAGCTATTGCAAAATTAGTATAAATGTGCTAAAATGGGAGTTATAACACTACTATAGTGGTGAGGAGCGAAGTTTTACTATGACCAATGTAATCAAAGGCTTTTTACAAAAACTAACAATTGCTGTGCACGCAGCCGTCCTAATTAGCTCATTAGTACTGTGGGTACCAACTGCGTCGGCAGCACCGAACCCTGACTATGTCGCACCTTCTGGTGGAGTATTTAACGACCCTTACGGCTCTTCGTCTGCCCAATGGGCAATCATGAACCGCGTGAAAGACGCCATCAACAATGCACCTGCTGGTTCGGTTGTTCGTATCGCAGCATACTCGATTACGTTGCCACAAATGGCCGATGCAATGATTAGCGCTCGTAGCCGCGGCGTCAATGTTCGTGTCGTGACCGATGACCACCTATATAATAAAGAAGATCCAGACTACGCAGCCAAAACAGCCCAAACCCAACGTCTAAAATCTGCCCTTGGCACAAACATTGCTAGTACCAGCTATATCAAAATCTGCCATCTTGGCTGTATGTCAAACAATGAATTTGCCGCCATGCATGCCAAGCTTTTTATGTTCTCAACGACCGGTAAATCAAAACAGGTTACGATGATTGGTTCTGCCAACATGAGCGGTACTCACCTAACAGCATGGAACAATATGTTTACAACTGTCGGTGACGTCACCGTCTATGACACGATGCGCCTCTACTTTGACCGAATGGCTACTGAGCCTGACGACCAAAATGCTTACCAAAACGTTTTGAGTGAAACCGGTCGTCGTGTTTACACCTTCCCACGCGCCGGCGTTGATACGCTCTCAGAAGACATCTACTGGGGCATACTAGACAATGTCAAATGTACTGGCGTTGCTAGCGGTTACGGTTCGGTTCCAGGCACACCATCATCAAGCAAGACGGTAATCCGCCTCGCTATGTTCAAATGGACCGAGAACCGACTTGGTGTCGCTACAAAGCTCCGCGACCTCAGCAATGCAGGTTGTGATGTGCAAGTTGCAATCTCTAAGTCGCAAGGCGACTACAGCGGTGCCGCACTCGAGACTATCTTGAGCAACGGTAAGATTAAGGTCCGAGACCTCGACAAGAACTCTGACGGTAACGGTGGTTATAAGAACTACCTGCACCATAAATACGTCACCATTAACGGTTACTACGACGGCGACAGCAGCTCAAAAGTTGTCTTCACTGGTTCTTCGAACTTAAGTTCCGCATCAGTACGCTACAGCAACGAGACAATGATTCGCATCTACACAACCGCTACACACGATAGCTATCTCGGTAACTTCAACAAGTTGTGGGCACAGGGTCGCACAGTGACGCTATCTGAAGCGCAAGCCATGTCTAACTAGACTTGAACTTACACGGTTAATTAGTTGGTGCATTTTCAGGATTCAATTGACAATTTGTTAGAAGATTACGACTTAACAAATGTAACTTCGGTTGAGTAGTATAGGCAAGCAGTTGGGTCGGTACCATTGGTGTAGGCGCAGACGCGTACCTTGTACGTACCAGGACTCGAAATGTGTTCGGCAAGACTCAGCGAGTTGCCTGAGACAAGTTTCGCGCCAGAATTGGTACCAGTAGGTGGGTAAGTCGGAGTTCCACTAGTGTTCCAAACTACTTTGTAACCGTACGGCGCGCTACCGGTAAATGTCCAGTTGAGCGTGCCGCCACTAAGGCTTGCGCTTAAGCTACCCGAAGTTACTTTTGCTGGCTCGACATAGGGCGCCGTCACAGAAACCGTGTTGCTATAGAATGAACATTTGCCGTCGCCGTCATAGCGACAAACGCGGACATGCCACGTTTTGCCATCTTTAATCTCAAGTGTGACACTTCGCGCGCTGCCTTCGACAAACTTGGCTGAATCAGTGCCGTATGATGGCGTGGTAGATGATTTAGAGTATGCGACCTTGAAACCATTTTTCGTGTCGATGCCAGTGGGGGTCCAGGTGACTTTGATGCCACCATCAACTTTTACGCCACTTGCGGTGATTCCGACAGATGGAGCAGTTGCGACTGGCTTGGTTACGGGAGCCGGTGCTGGTGCGGGTGCTGGCATGGGCACATCAATGTCTTTGAGAGTCCCGAGCTTGTCAGCAAATGCTGGCTCTTTCTCGTCTTCGGCCTTATTCCATTTCAAAAATGTATCTGATTTGAGTGCGTTTGTGTCGAGTTGAGAAACGACGTCAAGCTTTGAGGTATCGGTAGTTTTACGGTAGTAAGCCTGACCTTCTTCTACCGTTGGTTTGCCCTTAACACTAACTTTGCTGTGGTATACCGCAACACCTTCGGTCGTGGGGTCGTTTATAGTCTTGAAAGCTGTACCAAGGGCAGTGTAGGTTTGTCCGTTGATGCTGATTTCAAATGTCCGAGTTTTGGACGGGGTAACACGGCTGTAAACGGTGCCAACCTTGTTCGTAATAACGACTGAAGTTGTCGTAAGCGTTGTCAGTGTGACGGTGCTATTTTGGTCGAGGCGGACGGCGCTGCCATCATCGAGTGCAATTATTGCCCGGGAAGCGTCGCCGGTGAAGACGCTGTCACCTTGTTTGAGCGATACTGACCGTGTGACTTTTTGTCGTTTTGCGGCACTTTGGTACTCGACGCTACCATCAAAATAGGCGAGTTCGGCGCCTTGGCTGGTGAGTTGTTTTTTCGTTTCAACTTTTTGCACGGGTTGTACTGGCTTAGCCTGTCGTAGCACGACAAAAGCCGTGATTGCGAGCGCGAGCGCAACTGCAACCGCAATGCCGATTAGGAGCCATTTGTTATGCTTTTTTGGTGGTACCAATGGCTCTGCATCGATGGGAGTTGGCTCGGCGACCGTAATCTCAGGTTCGGCCGTTTGCGGAAGGGTAGGTTCTTCTGCTACGTCAGTAGACTCGGGCTGTTCGGTGTTTGCATCTTCACTGCTAACTTCTTCGGTTGGTTGTGTTTGTTCAGTATCATCTGTTACGGAGAAATCATCAGGTTTCTGTTGTTCGGAGTTGTCATTTGTGAACTCATCTGGTTTTTTGTCGGTGTCCATAGTTGTTCCTTATAAAATGCTTATACTAAGATGCAGTATACCAGATGCGACGTATAGAGTTTGTGCCTGTTGGCTAGCATACAGATTACGCAGCGCATATTGATCTATACTAAAAGTACAAGGAGACACCATGAGCATCCCTAACACGTACACCGATATCAATGAGACCGGTTGTTGCGCCATACCAAACATCGATGAGTGGGAGGAGCGCGAAGTTACGTTCGAAAACAAACCGTTTATCCGCATGTACACCCGGAGTTTTATGTTTGTGCCACTGAACATGTCAAAAGTGATGAGGACTATACAAGCGGCAGCTACAGATGCGGACGCAGAAATGCCACCACAGCAAGTGATGATTTTGAGCCGTGACTTATCGCCCTGGAAAGCCGAGCAGCTCTACGCGGTAAGCAAGCTAGTTGAAGGTGCTGACAACCTCAACCTTACCGGCACGTTTATTACCAAAGTGTTTGAGGGGCCGTACCAAAACGCAAAGAAATGGTACGACGTGCTAACCGCGTTTGCGATGAGTAAGGGCAAAAGCGTCAAAGCATGCTACCTTTTCTACACCACTTGCCCGAACTGTGCCAAACACTATGGCAAGAACTACACCATTGGTCTCGCAAAGGTTACTTAGCAACGAACAACATTCAAAGGGGTGGAAAACCACAGCCTACTCTTGTATAATCTGTCACGTACCAATCGAATCACGATAGATTGGCCAAGTGTGAGAAATGCCACTGGCATTTCGCAAGGGAATCTTTCGGATTTGAAGCTGTGCTTCAAGTAGGAAAGTTCCGGGGCCGCGGAACGTGGCAAGGCAATGGGCCTGGTCCCAGGAGACCAGAACGTAACAGAAGCGCACATTAGCAGGTACAATTATCAGTATTGTTGGGGATTGGCCAAGTGGTAAGGCAACGGGTTCTGGTCCCGTCATCGGGGGTTCGAATCCCTCATCCCCAGCCAAGTAAAAAGTCGGGTCTTTTGACCCGGCTTTTTACTTTGTTTGTGACTGGGAATTGATCACCCGAAAAAGATCGGGGTGAGAATTGCCTGTGGCAATTCGCAAGGCAAACTTCACCTGACAGCTATGCTGTCTTGGCAGAAGTTGTGGGCCTGCCGAAGGTAGGTCGAATCCCTCATCCCCAGCCACGCTAAACTCGAACTTAAGTCAAATATGTATTTACGTTATTGTTATAATTAGTATGCCTGGTTGTCCGTAAAACTATGGTCAGGCTAATATCTTAATTATGATGAGCTATTAGCCCGGCCATAGAAACCAACTTATTGCAAGAAAGGTTGGGCAACGGTATCCAAGGTTTTTGACCTGTATCCCCAGCCAAAATAAGAAGTCCTTTGCGTTATGCAGATAGGACTTTTTATTTTAGTCTGTGTGGGGTGGGGGATTCGAACGGGTTTGCCAGTGGCAAGTGAGCGGATTCAGCATGCGCTGACATTTTGTCGTCGGGGCGACAACTACTTGTGGTAATTCGTAAGGTAACGTTCCTGTGCAAGCTTGGCTTTCAAGGGTAAAATTTCGGAACTGCCACCTTTTGTTAATGGGGTTTATTGCGTGTACTGCTGTCTTCGCACGACGATGCTGATTGCCGATTGTACGGCAATCATGACTGTGATACAGTCAACCTGATAGGATGAAAACAACAAACAAAAAACCATTATTTAGTGTTCGCCTCATTGGTATGCTTTTACTACTTCAATACCTTATTTATATACCAATAGTATTGCCGTTTGTTGTAGCAAATGCATTTGGGTATCCGCTTGCCGAAAAAGTAGGTTTAACGGCGCAGAGTATGCCTACTCTCGTAATTGTTGGCTACGCCATAGGGATTATTTGTGCTATCGCGATACTATACCGCAGACTTCGAGCCAACAAGTTAAGCTGGTCGGCGCTAGGTTTTAAACGATTTCAAACGCGTAAGGCAATTTTATATTTTATAGGTTTTTATGCAATAATGTTCGGTTTACTCTTGATTGTAGCAGTTGCCGCATTTGTCATAAGTGGGGGCGATGGCACGAGCGACGTGGCTAGAGCTAAGCGTCAAATTTCAACCATAGGCTTATGGCCTTTCTTTATGACATCTGTAATTGTTGCACCAATCATTGAAGAAGTGATATTCAGGGGTATCCTGTTTAAGACTTTTATGCAGAAACATGGGCTTGCCTTTAGCATTATCGCAAGCGGTCTTCTTTTTGCCATATTTCATGTCAACCCTATTCACGCGCTCGCTGTATTGCCCATAGGCTTCTATCTAAGTTTTATGTATTACAAGCTTGATAGCATCATTCCTGGGATTTTGCTTCATGCATCATGGAACTTACTCGTGATGAGCGTTTCGGCGAGCGCTATTTAGACGGCCACCTTTAACCCGTTTACTTCATATTCACAACGCCTTTCTGCAGACCCAGATTAGTCACCGGTTTCAGTTTGTTTTTTGTTGCGTTCATAGATAGTTTCGATCTCAGAGATATCGAAGTCCAAACTTTCGTTGAAAAGTTATATTCCCGCCGCTCATCCCCAGCTAAATTTGTTATATTAGTTCGCACTTTATTTACCATCAAATTTATTAGAGACTTTTGGGCAAGTAAAGTCTTTCGTCTTCCTTGCTGCTACAATTGACACATGATTAGGCATGAGTTAAAAGAAGTTCCTGGAGCATTTTGGAAAGGTTACTATCAACCTCGTGATGTAGCTCCAGGTTTGCCGGTGTCGTTAGGTCAGCGCGTCTGTTCAGCTGCTATGGAGATTTGTGCGCAAGCGCCGCTTCCCACCGCTCAGGAAGACATTGAAAAAATAGTACTAGAGTCGTTTCTTAACGCACTCGAACCACATGAAGATGGGTACGACCCAGTTAAACCGGCAGCGCTAACGATGATGGCACAAGCGTTGAATTACAACATGCCTGTATATATCTGGACAATCGGAGACACTGGGGTTGAGCCTATGGATGATGATGAACTAGATCCATCTGGTAGTTGCCAAAAACTCAAGATTAAAAAAGGCCAAATACTTGAACGACTCATTGACAAGGTTCACCCAGATCAAATGTATGATGGCAAGTTGCGCAATCTCCACATTGATACCTGTGAAGTAAGTAAAAAATCGTCGTTACTCACAATACTTTCTAAAGCACGGGACCAGCAAATAAAGAAAGTGTATATCGCCGACGACTTGCCTGAAAATGGTGCTATAGTTGATGAGTTTCGAGCCGATTATTCCGATCTCGAAATCTATTTTTGGCAGATAAAAGAGGACTGGGACACAAAAGGTAGTATGGCTGCTTACGCACGGGACATTCTACCAAAACTATCTGCGAACGATGCGGACGGAGTGCGCGCGATTCTCGTTCTTGATTTGGATAACACGATTATCAATACAACAGCAGCGCTAGATCGGACTGCCGAGCTTAC
>CAYUNX010000006.1:0-16450 GCA_964446255.1 uncultured Candidatus Saccharibacteria bacterium
GATAGTTTCCATACACTCGTCGGCGCCGTTCAAGAGGGCCGTACCATCTTCCGCAACATCCAAAAAGGCACACTGAGCTGTTTCACCAGTAACATGGCCGAGCTTGTCACCAACCTCGTCAGCCTGGCGGCGGTCGTGTTGTTTCACATCCCGCTGGCGCTCTCAGTCATGCAAATTTTAGCCATCGACCTTATCGCCGAGCTATTCCCCATCGCCGCCCTCGGCCGTGACAAGCCCGAAGGCCAGCTGATGCGCGAAAAACCACGTAACCTTAGCGATCACATCCTCAACCGCCGTAGCCTGACTGATTTGCTGTGGTGCGGCGTGCTTATCGGCACACTCGCTTTTGGTAACTATCTCTTCTACTACTGGCGGCGCGGTCTCGCGGCTGACCACATCGACCCAAGCAGTGTCCTACACATGGGCGCAACGACAATGACCTACCTGACCATCGTGCTGGTGCAACTCGCAAACATCCTGCAGCGTCGCAGCGAGTACGGTCTCTTTACCCGCTATCAGCTGCACAACCGCTACTTGTGGGGTGCTATGGCGCTCTCGCTCACCTGTGTCCTCGCTATCATCTACACGCCACTCGCAGGTTATTTCCACGCAGCACCGCTCGGTCTTACGGATTGGCTCTTTGCCCTTGCAGCCGTGGTAATCTTTGTTGCCATACGCGAGTTCCAGCTCCGCACCCGTCACCACACCCGTCGTCACCTCCTCGCCACGCATTCCCCCACCCTCCTCAAAAAGCATATTTAACTCAGCTCATCCCCTCTAATAACTCAGTCTGTCGTACATAAGTAGTAGTAGGTAGGCTAAGATTACATTGCAAAAATAGCAAAATTTACAATGTAACCACAAGCCTATTGCAAAAAACACAAACATGATGTATAATCACAGATATGAGCGCACAAGGCCCAGAATCACCCGAATCCCAAGGAAGAATTTTACCTACACCAGCTGGTGAATGGGCGGATGCGATGGGTCAAAATGCTGCTGCTCTCACAGGAAACACCAATGAGCAAGGTGAGCACTCTGGGATCCCTTGGAGACCTTCAATTGCAAGAAGGCTCGGTGCCTTGCCTCTCGGTGGCGCACCTGAAGGGTCTAGTGACTCTGGTGCGGCCGAACCCCCAAGCACTACAGAAGGTGGCACGACAGATTCGGCGGCAAGTACACCTTCTGAAACGCCAGCTTGGACGCCGTATCCCACACCTGATTCAGAAGCATCTGCGTCTGGCGAGCCGGAAGACTCCAATGCTGAGCCTGAGACGCCCGAACCTTCAGAAGCAGAAAAAGTGCAGCAACAGATCAACGATCTGACGATGCAACTACTCCTAGCTCGAAGAGACGAGTTACAAGCAATGGTCGATGCACGACAAAGCGCAGATACAACTCAGGGATCGGCTAATGCGGACCGAGAGGCTGGCGCGAGGCTGCGCGAGCAAGCTCGGTTAGCAAGGCAAAAAACTCTCGCAGACCGCCGTGCTGCTGCTATAGAACGAAATCGAGGTTCCAAATCATGGACCGCAGCGCACGGCCTAGCTCCAGGAGTAAAAACTGCTGAGGCAAGCGCTCGTCACGATGCAATCAAAAGTGGCTTTGATAAAATGGTAGATCGACTTATACATTCTGGCGCCCCCCAAAATGCAGTAATCGAAGTCCTCGTGCCCTATACAGGACGTGTCGGCTGGGGAACGGACAGCTCGGGTAGCTTCACGATTAGCGAGTACACAACTGGCGTAAACAATCCCTCAACCAAGCAAGACAGATATGTTATTAAATCTGAGAGACCGGTGGGTGCTTGGTTGCTAAATACCACCAATCTCAACAAATCTGACGCCCATAGGAGTGGCGAAAATGACGAACTTTATACCACGAAAACAAGCTTCATTATCGATGAGCTCGGCAGAAACTGGGGCGGTGGTTTCGCGGTACTACAGACGCCTGAGGAAGGTCAGCCGCTTAAAATCGGTGTAATTATGAAAAATCAGGGAGCGGTCGAGCGTACCTTACAGGAAGCACGTGATACGGAAACCGACCACTTCTTAGCTTTGACTGAAAACGGAACTAAAACACAATCATCCATGGGGAATCGAGTAATCTCGGCTATTAACGAAATGGAACACATAATCAACCGCCACCAAGTACGATAAAGTACGCTTTAGCCTTGTTGTTGCTGGTCGCCCATACCAGCCAGTCGAGCCGCCTCGGCCGCTTCACGAGCATAACGACTGCCGTATTCTCGGCGAGTCTCAGCAAAGGTCTCGGCCATATCAGCTAGATTTGGATCATTGCGCACCCTGTCAATGATTTCTGCGTAAGTTGTGTCTTTACCGCCAATATTAACGGTTTCACCAAAAACAGTATCTGCAATAATCCGTTGTTTTTCTGGACTTGACTGGCCGGCAGCATCGAGCATGCCAGCGTGGACACCCAATTCACGAATGAAGTTTTTGTCTGTAAGCTTATCCTCTCCCATTACACGGTCGTCTCCGACCCCAGCTACACCATCAAGCCTATCCCTTAGCGCAGTAGCGATACCCTGAAACGCATGTGCACGCAAGGTACCAATAAGTTGGCCCGCGCCCTTTGTTTCCAGAACGCGTTGGTTATAGTGTTTAGTTATACCTAGATTCATATCATCTGGACCTGTATTGATTGTTTGTACATTTCCATTTTCATCATGGTAGCTTATCTGTGGACTTGGCGTAGCTTGATTTTGGTACATTGCATCCATGATGGCAAGGTCTTCACCAAAGCTTGCACCTGCAAGATCACTTCTACCAGCTTGATCGGCTGCGCCCTTCATGGCAGCCAGCAGTGTTGCGCCTCGGATTCTGTCATTGCCTACGACTTTGTTGATTGCGGCACGCATGTCACCAGCCCCGCCACTAATAAGGGTGCCATTTTTGTCAAACTTCTGTTTCCAAGCGGTACCCGTACCGGGCAGTGATAGTAACATCGAATTTTCAAATGACTCTTTTGTCATGCCACGTTGCGCCATGCGGATGCTGGCGATGCCTTCCTCGATATTTTCGTCTGTGTAGACTTGAGTGATGCCGTCGCCTTTCTTGAGACTTTTCAGGTAGGCGCGTTGGCCGTCTTCGTTCATCCAGTTGTCGAGTGCGGCCATCGAGAAATCATCATTTGCCTGGACCGATTTAACGTATTTGTTTTTCTCGGATGCTTCGCGGGCGCTATCTAGGGCTTGACGTGATGAGGCACTACTGAGCCGACTGCCCCACTTTGCAGCATTAAAACCGAGCTCACCAGTAGCGACTGCATTCGAGGCGAGACCGGCCCTACCAACCGCTCGACCAAACGCAGTGTTTTTGAGCGGACCCTTAAACGCATTGCCCTTCAAGAATTCTGGAGCGTTCGTGCTGACGGCTTTTTTGCGCATACCCTTAAAGGCTTCAAAGCCTTTGGATGCTCTGCCTTGGACGGCCTGGAATATATTGCCCATGAGCCCACCGGCAAGCTTGAAGGCGAATGGAAGCATGAAATACGGTGCAAAATACGCCAGCACAGCAAACAAGCCATTGTTCATAGTGCCAAAGATGCTAGCCATGAATTTGCCAGACGACAGGAATAGCATGATAATCGGGAACATCGCAAGGGTCGTTAGTAGAGTGCTCCGCCAGTACTTCCAGAGTTTTTCAGTGCCAGGCAAAATCGAGGAGGCTATGGCTAGAGGTGCAAGCAGTATCAAAACTATAATCACAAGTTGACGTATGGTTAGTACTACTAGCCCCACGAGAAGTGCAAGCACAATTGTACCAACTAGTGCGATGGTTCCCTGCCCCTTGAGGAATATCATGAGGTATAGTCCTGCTCCACCTCCGCCAATAATCCAGGCCAAAACTGAACCAATCGCCGAGTTACCGCCTGGTGATGCGGTAGGACCCGCCACAGTGCCTCCTAAGCTACCCATAAGGTTGCCGATGAGTATGCCGATATCGTTGGTGAATATGACAGCAAGCCTGAGCAGCGGCATGGCGAGGGCAATCCCCACGAGTGCTACACCGATGCGGGGCAATACTTTTTTAACGGTATAGGCATCGACGAGGTCGCTACCGGTTGCCTGTGCAATTATCATAATAAGACCTGCTATGACTAGTAGAGCGAGGCCGAAATTGCGGAAGACACTAACAGCCGCGATGAACCCATCTTTTTGGAATATATCGTTTGGCGTGACGAGCATAGTTTGGATTGTGCTGTAGAGTGCGGTCAGGATACCATCAAGCGAAAGCAGCATAGAGCAAGCCAACCATTTCATCTGAGTGCCTTCAGGCAGAACCGAGCATGGATCTTTCGTGCTATCTGCACCCCCCGCTGGGCTTGGAGTATTGGCGTCCATAGCGCCTTTTACTAGACCGGCAAGATCTGCCTTAGTGATATTGTATTTGCCTCTTACGCCTTCACCACCGTTTTTTGCGATTATACAAGTAGCGATAGCGTCAGCGTCAAAGGTGCCGCCACCGAGCGCCGTAGGATTTTTTGCATAATACTCGGCGATACAAGCTTTGGCCCACTTAGTAAAATCGGCTAAGCATGCTTTGAGCTTTGCACCAGTAGCACCAGCTTTTTCGCAAGCAGTCTTTGAGAGATCTGTGGCTGTTTGGCCTACACGTGTTGCAACCATGGTCGCTGAGGCTGCTTTGGCGGTTTTATTGACGTCACTAATAAGGTAACTACAGCTAGATTTATCACCGCCACTCGTTGTTGGCCAAACCCCAAGGCTATTGTCAGAACTCTGACTGTAGCTCTTATTGGTAATCGCGCCACTGCTATCGCTTATGATAGTGACGGTGCTCGTTGTAGCAGTCTGATTGCCCGTGGTGGTTATAGTGGGTCCGCTAGATTGACACTTCGCGTCGAGAGCGCTAACAGCCAATGTGTAACGTCCGCCAGTTGGCAAAGCCGTAGGGATACCCTTACTTTTTGCAATTTTGTCGTGCCCGGCGAGAACGGTACCTTTATTGTTTGTTGTCCATGTTTCGACACAATTCTGCTGCCCCGAGGTACCAACCGTGCTACAGCGTTGTGAACTCTTGGCGAAGCCGAATTGGCTCATCATGTCCGAGACATTGGCATGACCCGCCATGCTCATCCACAATTTGCCTGCCTCGTCGCAGTTCACGTAACCATCATTGTTGCCTCCGTCACTACCGGCAAACCCGACTATCACGGTGTCCATACTTAATGGGCCATCCCAATCTTCGGGGCCATAATAACCCGTGCCTGTACTGACCCGATTGAGACAAGCATGCATTGCAGCATAGACACTATACTTGTAGGTTTCGTCTTTAATAGTCTCTAGCGTCATGGGGGCGGCACTAACATGAGGAGCTGGAGCGAATGCTAATAATTGGGTAATGACCAGCACGAGAATGCCGAGAGCCAAAAACGATGTGTGTAGCTTTTTTTTCATATGGTAGCGGTGCTGCTTATGTATATATATGTATTTAACACGAAAAGAGTTGATATTACTAGCACAAATACGGATATATCAGGCTACCAATCGCCAAAGTTAAGTGTTGTAAGTTCTACCAAATCTGGCAACACCGTCGAAAGTTGTGCAGACACAAGCATGTACAGTATAGTTGTAGAGTATGAAACGGTTTTTGCAACATCTGGCTTTGGTTACTGCGGGCGTTGCCGCGCTCTGTGTCATGGCCGTGCCCTTTGCGTTGCCGGTAAGTGCCGCGACCGCCTGTACTGGGTCTGAACAACCGCTGTCAACGAAAGCGCCCGGCGCCGAACAAGTATGCTGCCCGAAAGGCTATCAGAACAGTGCCAATGCCTGTATTTTTGGTAAGTACATCAACCCTGTCATTAAGCTTCTCTCGTTACTCGTAGGTGTGGCGGTGGTTGGCGGCCTGACTTGGGGAGGCATACAATACGCGAGCTCGGCTGGCGATTCGCAGAAAGTGACAAAAGCGAAAGCAACTATGACGAAAGCGTTGATTGGCATAGTCACCTTCATGGTGTTCGGTGCTTTCTTGCAGTTCCTTTCCCCGAGCAATATTACGAATGCAAATGTTAAATCATGTAACGGCACTGTTTTTCTTGGGCTTAAAACATGGTATGCCTACTTGCCGCCGGGTTCACTGACTTCGAGCTGTGATTTAGTTAGCGACCTAGCAATTCTTCCTTCCGACAAAAACGACGGCGTACTACCTCTTATCGTCTTGGCGATAGTCGATGATATGCTGCGGGTCGCTGCGCTGGTGGCGGTAGCATATGTGATTACCGGTGGCGTGCAATACATTGTGAGCCAAGGCGAGCCCGCCAGAGTCAAGCAAGCGATGAGCACAATCATCAATGCATTGATAGGTCTGGCTGTAGCCGTGATGGCGGCAGCTATAGTATCATTTATAGCGAACCAACTAACCAAATGAAATCACCTATACTCATATCGACAATCGCCCAAATAGATCTTAGCCCACTTCCACACACCAAGACGGGTGATGATGCTATGTACGCATGGGAAGTTGGACTTATTATCGTAGCCGGCATAATGGCGGTAGTGGCGTTGCTGCTCATTGTAATTAACGGTATGCAGTACATACATGCCAGTGGCGACCCGCAAAAGGTCGCACAAGCACGACAAGGCATCCTGTACGCAGTTGTAGGCCTGATTATTGTGCTGACTGCCACTACCATAGTGAGCTTTGCGCTCAGGAGCATTGGCTAAATGCGCCGCTTACGATTTATCATTGCCCTGTTTGCCCTTCTCGCAATATCGCAAGTTACTTTTATGCCAAAAGTATCCGCAGCATACGATGTGTTTAAATCTGCGTGTTCGACATCTGAAGCAAAAGCAAATTCACCAACTTGTGCGTCAAGGACCAGCTCGAACCCATTGATAGGTCCCGACGGCAAACTCATGCGTGTAACATTCGTGATTGCAACCATTGCCGGCTTCACCGCAATCATCGTTATCATCCTCTCGGGTGGGCGCTACATGATGGCAGGCGGTGATGCCCAAAAGGCTACGAGCGCTCGCAATTCGCTAATCGGGGCAATTGTCGGGCTCATCATCATTACACTATCTGGTCTTATAATAACGTTTGTAATAAGCAGGGTTGAATAATCATGAAACACGTACAGAGATTTTTCGTAGCAATGGGTTTTACAGCGCTACTTTTTGGCGCAGTGTTTGCGCCGGTGTCGACGCAAAGTGTGCAGGCGATAACTTCGCAACAAGCCGCCTGTGAAGCTATCAATGGTAAGGAAGGTTGTACGAAATCAAACGCCGACCTGACCACAATAATCAAACTAATCGTGGAAGTTTTATCTGTTGTTATCGGTGTGATTGCTGTCATCATGATTATTATGGCGGGCTTTAAATATATAACCTCTGGTGGTGATACCTCTAAAGTGACGGCAGCCAAAAACGCGCTCATCTACGCGCTCATCGGACTTGTTATCGTTGCCCTGGCACAATTCTTGGTGCGAGTGGTAATCAGGGAGACCGATAAGGCGACAAGTTTGACGCCATTAAGCTCGCTAGTCGCTTGAGTAAACACAGCTTCTGGTTGAATTACCATTGCGCAAATGGTATAAAGTAAGGTAAGACCAATTAGAAAGGAACTGAACATAATTATGATCAACAAAATCAAAATAACACTCGCAACTAGCATAACTGCTTTGACGCTTTTGCTCGTGCCTGTGGTTGTCGCAGTACCTGCGCTCGCACAAGGTGCGGCAGACATTAACACTTGTCTTTCACAAGGTAGCGGACTGAACGGCGATTTGTCTGGCGACTGTGAATCAGACCCACTCGCCGATGCGGGAGCTGATGACATCACGAAATTCATCACATTAGTTGTTAATATCATCTCTATCATCGTCGGTTTCGTGGCCGTTGTCATGATTATCTGGGGCGGTATGAAATACGTTACCTCAGGTGGCGAGAGTGGTAAGATTACCAGTGCTAAGAACACCATTATGTATGCCCTCATCGGTCTCGTTGTGGTTGCGCTTGCGCAGTTTATCGTTCGCTTCGTACTCAAGCAGACGGCCAACGCTGTAAACGGTTAATAACTCAATTGATTTCGCGACAACCGCCCCACCAGGGCGGTTGTTTTTTGTATGGGTAACGCAATCCCCTGTCCGCAAACCAGTGTGCCCAGCTTCGCTATGCACCGGACCAATCGTGAGGTACGGTTTGCTAGGGCAAGACAACTTACAGCCAAAAGCGATTATTCTGCGCTATACGGTGCGAGGAGTGCCGTGCTTGTCTGTGCCCAGTTCATGCGCTGTAAGATGCCGGCTTGGACCTGCGGTGAAGCGGGTTTGACGATTTTTCCTAAATCATCAGTTCCGACTACTGAAAGATGATAGGCGTAGGGTAACTTTTTCAATTTCATCGTTTTCGCTCGTGCCAAACAAGTGTCATGATACGTGCTACACGTTTTGCCAAGGGCGAGCCAGCGTGCCAGTTGTGTGCGGTCGGCTCCCTGCACGGTGAACTTGACGTTTATCCCTGCTGAGCGCGTCATTTCAGGAGCGAGCTGTTGGTCAAAGAGAAAATTACCCATTGAGTATATGATGGGGTGACCTTTGTAGGCTTCGGTTGTCTGTACCCAGTGTGGGTGGTCGCCGAGCACCATGTCGGCGCCAGCATCGATCATGGCACGGTAGGTTGCTGTTTTGAGCTGGTCAGGCGCGGCTTTGTACTCGGCACCCATATGCGGCATAGCGATGACGGGCATGTACGCGGCGTATTTTCGTATGACAGCGATAGATTCGGCTGGTGGAATCATATAAAAACCGTGGTACCCGCACATCGCAACGGGCAGTGTACCAGCACCAACCTGATTTTTGTTGTTAGTAACTTTGGCAGGCAGCGCGACGACATCGCACACGTTTTCGAGGTCACGTGGGTCATAATGTCCAAAATACTGGATCCCCTGCTCTTCAAGGTGCTGCTGCGTTTCGCTAAAGCCATTCACTCCCTGATTGTCGGTGTGATTGTTGGCGAGTGTAAACGCCGTGAACCACTTAGCAGCTTCGGGCAGATACTCAGGTCGACAGTTAAATGACAGGGCGGCTTCCTCTTCGGCCGCCGTCGGATTGACTCCCGCTGTTACGGGGCATTCGAGACCCGCAATCCAAGCGTCATAGATTTCGCGGTGAAACTCGTTGAGCCTCGAAAATGGGTACGCATATTTGAGTTCGCTTTTTTGTGACCATTCGTTGATGTAGCGCCCCCAGTAGGCATTGCCAAAAAATAATGTGTTCGAGCTTGCCGATGTTGCGTAAGGTTGCTCGATAACCGTGGCCGGACGCGAAGGTGCACCGTCTGCAGTACTAATCAGTATAAAAACTGCGATAGATGGAAGTAATAAAAACAGAAATAGGCACAAAACCCTCCGTACCCGCTTGTCGTTTAACTGTGCCCATTTGGCATGCATAGGCTCAGTATAGTCGACTCGTAGTTCAAGTGGGAAGATTTTCGTCTTAGATTGTACTTACTTAGCTTCGATTTTATCGATTACCGCTGGCAATTCCATGAGTGAATCAATTATGTAGTCGGCGCCGATGTCTTGGAGATCTTCGCGCGACCCAAAGCCGTGTGTGATGGCAACACAGCGTACGCCAGCCGCGTGAGCAGCCTGCACATCAGCTGGCAGGTCGCCGACCATTAAGGCAGCATCTGGCTCGCAGCCAATCTGCTCAAGTGCTCGGAGCACAAGATCAGGTGCTGGTTTAGGTTTTACGCCCTCACTCATCCCTGAGATTGCATCAAAATGGTGGTCTATCCCCCGCTTTTGTACAAAATCAACCGAACCTTTAGTGTTCGCTGAGGTGACGACAGCCAGTTGGTAGCCCTTTTCGGTCAGTAGCTCTAGCGTCTCGACTGCAGCCTCGTATAGCATGACTTCATCCCACGTTTCATACAGTTTTCCGTGATAAATTTGCTCAAACTCATCGAGTGACACATGATTGGCGAGGGCTTTATGTACTGCGGTATGGTGGTGAATGTGCGGATCGATCTCCCCACGCGTCGGTCTGTCTCTACCGAGTGCTTCAATAGCGTGCTGCATTGCTTCGTAAATAATATCTTTCGTGTCGCGGAGCGTCCCATCGAGGTCAAACAGGATGGCCTTAAGCTTGGTCATTGCTCTTGAACCATTCTAGGTAGTGTTGCAACTCTGCAATAGACGCTTGGATGTCATCAAAGGCACGGTGGACTTCTTTTTTCTCGAAGTCTACGCCGTAGGCGCCTTGCATAAAAACTTTCCAGGCGCTGACATCGAGCATGCGGTAATGCAGTTTGAGGTCGAGTTGCGGCCACCATCGTTTGATGAACCCACGGTCATTGTAAATGCTATTACCTGCCAGGACGGCTGGCTCGGCACCAAAGTGTTCTTCGACGAGCGCGATCAGCTCTTGTTCAACAAATTCGAGAGGCTTGCCCGTAGCGGTTTTGCGTATAAATTCATCCCGGTTCTCTGGGTAGCTCTGCCACCAGACGTTTTTCTGCATACGTTCGGTAACGACTTCTGTTGGCTGCGCGACAATCGCTTCGTAACTCGCGACCGTATTGAAGTTGAAATCGGTAATCTCGGCTGCAATTTCGAGGATCACATCATTTTGGGCATCGAGGCCGGTCATTTCGAGGTCGACCCATAGCAACTTGGTTGGTACCATTTTTTTGTTCACATCACTCATACACCTATAGTAGCATGTATTCGCGATTTCCACGGTGTTGGAGGCTGTTTGACAAGAGAACAAAAAATGTACTTGCAAAGTATAAAAAAAGTTATATAATTCATTTCACTATGAAGGTTACTTCTGAATATGGTGGTTTTCCAGTCGGCACAACATCGGGGCTTCTACAAACACTACCAACTCAACAAATTAGTGAATCACTGGCACCTAAAACAGTCGGCCTCGCCGTACTTTATGACGGAGGAAGGATTTTAACGGTACGTCGGCGCCTTGGCACGACCGCGCAGTCCGCTTTGGGGGGAAGATTAGGGCTGCCAAGCACGAAGATCTTAGTAGACTGCGGTGAAACCGTAGTTCCAGGGGTAAAACGTGGCGTTAGACAAGATGTTGGGCCTATCGATTTTGCTTTAGATACAGTTACGCGGTTTACGAGCCCAGAAAAACCCGCGAATCGCTTTTCAGATGTAATAACAGGTTATGTCCTGATGGCCCGCGCAGTAATACAAGATGCGCTTGAGCCTACCGGTAAATATGCAACAATGGAGTGGCAAACTCCAGAGGCTATCGTCGAATCGGCTGGTCAGTTTGATCGGCTGAGTCAATGCGCACTTACGGAATTGCGAAATACCTCATTTGGTGGCAGACTTTTTGGTGGCAGTAACATAGATCCAAGTCTCCGAGTAGCGTAAGCACAGTCGAATTGATACACTAGCAGTATGCAAGATAGTGTATTTACCAAGATTATTAAGGGAGATATCCCCTGCTACAAGCTGTACGAAGACGAAAAGACGTTTGCTTTTTTGACCATCGAGCCTTATGTACCGGGTCATACGCTCGTCGTGCCAAAAGTACAAGTTGAGAACTTCGATGACCTAGCCGATGATGACTACGCTGCGGTATTTAACACGGTAAGGCTACTCACAAAGCGGCTCAAAATCGCTTTCCAGGCTGAAAAAGTCGCCGTCCTCATCGCTGGTTTTGACGTGCCGCACGCGCATGTACACTTGATGCCCGTAACCGACCAAAGTGAGTTCACCCATGCTATTGGCGTGCACATGCTCAAGCAACAACCCTTCCCTTATACGCCTTCGAACGATGAGCTCGAGCAAGTTGCGACTAAAATTAACACAAAGGAATCTCAATGATCGGACCATTTATCACAGCACTCTTACTCGCTATCGGCGGCGGAACGTGGGTGTATTCTCAACTACAACAAAGAACTGGCTACGGCAACAGCCGCAACGCCGTAACCGGGGCTGCCATATCGGCGTTGATTATATTTTTAATCACCTACGTGACCGCGCGCTTACTTGGACTGTAATTCTTGCCGAATTGTATACAAAAAAAGTTTGTTCTAAGCCGGCTGCAAGGCGTCGCGGATTGCTGCGATTGACTCTTCGGGCTGAAAGGCATGGAATTTCATAGTGTGCCAACCGAGTTTGCCGGCTGCGGCGAGGTTAGGCCGATCGTCGTCGATGAGCAAGATTTCGTGTGGAGCTGCACCGGCGCGCTCGGCGGCGATTTCGTACATGCGCGTTTCTGGTTTGAGGGTGTGCACCTCTGATGAATCGATGATTGTGTCGTACGATAGCTGAGGTAAAATGCCGGTCTCAAGCATGGGTTGTACGAGGTTTGGCATAGTGTTGGTGAGGATGCCGACACGGTAATTGCTGGCAACCCAGGCGACGAAATCGGCCATACCAGGGGTGGCCTCGACGGCGTCGAGGTAGTAGCGGTTCCAGTCGACCATAACGCCAAGCCGTTCGGCAAGTGCCGTATTGAGCTCGTCGATGCTGCGGACACCGCGGCAGACATCTTCGTTAAACTGCCAAAAAACCGTTTCGATGGTATCTTGTGAGGCGCCACTCTCTTCGGCGAGCCTCGCGAAGGCATTACCCCAGGAACGAACCAAACAACCATTCATATCAAAGTAGACAAACCGAATACCGCTTTTTGAAGTACGCTTGCGCGTTTCGCCGCTCGGCAATGCTCCGGCGATGAGCTCGTCGAGACTAACGTCGAGCGTCCGAGCGATGGTGTGCAGTGTGAAAACCGACGGAGCTTTGATGGCGCCGCGCTCAATCTTGGCAAGAGTTGAGTAACTCAAGCCCGATGCGTTGCATAACGCTTGCTGCGTCAGGCCATGCTTTCGTCGAGCTGCCTGTATAACTGCACCTAATTGTTTTTCGTCCATCCCACCAACTCGCTTTCGTGCGGACGGTGCACTAACGCACCTCACGCTCCATGACTGTTACCCTACTGTACTCTCATCGCTGCAAGGCAAACGCCTGACAACTGATAGCCGTATTGTACCAGTTTGTCAGGCGCTGCGCTAGCCGTTTTGTACTATATTTGGGGAGGGGCTGACCCCTCCCGCTTCGAATTGAAATGAATTCAATCTGAACATCCCTTCCCCTGAAGCTCGGCCGTCGCCTCGTAGACCTAAAAATAAGGCCTATACAGAAGAGTGGGCTGGATTAGCGGGTCGGGGTCAAGGCGTCACTGTACCATTTGAGCTCGGTTAACATCGAGGTCACCGTTGTGGCTGGACCGTACGGGTTGGCGGCGATTTCGGGCGAGAGCGTGCCGTTTTCGTCAAAGGCTGAGCCTGCCATACCGATGTAGGTAACGGTCGGTACCGACACCGCAAGTACCCCAGCAGTTACATTACGGAGTGCCGTGACGGCTTGGGCGCCGTTATTGGAACCGTGTGCCAAGATGGCAACTGGTTTTTTTGATAATTCATGCGCCACATAATCGAGGGCATTTTTGAGTACACCTGGGATTGAGCGGTTATACTCAGGTGTCACGATGACAAAGGCGTCGAGTTCTCCAAGTTTATCGAGCCACTCTTTGGCAATGCCTGTGAGGGCGCGGTTGGGGTTGTACCGAGGTGAAATCGCTTCGTCAAAAAATGGCAGCGGGTAGTCGCGCAGATCGAGAATTTCTGTCTCGGTATCGTCGAGCTCGGCTGCTTGGTTGGCCAGCCACTGAGCTGCTCGGTCACTCGAACGACCCTGCCGTGTGCTACCGATAATAATTCCTAATTTCATACGTTTCCCCTCTATGTTATACTTTGTATAGTAAGTATATATACATAACTATACAAAGTAAAGTATTATGTATATCGAAAGGACGAACCCATGACAAATGTAGCCACATTAGACCAGACACCGCTCGAACCACGTATCGGCTGTATCGCCGCTGCCCTTCGGGTCGTTGGCCAAAAATGGACCGCGCTAATCATCCGCGACCTCTGTACCGGACCAAAACGCTTCGGCGAGCTCGAAAAATCAGTCACCGGCATCAACCCACGCACACTGAGCCAACGGCTCGACACACTTGAGCAGTTTGGGATTATCACCAAGAAAACATTCGCCGAAGTGCCGCCTCGTACCGAATACACCATGACCGACAAGGGTGCCGATTTGGTCCCTATATTGCGCCAGATGGCCGCTTGGGGTGACAAGCACCACGAAGCTTGTTGATTAATTTAAGGAGAGGGCTTGCCCTCCCCGTTCTTTACCTGGAATAAATCCAGATAAAGAAACCCCCACCCCTAAAGTTCGGCTTGCACCTCGTTCGCTGGCGCTCATAAGTTCAGAGGAGAGGGCTTGCCACGTTCCGCGGCCCCGACACTTCGCTTGTGAAATCATAGATTTCAACGGAAGATGTCCTTGCAAGTTGCCACTGGCAACTCTCACCTCCCCACCGAGTCAAACGGAGTGAATCCGCTTGACTGGCCCTCACCCCTAAAGCTCGGCTTGCACCTCGTTCACTAGGGCTCATAAAGAGTTTATGGCGGGTTGGGTTTAGTGGTATGGTTTATACTTACCTATATGACTAACGCACGCTTGCGCCGCATCAACTTCGCCCTCCTCGGGCTGATTGTCGCGGTCAATCTCTACACCATCGCACTGCCCTTTTTGCCAAACTTGATGTATTGGATTGAGTCACAAGATGACACGACTATCACAAACACTGTGCCTGCGTACATCAGAGCGACGCAACAAACTTCACAAGACGGTGGTACGACCGCTGACCCAGAGAAAGACTGTACGAGTAACTGTCTCATTATCCCGCGCATGATGCTCAACACGACCATTTACGAAGGCCCCGTTAGCAATAGTTTCAACCTCTTGAAAAAAGGCGTCTGGCACCTTCCCTTCAGCGTCGCGCCGGGTGAAAGTGGCAATTCAGTTTTAGCAGCGCACCGCTTTAGCTACACGGGGCCGCGCGGTTTGTTCTATTATCTCGATAAACTTAAGGTGGGTGATGAGATTGGCATCGACTGGAAGGGCACATTACACAGATACCGTGTCGAAAGTAGTCTTACGGTAGCGCCAACTGAGGTCAGCGTCCAGCAACCTACCAAGGACACGCGGCTCACTCTCTACACCTGTACCCCGCTGTTTAATCCCGTCAATCGTCTGGTTGTCGTTGCAAAGCCAATCACCGAAGGAGCCGCCCGATGAGTGAACGCACCAAGTTTTGGATCTTACTTGTTTTGCTCGGTTTGAGCATCGGTCTACTCGTCTACCTCAGTACCCAGAGCAGCAACGTTTTACTTGGCTAGGTTTGCTCCAACAGATTGACTATTCATTAAGTTTATGCTAATATGATAATATGATTAACCCTTCTGGTCGCCCACGCCCCAACGCCTCTGGTTTTGGCACATTTCAGCCCCAGCGACCGGTTGTAGCTCCGCAAACGACTGTTTCTCAGACAAATAGCTCAATTCAAGCCCAGTACAAACCCGATTTCTTAGCATCAAAACCCCAAGCGGATGCTACTCAGCAACCGCCTGCGCCCACGCCCATAACCTCAAGCTACCAGCAGGCTCGCGAGGCGCTGGCAAGCCCAATGCCAACTGGCCCGATGACCGAAAAGCAAGCCCGTGACCTCAACTGGCGCCAACGACAAGACCCCATTGGGTTTAAAGAAGAGATGATTCGTAACCAGCAGATTTACGGCACCCCTACCCAGCAAACACCTCGATCAGCTCAGTCTCGTCCAGCTAATTTCAACGGTCCCAGCAAACGCTTCGGCGCGTAATATGCTGCACATTAAATGAAAAGAAAAAGAGCCTCTTGCTGAGGCTCTTTTTGCAGTACTTTTAGTTGGCTTACATCATGCCCATGCCACCGCCGCCAGGTGCTTCTGCGCCTTTTGGCTCTGGTACTTCGACGACCAGTGCGCCCATAGTCATGCTAGTGCCGGCAATCGAGACAGCATTTTGCAAAGCTTCTTTTGTGACGCGGGTTGGATCGACGACGCCAGCCACCTTGAGGTCGACAAGCTTGCTTGGGTCGTTGACGTTGACACCTTGCCCGGCCTTGGCATTTTTGACTTGAGGCAGCCATTCGTCAGGGTTGAGGCCTGAGTTGGCGAGCAAGATTCGGAATGGTTGCTCGAGTGAGCGGACCAACAGAGCGCGGCCGGCAGAAACTGCGTCATCGGGGTCAGCAACTTTGACGGCAGCAGATGCGTTGATGAGCGTGACACCACCGCCAGGCACGACACCTTCGGCGAGAGCGGCTTTGACTGCGGCTACGGCGTCATCGACGCGGTATTTCTTTTCCTCGATCTCGGTTTCGGTGGCGCCACCAACTTTGATGACGGCAACTTTGCCGCCGAGGCTGGCGCGGCGCTTGTCGAGGTTTTCTTTGTCGTACTCGCTGCTTGCCGCGGCGGCTTGAGCGGTGATTTGCTTGATGCGTGCTTCAACATCGCTCGTGCTACCAGCACCTTCGATGAT
>CAYUNX010000006.1:16550-19797 GCA_964446255.1 uncultured Candidatus Saccharibacteria bacterium
GTGTTCGAGATTTTCTTGTCGGTGATAATAATGGCGGGCTTGTTGTAGCCAGCTTCCATCCGGGCAGTGTCGGTCACCATGTAGGGGCTGACAAAACCGCGGTCAAACGTAAAGCCTTCGACCACTTCGCTCTCGAGCGCTAAGCCTTGGCCTTCTTCGACAGTGACGATGCCGTCACGGCCAACTTTGCTCATAACATCGGCGATTAGGTCGCCAATCTCGGCGTCACCAGCACTGATGGTAGCGACTTCGGCGACGCGCTTTTTGTCGGCCTTGATGTCTTCGCTCATGGCTTCGATGGTGGCGATAACTTCGTGGGCGGCGGCTTCGAGACCTTTGCGGAGCAGTATTGGGTTGTGGCCCGCAGCTATCAGCTTATTAGCCTCGCTCAAAATGTGATAAGTCAACACGGTTACGGTGGTAGTACCGTCGCCGGCAACGTCGTTCATTTTGTTGGCAGCTTGCTTAATCAGCTCAGCACCGACTTTGTAACCTAGCGTTTCATCGTCGACATCGGCAATGTCGACACCTTTGGCAACCGTCACACCGTCGTGCGTCACACTTGGTGCGCCGTAGCTTTTGCTTATAACCACGTTGCGACCCTTTGGCCCCATCGTCGTCTTAACGGCATTGTATAAAATCTCAGCACCCGCTAGCACGCGGCGCCGAGCATCATCATCGTAAAAAACTTTCTTCGCCATGGTTATACTCCTTTGATTAGCTATTTTCGATTTGCAATGTGCTTTGAATTATCAATTCCCGATGTGCGATGTTTTTATAGCAAATAGGTAATCACTCATTCATTGCTAACCGCTCATTGTTAAAGGTAAATCTGCTTTATTTAACGGTTGCCATAACGTCTTCTTCGCGCACCAAAATGTAATTGGTACCTTCGACTTTGACGTCAGTGTTACTGTAGCTCTTATAGACGATCCGGTCGCCGACTTTTACTTGCTTTACTTGTGGTGATACGGCGACAACTTTAGCAACCGATGGTTTTTCCTGTGCGTTGCCAGGCAGGTACAGACCGCTAGCAGTCTTGGTGGCAGCCTCTTCGGCTTGCGCCACGATGTAATCAGCCAAGGGCTGTATAGGTACACTCATGAGTTTCCTCCTCTTATTACTATCTTCTGTCATCTTGAGCGAAGTCGAAACATCTTCCCATTTCTAGAAGATTTCTCCGCTTCGGTCGAAATGACAACTGATTTTATCAAGCATTAGCACTTCTCGCAGTAGAGTGCCAATGCACTAGCACTCACTATACCCGACTGCCAACTCCCCCGTCAAGCCCAGCATCGTTCCTAGTTGGAAAAACTACGTTTTCGAATATTTGTCTACCACGCTTTTGATGAGTCTGTGAAAGTCGTCGACACCAACTTTGGCTCCACCCTCTGTGTGGCCAGATCGTTCGGCGCCAAGTTTGTAACCATCCAAGTACCTGCCAAATAGTTTGTTTCTATGGTTTTCGTCACGCAGCGCGGTCATGGCCATGTCATGAATTCGAGGGCTGTGCTCTAAGTCAAAGACTCCATCGCTAAAATCAAAGACATCTTCTTGTGTTTTTTTGTCATCATCTTTACCGTTCAAAAGTCTGATAGACGTTACGTCATTGATTATTACCCTCTTGCCATCGAGTGCATAGTTCTGAGGTATGCCGTCACGATAGACCAAATGAGCTCCGTGTAAAAATCCAATCCCGAAGTGCCCTAACTCCATAATATGTCGCAATCTTGCGTCAGTTACTTTCCCTGCGACCTCAGTTTTTTCTTGGATGATATTGTCAAATGAAATTGACCTTTCATGGTACGCAGTCATTAGTGCAGGCACAAAATAAGGATCATTCAGCTTCCAAACGCCCAGTGGCTTATAGGCTGTCTTCGGACTCAAACTATTGAGATATAACGCGGTGGCCCAGTCGTGTACCAACGAGGCTGCTGGTGCGATTTCGGCACTTTCTTGCGAAACTGCTGCCATTTTGTTGTAAACTCTTTTGTCGTACGGTTTCACGGCAACAAATGTCCGTACTGGCGGTATGACCTCAGATTCAACGATAGTGTCACCAAAAAAAACGCCGTAACGACTTTGTTCACGACCCAAGCCATACTCTGGTTTTTCTTCAAAACGGATTTCTGGGTCTTGGGCACTCGCGAAACACGCATACTGACCTGCACAGAGTGCAATCTGACCACGATCGAGACCTTTTATATGATTTTCAAAAGCTTTGTTTGTGGCATTTGGTCGATTTGGGTCTGGATTGGTGAAAACTGGTGCATCCCACTCAACATAGGTAACACTTGAGGGAATTTTTATTTCTGGCTTTGGCTTTGGCACAGGCATGTTGCTTATAATAGCATACTATTGCAAAAAAAGCTAGTGGTTGTGAGCACATTTTTATGTTGTTGAAGCCTTGATTCAAATATGACTCGTCTTAGATGTAACTTTTGAGTTGAAAAAGGATTAATTATTTTGAACAGTGATTGTGGGTTATAATTTTGAATCTATGAACATAACTATTTTGATGTCTGGGGTGGAATGGTTTGATGACGCGGCCGCCATTAACCCGTTTATGGACGATACGGTGGCGATTGACCGCGAGCGAGCACATCTCGAACATGAAGCGATATATGAGGCTTTAGTTGGTGCCGGAGCTGCCGTAGAAAAAGTAGCTGCTCCTAAAGGTTGCCAAGACGGAGTATACACCGCTAACTGGGCACTCGTGCGTGACGACACGGCCGTTTTGGCGCGTTTGCCGGCCGCTCGTAAAGCTGAGGAGGCCTATGCTGAGCAGGTTTTGCGTGGTCTTGGCAAAAAGGTCGTCCATGTTCCTGATGGTCTGAAATTTAGCGGTCAGGGAGATGCGCTGTCTTGCGGTGACTACCTCTTTACCGGCAGGGGCTACCGCAGTGATGACGCTGCGCAGCAGTTTGCAGCTGACACACTTGGCTACACGCGCGTTGCGTTACAAACGGTTCCACAACTCGATGAGTACGGCCAAGCTGTCATCAACGCGAGCTCGGGCTGGCCCGATAGCTTCTTTTATGACATCGACCTTGCGCTTGCCGTCCTCCAAAACCCAACCGAGCATGAAAAAGGGCTCATCGCCTGGTGCCCTGAAGCGTTTACCCCCGAGAGCCAAGAGAAACTGCATGGGTTTGATGCGGTAGATAAGATTGAAGTCACGCTTGAGGAAGCGGTCGAAGGCTTCGCCTGCAACCTGGTCAGCACGGGCGAGACAGTCGTGATGAGC